>NZ_MJGR01000019.1:3174-30409 GCF_001865105.1 Curtobacterium sp. MCBA15_016
GCACGGGCGAGGTCGAACAGGTGGTCGCGTTCGGCGTCGTCGAGGAGCAGCGCACCGGCGATCGCGTGCAGGACGCCCTCGGACACCCCGGAGAGACTGCCGCGCTCGAGTCGGGAGTAGTACTCGACGCTCACGTCGGCGAGCATCGCCACCTCGCCGCGGCGGAGGCCCGCGACCCGCCGGTTCGCTCCTGCGGGCAGGCCGACCTGCTCGGGGCGGACGCGGGCGCGCCGGCTGACGAGGAAGTCCCTGACGTCGTCGTGGTTCGTGCTCATGGACGGGGACTGATCCGGACGGTCGCCGAGGTCGGTCCGTCCTGCAGCATCGGGGGCAGGTAGGGGCTGCCGGCGTACTTCGCCTCGTAGGCGGCGTCGATGCGGCTGTTCAGGTCGGGGCCGACGGCCTCGAAGGCTGCCTCGTGCTCGGCCCCGGCGGCGCGGATCCTGCCGGCACCCTGCTCGACGGCGGCCCGGAACCACCGGGAGCGCCGACCGTTGTAGGCGCGGGCGTACAGCTCGCCGTCGACGACCACGGACCAGATCCACGTCGGCGTGCCGTACGTCGTGCCGTCCCCCCGGAACGGGCTGACGTGGAGGTCGTCGCTCGCGGCGATCGCGGCGATGGTGTCCTCGTCCCAGTTCGTCATCGGCTCACCGGCCCGCGAGGTCGTCGTCGGAGACGTGCTCGAGCCAGGTGGTCGTGGTCGACGGGTCGTCGGCGCTCTCGAGCATCGCGAAGTGTTCCATGAAGGTGCCCTCGGCGGAGGCGTGGAAGTGCTCCTCGCCCGGTGAGACGTACACGGTGTCACCGGGACGCGCGGTCACGACCTTCCCGTCGCGGGTCCCGAAGCGCGCCACGCCCTGGGTGACGCGGAGGAACTGGCCGCGGGCGTGGGAGTGCCAGGCGGTGCGGGCACCGGGGGCGAACTTCACGAGCGCGAGTGTCGCGCGCTGGTCGCCGTCCTGCGGGGTGACGATCGGGTCGACCCACACGTCGCCGGCGAACTGCTCCGGCGGGTTCTTGGCGGTGGGCTGCTTCGACAGGATCTCCTGCGGCATGGGTTCGTCCTCTCTCGGCGGGTGGTCGTGTGCCCGCTGCGTCCGACGCTACGACCGATGGCGGTCGGGAGGGATGTCCTGACAGGGTGACCTTCGTGGACGACCGGTCACGCGTCGTGGTCCATGGACGACGACAGCTCGCGGTGCGCGTCGGCCTGTTCGACCAGCATCGCGGCCTTGGCCTCGGCGGTCTGCACCGCGTCGGCTCCGGCGAGGAAGCGTGCGGGGGGCTCGGGGAGCGCGGCGATCTGGACCAGTGCCGCGGCGAGCTTCGCCGGATCGCCGCCTTGGGTGCCGTTCATGCGCTTCCAGGCGGCGATGGTCTCGGTCGTGCGTGCGGCGTAGTCGTCGATGGACAGTGCCGGCCAGATGGTCGAGGACCCTTCGACCAGGAGCTCGGTGCGGAAGAAGCCCGGCTCGACGATCGTCGTGGTGATGCCGAACGGTTCGACGTCGGTGCGGAGGGTCTCCATCCACCCTTCGAGCGCGAACTTCGACGACGAGTAGGCGGAGCAGAAGTCGACCCCGACGAGTCCAGCGGTGGAGGTGATCGTGATCACGCGGCCGCTGCGCTGCTGCCGCATCACGGGCAGGATCGCGCGCGTGACGGTGAGGGGGCCGAAGAAGTTGACCTCCATCTGCTGGCGGTACTGCTCGTCACTGATCTCCTCGAAGTAGCCGGCGTAGAACATGCCGGCGTTGTTCACGAGGACGTCGATGCTGCCGAACCGCTCGACCGCGGCGGCGGCTGCGTCGTTCGCGGCTGCCGGGTCGGTGATGTCGAGCGAGAGCGGGAGGAGGTCGTCGTGCTCACCGAGTGCCTCGGTGACGCGGGCCGCGTCACGGGCGGTGGCGACGACGCGGTGGCCGGCGTCGAGTGCGGCCTGGGCGATGTCGACGCCCATCCCGCGGGCTGCTCCGGTGATGAACCAGACGGTCGTGTCAGTCATGGTGGTGCCTTCCTGCTGCGCGGTCGCGCTGTTGCTCCTCCAGTGAAACCCGAGCCGACCGGTCGAGAGGTGCCACGTCTGTAGGGGTACTGACGCTGACCCTCTGGCCGCGGATCGGCGACGTATGGTCGTCGGCATGGACAACCGCGACGAGCTCCGCGCGTTCCTGACCTCGCGTCGGGCCCGGCTCACGCCACAGGCTGTCGGGCTGCCGGACTTCGGCGGCCGTCGACGGGTTCCGGGGCTGCGACGTGAGGAGGTCGCGCTCCTCGCCGGGATGAGCGTCGAGTACTACAAGCGGCTCGAACGGGGCAACGCGACCGGGTTCTCCGACGTCGTCCTGGACGGCATCGCACGGGCCCTGCGACTCGACGAGGCCGAGCACCGGCACCTGTTCGACCTCGCCCGGACGGCGAACGACGGCGACCGACCGAGGGCGCGTCGTCCGATCGCGCGCACCACGCAGGTGCGCCCCACCGTGCAGCAGACCATCGACGCGATGTCGACCGTCCCGGTCTTCGTCCAGAACGGCCGCCTCGACGCGGTCGCCACGAACGCACTCGGTCGTGCGCTGTTCTCGGAGATGTTCACGCACCCGCAGACGACCGTCAACGCGGCTCGCTACGTGTTCCTCGACCCGCGAGCGCAGACCTTCTACCGGCACTGGGAAGCCGACGCCCGACAGATCGTGGCGATCCTGCGGGCGGAGGCCGGTCGCTCGCCGTACGACACGGCGCTCAGTGGGTTGGTCGGGGAACTCTCCACCCGCAATGACCTGTTCCGCCGGCTCTGGGGCGCCCACGACGTCAAGGAGCACCGGACCGGACTGAAGATCGTCCACCACCCGGTCGTCGGCGACCTCGACCTGACCTTCGAATCGATGGAACCGGCGTCGAACCCCGGCCTGACCCTCCTCGCGTTCTCGGCCGCGCCCGGCTCGCCCTCCCACGAAGGTCTGCAACTGCTCGCGAACTGGGTCGCCACCGAGACGACGTCGCCGGGACCGACCGCAGCGGAGTCGTCGGTCTAGCGTTGCACCGTGGACGATGACGTCACGGCAGGCGCAGCGGAGCGCACGACGGCAGGAGCAGGACCCCGGATGACCGATCCCGACGACTCGACGCAGCAGGTGTTCCTCCACCGCAACCGCGTCCGACTGCAGTCCCTCGTCGACCGGGTCGTGCCCGCCGACGAGTACCCGTCGGCGTCCGAGGCCGGCGCGCTCGAGTTCCTGGCGTCGGTCCTCGACGAGCGTCCGGACTGGCTCGACCGGATCCGTGAGGTCGTGGACGGCCACGACCAGGACGACGACCCCGACTGGGCGTGGTTCGCGGGGATCGTCGCCGCCGGCTACTACGCCGACGCGGGCAACGGCGGCAACGCCGGCGAACGCTCGTGGGAGATGGTCGGCTGGCAGCCCGGGCCGCCGGCGGGGTGGAGCGTCCCGGTGCCGGTGCCCACCGCGCAGCCGGTGGTGGTGCGCCCGTCGGAGTTGGCCGAGCGGTACGACGCGATCGTCATCGGATCGGGGGCCGGTGGGGGTGTCGCGGCGTGCGGGCTCGCCGAGTCCGGGCGCCGCGTCCTCGTGGTCGAGGCCGGGTCCTGGCCGGGCACCGCCGACCTCGCGCAGGACCACATCCGCAATCCCCGGTCGACGTGGGGGCTCGCACCGCGGTCCGGTCCCGTCGACCTCGGCAACCCGCGCGTCATCGCCTCGCCCGAGGGAGACCGGGTCGCCCGGCCGTCCGACTGGGACTGGCACAACAACGCCTTCACGGCGGGCGGTGGCACGAGGGTCTACGGCGCGCAGGCGTGGCGGTTCGCCCCGAGGGACTTCACGATGGCCACCGACCACGGTGTGCCGGACGGCAGTGCCCTGGCGGACTGGCCGATCGGCTACGCGGACCTCGAGCCCTGGTACGAGCGGGCGGAGTGGGAGCTCGGCGTGAGCGGCGACGGCGACGGCCGGTGGGCCGGTCCCCGCACACGGGCGCTGCCGATGCCGGCGGTGGCGGCGGGACCCGCGCGGGAGCGGTTGGCGCGGGCCGCGACCGAGCTCGGTTGGTCGACGGTGCACGTCCCGCTGCTCGTCAACTCGGTCCCCTTCCTCGGGCGGGGAGCGTGCGAGCAGTGCGGGATGTGCGTCGGGTTCGCCTGTCCCGTCGACGCGAAGAACGGCAGCCAGAACACGATGCTCCCCCGGGCCGTCGCCACCGGCAACGCGTCCGTCCTCCTCGAGACCCGGGCCGCGCGGATCCGGACGGATCGGTCCGGCCGCGTCGTCGGGGTGACGCTCGTCGGGACGGTCGACGGCCTGGACTGGCGTTCGGACGTCGACGCGGCGGAGGTCGTCGTCGCGGCGGGCGCGGTGGAGTCGGCCCGGCTCCTCCTCAACAGCCGCAGCGAGCAGGAGCCGAACGGGCTCGGCAACGGCCAGGACCAGGTCGGACGGCACCTGCAGGGGCACCGGTACGGCGGCGCGATGGGCATCTTCGACGACGTCGTCGAGGACGCCCTCGGGCCCGGGCCGTCCATCGCCACGACCGACTTCCGGCACGGCGTCCCCGGGCAGGTCGGCGGCGGGATCATCGCGGACGAGTTCGTCGCGACGCCGTCGAACACCTACGCGTACCTCACCGGGTTCGGGCTCCTCCCCCGTGCGGGCATCGACAGCAAGCACGGGATGCGCGACCTCGCCCGCCGGAGCATGCGACTGATGGGGCCGATCCAGGAGGTCACGTCCGCCGACTCCCGCGTCCGGGTCGACCCCGCCGTCACCGACCGGTGGGGCGTCCCCGTCGCACGGTTCAGCGGTGGTCCGCACCCGGAGGACACCCGTGCCCGCGACCACACCAGTGCGCGGAGCGGGGACTGGCTCCGGGCCGCGGGTGCGACGCGGGTCGCCGAGATGCACGGGGAGCTAACCGGGACGAGTGGTGGCCAGCACCAGGCCGGGACCCTCCGCATGGGCGACGACCCGCGCACGTCGGTCGTCGATCCGTTCGGCCGGGTGTGGGGACACGACAACCTGCGCGTCGCCGACGGGTCGGTGCACGTCACGAACGGCGGGGTGAACCCGGTGCTGACGATCTTCGCGACGGCGATGCGGACGATCGACGACATGGTCCGGTGACGTCGGGCGCCGCTGACGCTACCCGCGGCGACGGGTGCGGGGGTCCTTCGGGTCCGTCGGGTCCGGCGGCTCCGGCGGCTCCGGCGGCTCCGTCGGCTCCGTCGGCTCCGCCGGCTGACCGAGGACGGTCCGTCCGGCGAGCACGGCCAGCGCGACCTCGGTGACCGGGAGCCGGTTCCGCCGCGCGTGGTCGCGCAGCAGCGAGAACGCGGTCGCCGGGTCCACGCCGTTCCGGTTGGCGAGCCACCCCTTCGCCTGCTCGATGACCGTCCGGCTCTCGAGGGCCGCTTGCAGCTGCGCCTGTGTCGTCACGGCGTCGTCGATGGTCCGCTGCTGCACGACCGAGATCGCGGCGATGTCCGCCAGTGCCCGCGCGGCGACGAGGTCGTCCTCGTTGAACGCGCCCGTGGACTCGCCGAACAGGTTGAGCGACCCGACGACCGTCGCCCGGAGCCGCAGTGGGATCGAGTGGACGGCGCGGTAACCCGCGTCCGCCGCGGCCCGGGAGAAGTGCGGCCATCGAGACTCGGCGGCCAGGACGTCGGGGATCGAGACCACGGTCCCCGTCCGGGCGGCTTCGAGGCAGGGTCCGTCGCCGACCTCGAGCTGCAGGAGCTCGAGCAGTCCGCTGTGGTGCCCCACCGAGGCGGCGATGTGCAACCGATGGTCCGAGCCGAACAGCATCAGCCCGGCGGCCTGCACGTCGAACAACGCCGCCGACTCGTCCACGAGGAGCTGCAGGCGGCCCGCGAGGTCCCGTGGACCGGTGGCACCGCCGACCAGTTCGATGATGGTGTCGAGCAGTCGTCGTTCGCGGTCGACACCCAATGGGTCACTCCAGATGCGGTGATCAGAAGTGGCCGGTCGTGCGCTGCTCCAGCGGCCGGGGACCGCGTGGTCCCACCGTACGGCCCGCACATGCGAACGCACCCGGGCGTCCGACGTGCCTGACCAGCGCACGACGGAAGGCACCGCGAACCGCGGTTCCCCGTGGTTCGCGGTGCCTTCCGTTGTGCGCAAGCGCCCCGCACCGGCGGCCGCCGCCGCGGCCGCGGGGCACCGCCGCCGCCCCCGCGCTACCGCTTCAGGTTCGTCAGCTCCTGCAGCACCTCGTCCGAGGTCGTGATGATGCGCGCGTTCGCCTGGAACCCGCGCTGCGCCACGATGAGGTTCGTGAACTCCTGCGACAGGTCGACGTTCGACATCTCGAGCGTGCCCGACGCGAGCTGCCCGACACCGGGCGACCCCGGAGCGCCGACCGTGGCGTTGCCGGAGTTGGCCGTGGCGCGGTAGCCCGACGCACCGGTCTTCTCGAGGCCGGCCGGGTTCGCGAACGTCGCGAGGGCGATCCGACCGATGGCGAGCGACGCACCGTTCGAGAACGTCCCGACGACCGTGCCGTCCTTCGAGATCGAGTAGCCCTGGAGCGACCCGGCCTCGTGGCCGTTCTGCGACGAGATCGACGCGGTGTTGAGCGACGCGAAGCCCGTGAGCTGCCGCATGTCGACGGCGATGCCCCCGACGGCGAGCGTGCCACCGGCCGTGAGCTTGCCGTCGGTCCCGAACGTGAGCGACGTCGTCGCCTGGGTGCCCTGGCCGTCGGTCGCGGTGACGTCCCAGCCGGCGGCGGTCCGCTCGTAGGCGATCGACATGGTGTGCTTCGCACCGGACGCGTCGTAGACGGTGGCGTCGCGGGTGATGACCGCGCCAACGGCGGTCTCGGACGGCAGGTTGCCGGTCACACCAGCGGTGGAGGTGCGGACGGCGGGCGCGGCGGCGTCGAGCGGCAGGACGATGTCCGACAGGGCGCCGTTCTCGTTCACGACGCCGTTCGTGGCCGGGTAGCCCTGCACGATCTTCCCGTCGGCGCTGACGAGGCGGCCGTCGGCATCGAAGTCGAACGCACCGGCGCGGCTGTACACGGTGTCGTTGCCGAGGCGCGTGACGAAGAAGCCGTCGCCCGAGATCATCAGGTCGGTGGCCTTGCCGGTGGCCTGGGCGGAGCCCTGGGCGAAGTTCGTGGAGACGCCGGCGACCTGCACGCCGAGGCCGATCTGGGCCGGGTTCGTGCCACCGATGCCGGTCTGCGGTCCGCCGGCACCCTGGGTCATCTGCGACAGGGTGTCCTGGAAGACCGTCGACGACGACTTGAAGCCGACCGTGTTGACGTTGGCGATGTTGTTGCCCGTGACGTCCAGCATCTGCTGGTGCGAACGGAGGCCGGAGATCCCGGAGTAGAGCGAGCGGAGCATGGTGCGTCCTTTCGTGGAGGTACCGAAGAAGAAGTGGAGGGGGTCAGGAGGTCGTCTTGATGCCGGAGATCACGTCGAGGTTGACCTCCTTCCCGTTCACCGTCACGGTCGGCACGCTCTGGGCGTACGACACCGCGGTCGCCGTCCCCGTGATCGGTGTGCCGGACGTGGCGTCGGTGTAGCTGACCTGCTTCCCGACGAGGTTGGCGGCGGCGATCCGCATCTGCAGCGAGAAGTTCTCGTTCGCCGTCGTGGTCTGGTTGGTGATCTGCTCCATCATCGCGAGCTGCGTCTGCTGGCTGATCATCTGGTTCGTGTCCATCGGCGAGGACGGGTCCTGGTTCTGCAGCTGCGTGACGAGGAGCTTCATGAACACCTCGGAGTCCATCGTCTGCGACCGCGAGCCGGTCTGGTTCGCGGCGAGGGCCGCGGCCTGGGCGGCCTGGTCCACGGTGCCGGTGATGCCGTCGATCGGCATGGTCGTTCCCTTCGGTTCTGCCTGTGCTGGCGGTCGTCGCTCAGGCGAGGACGTCGAGTCCGACGGTGCGGACGGTGGGCGTGTGGGCGGTGCCGGGTGCGCGCGGGGTGCGCCGCGCCTCCTGGCCGGTGTCGACGCGTGGACCGGTCTGGGCGGGCCGTTCGTCGTGCCCGGAGCGGGTGTCCGGGTGGTTCTGCGAGGACAGGTCGAGCGTGGTCGACAGTCCGGAGCCGGCGGCGTCGCGGCGGAGGTCCGGCATGACCTGCCGGACCGCGTCGCGCCCCGCGTCGGAGGCGGCGAAGAGCTCGACGTGCATCCCGTGCGCGGTGACGTGCGCGCGGACGGTGACCGGGCCGAGCGTGTCCGGCGTCACCTGGACGGTGACGACGTGCTCCCCCGGGCCGGCCTGTGCGAGCGTGAACACCGGGCGGGCCAGCTGCTGGGCGAGCGGGGCCGGGGCGTTCGCGGTGGCTGCGCCGGACACCGGCGTGGCCGGCGCGGCGGGCGCCGTCGGCGAGGTGGTCGGGACCGCGACGGCGCTCTCGCCGCCGCGGGGCGTGGTGACGGCCGGGAGGCGCGGATCGCCCTGGTCGGGCGCGCCGCTGTCCGCCTCGTGGCCGGTCTGGGCACTGCTGCCCGGTGCTCCGGCGGCCGGGGTGGTGGCCGTTGCCGTGGCCGTGGCCGTGGCCGTGGCGACGACGGGCTGCCCGGCGTCGGCGGGGTCGGCGCCGGCGCCGGTCGTGGCGGCCCGGGCACCCTGGGCGCTCTGGCTGGCCTGGGTGCTCTGGGCGACCGGCGTGCTCGCTGCTGCCGGGGCCGTCGGTGCGGCCGTTGCCCCCGTGACGGCGGACGCGGGCGTTGCTGCCGTCCGGTCGGCCTCGTGCGGGGACACCGCCGAGAGGGCAGGGCTAGACGTGCCGAGCGGGGCGGCCGGGGTCGTCGCCGCGGCAGCTGTCGTTCCGGCGGCGGTCGTCGCTGGGGTGCCGCCGAGCGCCCCGGCCGCGGGGGTCGTGGCAGCGGTCGCCGCGGTCGGGTGGGCGCTGCTCGCGGCGTCGGCGTGCATCGTCGGGTCTGCGGCGCCGGGCGTCGGGGTCGCCCCGCTGCCCGGCACGGGTGCGTCGAGCGACGCCACGGCTGCTGCGGGAGTCGCGAGCGGCTGGGCGGCGGTGGTCGGCGCGGCGGGGACCGGCTGGACCAGGGCAGCGACGACCGACGCGGTGTCGACGGTCGGCGCCGTCCCCGTCACGGCGGGACCGGCGGCCGTGCCGGCGCTGGAGGTGCCGTCGGCGACGGTGTCGTCGGCGGAGCGAGCCGCGGCGGCACGGGTCGCACCGTCCGTCGGGCCGTCCGTCGTCGTTTCCGTCGCCGAGCGGCGGTCCCGTCCCGCTGCCGAGGCCGTGTGCTGCGCATCGCGGTCCGCTCCGGGCGCCGGGGTGCGGCGGTCGTGGGACGGCCCCGTCGGCGTGCGTCGGTCCCGGGCGTCGGCAGCCGAGGCAGCGGACGCGGAGGACTCGGTGGCCCCGGCCGAACCCGCGTTCCCCGCGGCGGCCATCGCGGCGCCGAACGAGTCCGCGGACGCCGGCGCACCCGACGAGGACGCGGCCCGCGCCGGTGCCGGGGTGGCAGCGGACGTGGTGATGGTCAGGCTCATGCTGCGCTCCCCGCGTTCATGAGGGACAGCAGCGCCGCCGTCTGCAGGTCCGTCGCACCCGAGGCCGCGGTCGTCGCCGTCGTGGCGGACGCCTGCGCGGGCACGATGCGTCGGATCGTGGCGATGTCCGAGTCCTTGTACCAGTTGTCGACGATCCGGACGTCCTTGCCCGGTCGCGGCGCGTGCAGGACCTTGCCGTCGCCGACGTAGATGACGACGTGCCCCTCGCCCTTCGGGATGATGAGGTCGCCGGGCTGCGCGTCCTTGAGGGACCCCACCTCGACGCCCATCTTCGCCTGGTCCGGCACGACCCGGGGCATGGTCACCCCGAGGTCCTTGAACACCGTCTGCACCAGCCCCGAGCAGTCCATGCCGCTCGTGGTGGTGCCGCCGAAGACGTACGGCACGCCGAGGTACTTCTTCGCGTCCGCGACGACGTCGGCACCCGTGGCACCGCTGCCCGTCGCGAGCGTCCCGGCCCCGGCGTCGACGGACGTGGCGGCGGCCGCGGGCGTCACGGCCGAGGTCGTGCCGGTACCGGTCGCGCCGGTCCCGCTCCCGGTCGCGGTCGCCAGGGCGTCGGCGAACGCGGTCGACGTGGCGGCGCCCGACGCGGCCGAGGTGGCCGCCGTCGCGGTGGTCCCGCTGCGCAGGGCATCGATCTGGGTCCGGATCTCGGAGATCCGGGAGAGCACGGCGTCCACGCTCATCGGGCACCACCTTCCGCGCGGCTGCGTGCCGCGATCTCGTCGAGGGCGTTCTGTTCGGTGCGGAGGTCCTCGGCGGCCTGCTGCTCGTCGTGCTGGACCTCGAGCTTCTCGAGCCCGAGGGCGGACCGGCGGGCGGCGTTGTAGTCGTCCTGTGCCCGGTCGGCGTCGGCGCGGCGGGTCCGGGCGACGGCGTCGAGCTCCTCGAGCATCCCGCGGGTGGCGGCACGCGCCGCGGCGACCGCGCTGAGGGTCGCGGCGTCCTGGATCGGCTGCGAGCCCTCGGTGTCGGCGAGGTTCCGACGCGCTGCGATCCGGGCGTCGGCGGCGTCGCGCACCCGCTCGTTGGCGGTCGCGAGGGCGGCGGCGGCACGGTCCTGTTCGGCGTGCCGGAGCCGGAGGAGCCCGGCGAGCGGGAACCGGCGGGCCATCAGGCACCACCCCCGGTGCCGAGCGTGCCGACGAGTGCGTCGAGGGAGCGCCACGACGCAGCCGCGGTCGCACGCTCGTCCATGCCCTGCCGCAGGAAGCCGTCGATCGCGTCCTGGTGGTCGACGGCGGCGTCCACGAGGGGGTTCGTCCCGCGCTGGTACGCCCCGACGTCGAGCAGGTCCTGCGCCGCCCTGCGCGCGGCCATGACCTTCCGCAGGGCCGTCGCCGCACCGCGCTGCCCGGGCGTGGTGACCTTCGAGGCCACGCGCGACACCGAGCCGAGCGCGTCGACCGACGGGAAGTGCCCGGTGATCGCCAGCTTCCGGTCGAGCACGACGTGCCCGTCGAGGATGCTCCGGGCGGCGTCGGCGATCGGTTCGTTGTGGTCGTCGCCGTCGACGAGGACCGTGTACAGCCCCGTGACGCTGCCGACCCGGTCGGTCCCGGCGCGTTCGAGCAGTCCGGCGAGGACGGAGAACGTCGACGGCGGGTAGCCCCGGGTGGCCGGCGGCTCCCCCACGGACAGCCCGATCTCGCGCTGCGCCATCGCGACGCGGGTGAGCGAGTCCATCATCAGCACGACGTCCTGTCCGGCGTCGCGGAAGGACTCGGCGATGCGGGTGGCGACGAACGCGGCACGCAGGCGCATGAGCGCCGGCTCATCCGAGGTCGACACGACGACGATCGAGCGGGCGAGGCCCTCCGGACCGAGGTCGTCCTCGAGGAACTCGCGCACCTCGCGTCCGCGCTCGCCGACGAGGGCGATGACGTTGACGGCCGCGTCGCTCCCCCGGGCGATCATCGACAGCAGCGAGGACTTGCCGACGCCGGAGCCCGCGAACAGGCCCATGCGCTGCCCGCGCCCGACCGTCGTGAGGGTGTCGAGCACGCGGACGCCGAGCTGCATCGGGGTGTCGATGCGCGTCCGGGCCATGGCGTTCGGCGTCTCGTGGTCGAGCGGCACCCACGCGACCGGCTCGCCACCGGCGCCGACGAGCGGACCGCGGTCGTCGATCGGGCGTCCGAGTCCGTCGAGCACGCGTCCGAAGAGTCCCGCCCCGGTGGGCACGAGCACCGGTCGCCCGGTGGGCCGTGCGGGCGTGCCGGCGGTCACACCGGTCAGGCGCCCGAGCGGCATGCAGCGGACGCCGGTGACGTCGGTCGCGACGACCTCGACGAGGGTCTGCGGCGCACCCTCGGCACCGACGGCGACGACCTCGCCGACGTGCGCGTCGAGTCCGGCGATCGTGAGGCCGAGTCCGACCGCGCTCGTGACGACACCGACCCGCTGCGGAGCGGCCTGTCGGAGTGCCTCGTCGAGCCCACGGGGGCGGAGGAGCGTCGTGGTCACGGGGTCACCCCCAGCGCCGTGCGGGCACGGTCCAGCGCAGTGGCGATCCGCGCGTCGAGCATCCCGTCGGGCAGGTCGACGACGGCGTCCCCGTCGCGCAGCGACGGGTCGGCGACGACCGGGACCGGCAGGTCGAGTTCGGCGACGCGCGCGGCGTCCGCGACGCTCAGCCGGAGGGCCACGGCGACGGTGCGGTCGATGGACGCGAGCGCCCGCTCGACGGTCGCCTGCGCACCGGGGACGACCCGCGCCTCCCGTCCGTCATCAGCGGTGTCCGCGGTTCGGGAGGCGCGGATCGCGTACCCGACGACGGCTTCCGCCAGGTCGACGGCCGCGACCGCGACCGACTGCTCGGCCTGGTCGAGGACCGGTGCGACATGCGACAGCATCGCGTTCGTCGCGGCGTCGAGGACCGCGATGCGGCGCGCGGTGTCCGCCTGCATCGAGGCGGTGCGGGCCGCGTCCTCGGACTCGAGCCGGGCGCGCAGCGCGTCGGTCTCGGCCTGCGCCTGCCGGAGCCCCGCGGCGTACCCGGCGGCGTGCCCGCGCACGTCGGCGCTGGCGGCGCGCGCGTTCCCGGACGGGTCCCCGATGACGGGGAACGCGACGCGCTGGACCACGGACTCAGTCAACGAGCTCGTCCTCCTCGGCGCGGTGGACCGTGATGACGCCCTGCGCCTCGAGTTCGCGGACGGAGCGGACCACCTCGGCGCGGGCCTCCTCGACCTGCGAGACCCGGACCGGGCCCATGGCTTGCAGCTCGTCGTCGAGGAGCTCGCGGTTGCGCTCGGAGACGTTCGCCCGGATCGTCTCGACGACCGGCGCGGCGGCACCCTTCATGGCGGTCGCGAGGAGCTTCGAGTCGATCCCGCGCAGGACCTGCTGGATGTCGCGGGACTCGAGCTTGACGATGTCCTCGAACGTGAGCATCCGGGAGCGGATGTCCTCGGCGAGCTCGGGGTCGCGCGCCTCGAGCCCGTCGAGCACGGCCTTCTCGGTGGCGACGTCCGAGCGGTTGATGATGTCGACGAGCGGGGCGATGCCGCCGACGACCTCGACGCTCTCGCGCGGCGACACGACGGCACCGGCGCGCTGGCGGAGGACGCCGGCGACGATCCCGACGGCTTCCGGGGTCGCGCTCCCCATGGTCGCGAACGCCTGGGCGACGTCGGTGCGGGCGCGCTCGTCCACCCCGGCGAGCACGGCGCTGGCCTGGGCCGGCTTCAGGTGTGCGAGCACGAGGGCGATGGTCTGCGGGAGCTCGCCCTCGAGGAGCGTGACGACCTGGCCGGGCTCGGCGTCGTCGAGGAAGTCGAACGACTGACCGGCGAGGTTCGAGGCCAGGCGGTCCATGACGCCGGCGGCGCGTTCGGCACCGAAGGACGCCTCGAGCAGCCCGAGCGCGGTCTCCTTGCCGCCGCGCTTCTGCGTGCGGCCGCTCAGCGTCATCCGGTGGAACTCGGTCAGGGTCTTGTCGACGACGGTGTCCTCGACGCGGCGCATCCGGACGATCTCGGCGGAGATCTCCTCGGCCTCGATCTCGGTGAACTGCTTCATCACCTCGGCGGCGCGCTCGGTCTCCATCTGCATGAGGATGAGCGCGACCTTCTGCGCGCCGGTCAGCGCACGGTCTCCAGCGCCGGTCCCGCCGGCGCTCGGCACCAGGGCGCTCACACCGGTGCCCGGTCGTCGAGGAGCCCGCGGAGGAGCTCGGCCGTGCGCTTCGGGTCCCGCTCGGCGAGGGCGGAGATGTCCTGGCGACGACGCTCCGCGGTGATCTCCTCGGTGGTGAGGACCTCGGTGGGGGCGTCGTCGTGCGGCACGGTGGGCAGCGCGACGGTCGGGGCGTCCCCGGCCTGCAGGGTGCTCCGGTCCGTGGCGCCGTCGACGGCGAGCGGGAGCTGGAAGGTCTCGCCGGAGAAGGCGTCGAGCTCGCCGAGGTCGACCGCCTCGCGCTCCTGCTTCCGGCTGCGGCGGGCGAGGAAGACGATGATCGCGATGAGGGCGAGCAGCGCGCCGACGACGATCCCGGCGGTGCGGATCGACGACCACAGCGCCTCCTGCTGGTCCGCCTTCTGCTGGGCCTCGAGCGCCTTCGTCGCCTTGTCGGCGGCGCTGGTGTCGAAGTCCATCATCGCCACGCGGACCTGGTCGCCGCGGGTCTGGTCGACACCGGCGGCCGCGGCCACGAGGTCGTTGATGCTCTGCAGGTTCGCGTTCTGCACCGCGGCCGCCTTGGAGTTCAGCGCGACCGAGATCGTCTGACGGGAGAGCCCACCGGCCGGCAGCTGCGTGGTCTCGGTGGTGTGGTCGACGGCGTTGTTCTTCGTCGCGGACTCGTTCTTGTACCCGTCGTCGGCGCCGCTCGTGGCGGTGCCGTTCGGCACGGCGATGTTGTCCGGGCCGAGGACGCCGGTCGCCCCGGCACCGCCGGCACCGGACCCCGCGCCGTACTGCTCGGTAGTGGACGACTCGTTGAGCGCGACCGGGCCGGTCGTCGGCGTCGTGTAGGACTCCGACGTGCGGGTGCCCGAGTTCTGGTTCATCGTTGCGGACACCACGACGCTGGCGTTCCCGGTGCCGAGGGTCGTGTCGAGCAGGTCCTGGATCTTCTTGCTCGTCGAGGCGTCGTAGTCGGCCGCCTGGTCCGCGCCGCTCCCGGTCGCGCCGGTGCCGACGGCGGAGAGCGTCCGGCCCTTCGCGTCGACGACGGAGACGTCGGTCGGCTGCATGCCCTCGACGGCGGCGCTCGTCAGGTGCACGATCGCCTGGACCTGGTCGGTGCTCAGCTCGCTGCCGTTCTTCGTGGCGATGAACACCGACGCGGTCGGGTCCTTCTCCTCGGAGACGAACACGGTCTTCTCGGGGATCGCGAGCTGCACGGTGGCGGTCTGCACGCCGTCCATCGCGCCGATGGTCTTCGCGAGCTCGCCCTCCATCGCGCGCTTGTACGTGACGTCCTGCTGGAACTCGGAGCTCGTCACGCCCATCTTGTCGAGCAGCGAGTAGCCGCCCTCGTTCGATGCGGGGAGCCCGTTCGACGCGGCCTTGAGCCGCTCCGAGTACACCGACCCCTGCGGGACGAGGATCGTGGCCCCGCCGTCGGTGAGCTGGTACGGCACACCGTCGGTGGTGAGCTGGTCGGTGACGCTCGCCGCGTCGGCCGCCGCCAGTCCGGTGAACAGCGGGGCGTAGGACGCCTTGCCGAGCCAGCTCGCGAGCGCGATGCCGCCGAGCACGAGCGCGGCGATGACGAGGATGGCGATGGTCCGCTGGGCAGCGCTGAAGCCCTTGACGTAGGCGGCGAGACGACCGAAGAGGTCCTTGACGGCGACGGGCATCAGGCCTGCATCCTCATGATCTCGTTGAAGGCGTCGACGCCCTTGTTGCGGACGGCGGAGACGAGCTCGAGCGTGACCTGGGCGCGGGTGGCGGCGATGGTCGCGTCGTGGATGTCGTCGAGGTTGCCGGTGACGGCCTTGAGCGCGAGGGTCTTCGAGTCGCTCTGCAGCTGCTGGAGCCCGTCGACCGCGTTGCCGAGGCTGGCGGCGAACCCGCTGCCGTCGGACGTCGCGCCGGCGGCCGCGACTCCGCTCGTCGCGCTCGTGCCGACGTCGCTGGACGTGCCGCTCAGGCTCGTCATCGCGTTCGTCATCGCGTTGGTGGTCACACCGTTCACGGCGTCGATGGGCATCAGTTCTTCCCGATCTGCAGGGCCGCCTCGTAGGCGGTCTTCGCGCGGTCGACCACGGCGGCGTTCGCCTGGTAGCCCCGCTGGGCCATGATGAGGTCCGCCATCTGCGTGCCGAGGTCGATGTCCGGCATGCGGACGTAGCCCTCCGCGTTCGCGAGCGGGTTGTCCGGGTCGTACGTGACCCGGCCGGCGGCGCTGCCGAACGCGGCACCCTTGACGTAGGCGCCGGAGACGCCGTTGCCCTCCTGGACCTCGACGTAGCGGGCCTGGAACGCGGAGTCGTCCATCGACTTCACCGTGTTGACGTTCGCGATGTTGTCCGACACGGCGTCGAGCCACTTGCGGTGCACCGTCATGCCGGTGCTCGCGATGCCGATCGCGTCGAACGTGGTCACGAGGTGGTCCGCATCGCCGCGCGGACACTGGTGAGCTCGGAGTTCATCGCCTGCGTGGCGAACTGGTACCGGAGCACGGTGTCGATGTTCGAGAGCGTCTCCTCGTCGAGGTTGACGTTGTTGCCGTTCGTGTTCGTCGGCTCGAGGCTCCGCGCGACGGTCGGGGTCGTGCCGCCGTCCCCGTCGACGATCGACTTCGCCAGGGCGTCCTCGAACTGGACCTTCTCGGCGTGGTAGTTCGGCGTGTTGATGTTCGCGATGTTGTTCGCGATGACCTTCTGTCGCATCGACAGGCCGTCGAGCGCACTCTGCAGTGCGACGCTCGTCACGGAATCGAACACTGGTGGACCGTCCCCTCGCTGACGACGTCCCCTGTTGACGTCGCCTGATGGCGGTGGCCGATCCGTGGCCGAACTGGTGAGCGATCCGTGCTCAGGGGGCGCTGTCGGCCGGGCCGTGGGGCGCGTTAGGGGTCGCCCCGAACGGGGGGCGGTGGCTCACGTGTGCACACTTCGACATTCCGCCGGTCGATCGACGCGTGCTTCGTCGCACGATGCACACGCATCCGGTGCGTGTGCATGCTCCGACGTTCCGCCAGTCGATCGACGCGTGCTTCGTCGCACGATGCACACGCATCCGCGCGGCCGCCGCCCGCGCCGCCGCCCGCGCCCGGCCCCGCGTCAGGCGGACGCGTCGAGGTACACCGAACCGCGCGGCTCCCGCGTCGCGTCCACCGCCCGGAGCGCCCCGAGGTGGTCGAGCGTCGCCCGACGGTCCCCCTCGAGCGCAGCGATCCGGTCCCGCTGCGCGGCGAGCAGCCGGGAGGCACGCCCCACCAGCTCCCGCGGCACCGGCCCCAGCCCGGTCGGCTCGGACCACCGCACGTCGCCGCCCGCCGTCAGGTCGGCTTCGAGCGCCTCGAGCACGGCCTCCCACGCGGCACGGCGTTCCGCGTCAGGCGACACCGAGTGCCCCGCCGGTCGGGTGCTGCACGGCGGTCGCCGCCGGGATCGACGCGGCGGCCTCGTGCCACGACTGCCGCAGCGGCTCGAGGATCCGGATGCAGTCGCGGGTTGCCTGGACGTCCCGGTGCACGTTCGCGGTGATGAGCGACGTCGACGCGTAGTTGTAGATCGCCAGCAGTCCCTCGCCGCCGTCCCACACGTCGATCTTCAGCGTCGAGGACAGCTCGCCGACGATGGCCTGCGCGTGCAGGAGCTGCTCGCGGGCCGCGTCCCAGTCGGCGGTCGTCTGTGCGGCCTCGGCGCGGTGCAGGTCGAGGAGCAGCCGGTCGTAGAGCATCGTGACGAGCTGCGCCGGCGTCGCCGAGAGCACGGCTTCGTTCGTGTACTGGGCACGGCGCTGGTCCGTGACGGTGCGGGGCTGCGCGGCCTGTCGGAAGGCGGCGGACTGGAGGTCGAAGGCGTTCATCGGTGTTCCTGTCAGCTCGTCGTCGACGCCAGCTGGCTCGCCAGCCAGCTGGACTGGGACTGGAGCTTGCTCAGGCTAGTCTCGAGGCTCGCGTACATCGTCTGCAACGCTGCGCGACGCGAGGTGAGCCGGTCGGTCCAGCTGTCGATCTGGGTGTTGAGGTCCTTCGCGACGGCCTGCTGTCCGGTGATCGCGGTGGTGATGGACCCGTCGTACTTGTCGGAGGCCGCGGTGGCAGCGGCGCCGACGTTCGCCGCGACGCCCGAGAGCATCGCCTGCGTGCCCTCCGGATCGGTCGCGAGGGCCTTCTGGAAGACGTCGGCGTCGAAGGTGAAGTCGCCGTCCTTCGTGATCGAGATCCCGATCGACGACGGGGACTTCCCGCCCACCGGCGCGGACATCGTGCTCGCGAGCCGCTGGACGACGTCACGCGTGGTGCCGTCGCCCGAGAGCACGCCGGCCGTCGTCGTGGTGGTGCCGGTCGTCGGGCTGGTCGTGCTCGTGACGGCGGTGTTCGAGCTGTAGTACGCGGCCACGGCGTTCATCGCGTCGACGAGGCCGGACGCGACGGTCTGCGCCTTCGTGGTGTCCTGCGCGATGGTCAGCGTCACCGGGTCGGTGGTGGGCTGCGTCACCGTGACGCTGACCCCGGGGACGAGGTCGGTGAACGTGTTCGTCGTGCTCGTCACCGTCTGCGCCGCCGCGGTACCGGCCCACAGGGTCACGCTGGCGTCCTTCGCCTGCGTGACGACCGCGGCACCGACCTGGGTGAGGACGTTCGTCGCGGTGCCGGCGGTGACCTCGTCGGCCGTGCCGCGGTACACCTCGAACGCGCCGGCCGCCCCGGTCTTCGCCGAGGTGAGCTGCAGGCGGTAGAGCTTCGTGCCGTCGGCGTCGGTCCCGGCGGCGACCCGCGTCGCCGTGACACCGGCGCCCGACTTGTTGATCGCGGACACGGTGTCGTCGAGGGACCCGGAGGCCGGTGTGACGGTCGTCTTCGTGCCGTCGGCGCCGACGAGCGTGATCGGCTCGGCTGCGGAGGACCACGTCGCCATCGCCGCGGTGACGCCGACCTGCGCCGACGCGGTGGACCCGACCGTGAAGCTCAGCGACCCGGCGCTGGCGTTCGCCCCGGTGACCGCGGTGACGCCCGGCGACGAACTCGTGGCCGTGAAGAGGTCGAGCGAGGTCGCCTTCGCCGCGTCCTTCGCCTTCGTCGCGAGGGTCTGCACGAGCCCGTTGATCGTCTGCAGTGACGAGATGAACGAGTTGGTGCTGGTGAGCTTGTTCTTGAGGAGCGTCTGCGGGACCCCCTCGACGCTCATCAGCGAGTTGATGAGGTCGGTGGTCTTGAGACCGCTGACGAGACCGTCGATCGCGAGACTGCTCGCCGATGACACGGACGACATCGATGGCTCCTGCCGCTACGAGGGGAAAGGGTGCGGGCGACGCCGCCGCCCGGGGTACCTGAACGATCCCGGACGACGGCGTCAGCGCTGCTAGCGCAGGAGCGAGAGCACACCCTGCGTGCTCTGGTTCGCCTGCGCGAGCATCGAGGTGCCGGCCTGGCTGAGGATGTTGTCGCGCGTGTACTTGACCATCTCCTCCGCCATGTCGACGTCGGTGATGCGCGAACCGGCAGCGGTGAGGTTCTCCTTGGCCACGTTCGTCACGTTGATGGCGTGGTCGAAGCGGTTCTGGATGGCACCGATGTTCGAACGTGCCGTCGACACGCTCTTGATCTGCGCGTCGATTGTGGTGATCGCGGTCTGCGCACCGGTGGCGGTCGTGAAGTCGAGACCGGTGACGGCGGTCGCCACGGTCGAGACGTTCGCGCCCGACAGGTCGACGTCGATCTGGCTCGCCGCGTCGCCGTTGGCGCCGACCTGGAACTTCAGGACGCCTGCGGTGCCGGCGGAGCCGTCGAGCAGGTTGATGCCGTTGAAGTTGGTCGACTGGGAGATGCGGGTGAGCTCCTTGGACAGCTCGCCGACCTCGGTGGAGATCGCCGTGCGGGAGTCCGCGTTGTTCGAGTCGTTGCCGGCCTGCACGGCGAGGTCACGCATGCGCTGGAGGATCGAGTGGGTCTCGGTGAGGCCACCTTCAGCGGTCTGCACGACGGAGATGCCGTCCTGTGCGTTGCGGGCGGCGACCGTGAGGCCACCGACCTGGGACTTCAGCCCCTCGGAGATCGACAGACCGGCCGCGTCGTCGGCAGCACGGTTGATGCGGAGACCCGACGAGAGCTTCTCGAGGGACTTCGACAGGTCGTTCTGCGTCGAGTTCAGGTTCCGGTACGTGTTGAGTGCCGAGAGGTTGGTGTTGATGGACATACCCATGGTGGTTTCCTCCGTGAAATCTGGGTCGTACGTCTGCCCGTCCGTGGGCTGACAGGGGTGACTCTCGACCGGTTGGCCGGAGCCGTTAGGGAATCGGCGGAATTCGTCGTGCGACGAGACCGCCGAGGGCTAGCTCACCGCGACGACGGGGGCGGTCGTGACCGTCGTGGCGTCCTGCACGGCCCGCGCCACGCCGGCTGCGGCGTTCGCGGCGACCCGTGCCAGGTACGCACTGCGGCGCGCGGCGGTGGTCTTCGAGGCCGGCTCCACGGTGACGCCGTCGTCCCCGTAGTGCGCGGCGAGTCCGTCGCGGAGCAGGCGCATCGCCTCGGAGCGCTGCTGCGACACGGCGGAGTGGGTGATCCCGAGCTCGGCGGCGACCTCGGTCACCGACCGGTCGCCGAAGTACACGTTCTCGACCACGAAGCGCATCCGCTCCGGCAGCGCCTCGACGGCGGCACGGAGGTAGCGGCGCTTCTCCGCTTCGAGCAGGTCCTCACCCGGCAGCGGCAGGTCCGCGGCGAGGGTGTCGTGCACGGTCTCGTCGATCGGCGAGACGGTGCGGGCCGCGTCGCTCATGGCGTCGGCGGCGGTCTGGCGGTCGACGCCCATCGCGTCCGCGATCTCCTGCACGCCGACGCTCCGCCCGAGCCGGGCCGACAGCGCCTCCTGCGTGGCGAGGGTCTCGCGGATCCGCTTCCGGGTGCCGCGGGACGCCCAGTCGGCGGAGCGCATGTCGTCGGCGATCGCGCCGGTGATGCGGGTGCGGGCGTACGCGCCGAAGGGGACGCCGAGGTCGGGGTCGAAGGACTCGGCCGCGGCGACGAGGGCCAGCGACCCGACGGCGGCGAGGTCGTCACGGTCGAGGTGCGTGGCACGCGCCCGCACGTCGGCGACGATGTAGCCCACGAGCGGGAGGTGCTCCACGATCATCGCGTTGCGGTCGTTCCGGTCCATGCTGATCCCCTGGTCGCCTGACATGCCTGACCCGTCCGTGGGCGCGGCAGACGCCGGCCTCGGATGGCCGGTGCGTACGCCGAAGACCCACCCGGGTCCCTCCGGGTGGTGCACCGTGCGTCCCTGCGACGCGGTGCGGGGTGTCCCCCGCGGTGCGCTTCGAATGTATCGGCTGGCAAAGCCCTGAGTAGGTGCACAACCGTCCCCAAAGCGGGGGTGAGCGGGCGTTATCCCGGTCGGCATTTGGGGGGACCCCGGCCTGGGAACGCGCGTTCTTGTCCCCCGATGTGGGTGATTCCCTGGAGGCGCGGGTCGTGTCCGGCAGGCGCGGTCACCCGGTCGGTGCTTACGCCCGGCACCCGCGACCCGATAGGTCCCGGTGTCCGCAGGATGACCGACACACCCCACCGGGAGGAGCTGATGAGTGTGAACGAACTGTCCGCCGTGCTCTGGCGCGAACGCGAACTGCTCGAGCTGCTCACCTTCAAGCTCGAGGAGGAACAGCTGCTCCTCGCGGCCGGTCGCTCCCGCTGGGTCTCGCACGCCAGCCGCGAGGTCGAGCAGGTCCTCGAGCGTCTCCGCAGCACCGGTCTCGAGCGCGCCGCGTCGAGCGCCGAGGTCGCCGAGGAGTGGGGCGTCGCCGCTGACGCTCCCCTGCGCGAGGTCGTCGCCGCTGCGCCGAACGGCCCCTGGGGCGAGATCCTCGCCGCCCACCTCACCGCGATGGTGGAGCTCACCACGCAGATCGGGGCGCTCCGCGACGAGAACGACCGCTTCCTCCGAGCCGCCGCGCAGGCGACCGAGGAGACGCTCGCCGGGTCCGTCACCGGTGCCGCCACGTACGACGCCAGTGGTACCTCGGGTACGGGCACGGACGGCGCACGACTCTTCGAGGGGACCCTGTAGTACCGTGGTCAGCACCTTCGGCTCCCTCGCCACCGCCTACTCCGGCCTCGCCGCGGCCCGCGCCGGCATCGACGTCACCGGGCAGAACATCGCCAACGCCGGCACCGCCGGGTACACCCGCCAGCGCGTCTCGCAGTCCTCGATCCCCGCCGCCCAGACCGGGTTCATGCGCGGGACCGCAGCACTCGCGGGCCAGGGCGTCTCCGTCGACGGCATCGCCCGCCTGGCGTCCCTCACGCTCGACGCCGGCGTGCGGGTGGCCTCCGGCTCCTCGGCCTACGCCGACGCCCGCGCCACCGCACTCGCCGCGCTCGAGAACGGGCTGAACGAACCCGGTGACGACGGGCTCGCCAGCAAGCTCGACGCGTTCTGGTCCTCGTGGAGCGAGCTCTCCAGCCACCCGGACGACCCCGGTGCCGCCAGCGCCGTCATCGGCGCCGCGAAGACCGTCGCCAGCGCACTCGCCAGCGGCTCGAAGGCGGTCGACGCACAGTGGACGAGCGTCCGCGGCACCGTCGACGGCCAGGTGCAGCAGCTCAACGACGCCGCGTCGCAGGTCGCCGACCTGAACGGTCGGATCCGCACCGCGCTGGCGTCCGGCGGGAACGCGAACGAGCTGCTGGACCAGCGCGACCAGCTGACCCAGCAGATCGCCTCGCTGGCCGGCGGCACGGTCCGACAGAACACCGACGGCACCGTCGACGTGCTCATCGGCGGCAACGCCATCGTGCAGGGCACCGATGCCCGCTCCGTGGCGCTCGGCGGCGGGCAGCGCATGGCCGACGGCGCTGCGGTCACCCTCACCTGGACCTCGGGCACGGCCGGCGCGGTCGCCCTGTCCGGCGGCTCGATCGGCGGGAACCTCTCACTGCTCGCCCCCGCGACGGCGAACGGCACCGGCGGAGCACTCGCCGAGGCGTCCGCGTCGTACGACCAGGTCGCGACGAAGCTCGCCAGCGCGGTCAACGCCGTGCACGCCACGGGGACGACACCGACCGGTGCCACCGGGACTCCGTTCTTCTCCCTCGCGGCCGGCGTCCCGGCGGCCCAGGGCCTCTCGGTCGTCCCGACCGACGGCAGCGGCCTGGCGACGCGGAACGCGGCGGGGGAACTCGACGACTCGTTCACCGACGCGCTCTCGCGACTCGGCGCGGCCTCCGACGGTGCCGACCGCTCCTGGGCGACGTTCGTGGCGGGGGTGGGCAGCGCCTCCAGGTCCGCCGCGTCGGAATCGACGCTCACCGGACTCGCGCTGACGAACGCGCGCACGCAGCAGCAGTCGAGTGCCGGTGTGGACCTCGACGAGGAGAACGTCAACCTGCTGAGCTACCAGCACGCGTACCAGGGCGCCGCGCGGGTCCTGACCGCCGTCGACGAGATGCTCGACACCATCATCAACCGCGTCGGACTCGTCGGGAGGGGCTGACCGTGATCACCCGTGTGACCACCCAGATGTCGATGACGGCCGCGAGCGCCAGGCTGCAGGCCGGCGCCGCGAAGCTCGCGCAGCTCACCGACCAGGCGACGACGCTGAAGAACATCCAGCGGCCGTCCGACGACCCCGTCGGGACCGCCTCGTCGATGCAGGTGCGCAAGGAGCAGGCGGCCGCCGCGCAGTACACGCGCAACGCGAACGACGCGGCCGGCTGGCTCGCCACGACCGACAGCGCCCTGTCGAGCGTGTACTCCGTGCTCAACAACGTGCGGGACCTCACCGTCCAGGCGGCGAACAGCGGCACCATGAGCGACACCGACCGCGACGCGTTCATCACGCAGTTCCAGTCCCTCAAGTCCGAGCTCGAGTCCCGGGCGAACACGACCTACGGCACGCGATCCGTGTTCGCCGGATCGTCCACCGCCGCCACCGCGTACGACCCGGCGACCGGGTGGGCGTCCTCCGGCACCGACGTCACCCGACGCATCGGCGACGGCACCACCGTGCGGGTCGACACCGCCGGCACCGCGGTGTTCGGCTCGGGGAACTCGTCCGTCTTCGCCATGATCGACTCGATCGTCGGCGACCTGCAGAACGGCGTGAACGTGAACCCCCGCATCAACGACGTCGACGCCGCGATCAGCACCGTGCGCGGCATCCAGGCCGACGTGGGCGTCCGGCACGCCGCGGCTCTCTCCGCGCAGGACTCCCTGAAGAGCGCGACCGTGTCGCTCGAGAACCGTCGCGCCGGCATCGAGGACAAGGACCTCGCGAAGGCCGTCCTCGACCTGCAGGTGCAGCAGACCAACTACCAGGCAGCCCTCGCCGTCACCGCGAAGGTCCTGCAGCCGACCCTGATGGACTACCTCCGATGAGCATCGACCTGACCTTCGCCGTCCCGCCGTTCGGCCTGGCGCCCGCCCCCGTCTTCACGCTGACGCCCGTGGACGGCGCCGAAGGCCTGTTCACCCTCGTCGGGGGTTCCTCGCGCTTGTTCGTGCTCGACGCCGCGGTGCACCTGCCGTCGTACGCGCCGGAGCTCACGGACGAGCAGGCGGCCGGGCTCGGGCTGACCGCGCCCGAGGACGCGATGCTGCTCGTCGTCGCGAACCCGGGCGGCGCGGACGGCGGGACCACGGTGAACCTGCTCGCGCCGATCGTCGTGAACGCCCGGACGTCGGTCGGGGCGCAGCTCATCCTCGAGGAGCAGGACCTGCCGCTGCGCGCGGAGCTCGCCGCGCGCTGAGCGCTGGCCGGGTTCCGCGCGTGTTTCGACATCGCGCGAGTTGATCGACGCGTGCTTCGTCGGAACCTGCACACGCATGAGATGCACGTGCATGAAGCGACATCACGCCCGACGATCGACGAGTGTCTTGTCGGTCGATGTACACGCACGGATCACCCTCGGTCCTCCACAAGCTGCTCGATGACCGGAGGTGTCCACGGATCCGGCGGCACGGACGCCCGGGGACCGACGCGGGCGCGACCCTGGGGCGGTGAGCAGAGCAGACGACATCGAGATCATCCGTACGACCGGGCTCCCGAGTGCGGAACGGCGGCACCTCGAACGAGCCGTCCTCCGTGGGCAGCTGGTCCGGATCCGGCCCGGCGTGCTCGTGCAGCAGGGTGCGCTGGACGATCTCCTGCCCGAGCATCGGCACCACGTGCTCGTGCGGGCCTCGATCCACCGCGCACGCCCGAGCGACCTGGTCTCGCACGAGTCTGCGTGCGCCGTGCTCGGACTGCCGTTCGTGGGGCCGTGGCCACCGAAGGTGCACGTGTGCGATCCGACCTCCCCGGACACCCGGGTCACGGCGTGGTTCGTCCGACACGGTTCCGAACACCGACCGCCGTTGGGTCATACCCGCGCGGACGAGATCGCCGCGACCGATGCGGCACGGACGGCGGTGGACCTGGCGGCGTCACGACCGCTGATCCACTCGCTCCCCGTCATCGACCACGTGCTCGGCCGCGGCCTCGCGACCGCGACGGAGCTCGAGCGCGCGGCGGGTTCGCTGCGCAAGGGGCGGACGAAGGCGGCGGTCGCGATCGGGATGGGGTCGGGGCTGTCGGGGTCCCCGGCGGAGTCGGTGTGCCGGGTCCGGTTCCGGCAGCTCGGCGTCCCGCAGCCCGTGCAGCAGCACACCTTCCGACGGCCCGGGGAACGCACGGCGATCGTCGACTTCTGGTTCCCGGAGGCCGGCGTGGTGGTCGAGGTGGACGGCCGAGGGAAGTACGAGGAGCCGGCGATGCTGGGCGGCTCCACCACCGCCGACGCCCACTGGCAGGAGAAGCAGCGCGAGGACTTCGTGCGCTCCTTCCCCGAGGTCCGCGCCGTCGTCCGGCTGACCTGGGCGGACCTGATGGATCCCGAGCGGGTCCGGGCGAAGCTGCGACGGGCGGGGATCACGTGCCGGTGAACCGCGGAGCGTCCGGGTGGTGGGCCCGCTGGCGCTCGACACCGGAGACCGTGGCACGGCCGACGACCACGTCGCCCGCTCCGAGTCGGACGCCGTGGATCCGCCCCGTACCTTTGACCACCGCGCCGCGCCGGTCCGGGTCCGGGTCGTGGCGGTCGGCCCCGGCGCCGAGGACGACGTCACGGACGGAGACCATCCCGATCACCTGCGCACCGGCCCCGATCGTCGCCGGTCCCTCGACGAGACAGCCGCCGGACAGCCGCGCATCCGCGCCGATCTCCACGTCGGCACTCCCGGAACCGGACGAGGCCGCACCGACCGCGACGACCGTGACCGGACCGGGCCCGAGCTCCGCCCGACCGATCTCGACGCGCGCCCCGTCGGCGAGGACCGTCACCGGCCCCGGCCCCAACCGCGCCCCCGCGCGGACGACGACCACCCCGGTCCCCCGGCTCTCGAGGACGGCACCCGGGTACACCACGACGCCCGGCTCGATGACCACCGAACGACCGACCAGCACGGACGCCGGGTCCAGGACGAGCACGTTCGGCGCCAGTGCCGCGACCTCGTCCGGCGTCAGGAATCCGGCAGCGCGCCGTGCTGCATCGAGTGCGTGTGCAGGGGTCATCCGACGAGCCTCCCATGCGCCCGGCGTACCGTCGTCCCCATGGCCCGAGAGCAGAAGGACCAGGCGATCGTGCCCTTGCCGGCAGCGCCTGTGGCCTCCACCCCCACCGACCCGAACGCGCGCACCCCCGAGCAGACCCAGCCGGCCGGCTGGGTGAAGATGCTGGACCGGGTGCTGAGCGTGCAACGCCCCGTCGTGGTGGCCCACGTGCGGGCACTCCGCCGTCGGCACCCCGACTCGTCCCCGGCCGAGATCATCCAGATCCTCGAGCGGCAGTACCTCGCGGCGGTGACCACGGGCGGTGCAGCCGTCGGCGCGAGCGCGGTGATCCCGGGCGTCGGCATGGCGGCTGCCCTCGGGTTGAGCGGCGCCGAGACCGTCGGTTTCCTCGAGACCACGGCCCTGTTCGCGCAGTCCGTGACCGAGGTGCACGGCATCGCGCTCGACGACCCCGAGCGCGCCCGCATGCTCGTGATGGCGATGATCCTCGGCTCGCCGGGCACCCAGCTCATCAACCAGCTCGCGGGCCAGATCGCCGGTGGACAGGTCCGCACCGCGTTCTGGGGCGAGATGGTGACGTCGTCCCTCCCGAAGCAGGTCGTGAACGGCATCGGCGGACAGGTGCGCGACCAGTTCATCAAGCGCTTCGCCGCGCGGCAGGGCACGACGATCGTCGGTCGAGCTCTCCCGTTCGGGATCGGCGCGGCGGTCGGTGGCCTCGGGAACCACGCGCTCGGGCGGAAGGTGATCCAGGCCTCGCGGACGGGGTTCGGGCTGCCCCCGGCGCAGTTCCCGATCGTGCTGGAACCGAAGTCGGCCAAGGAACCGAAGCCGGCCAAGGAACCCAAGCAGGCCAAGGCGCCGAAGGAACGGCGGGCGATCGGTCGTCGGAAGGGCCGCGAGGACCTCTGGGCCGACACCCCGGACCGCACCGGCGACTGACGGTCACACCCACCGCCCGGGCGCAACCGCCGATCGGCCGGGCGCAACCGACAGACCGACGGGAGGCGCGGTGCCA
>NZ_MJGR01000019.1:30905-33075 GCF_001865105.1 Curtobacterium sp. MCBA15_016
CGCGCCTCCCGTCCGTCCTGACGCGGGCCCGCCTCAGCGCCCCCGCACCGGCGTCGTCACCACCTGCCCAGCGTGCGCGAACCCGCCCCCGAACCCGAACAGCAGCGCCGGCACCCCCTCGGGGAGGTCCCCTCGGGCCCACGCCTTCGACAGCCCCAACGGCACGCTCGCCGCCGAGGTGTTGCCCGACTCGACGACGTCCCGCACCACGAACTTCGACTCCCCGCCGAGGGCGTGCACGAGCGGCTCGATGATCCGCAGGTTCGCCTGGTGGAACGCGAACACCCCGATGTCGTCCATCGTGAGCCCCGCGGCGGCGACGGCTGCCCGGGCGTGGTCGGCGGCCTCGGTGATGGCCCAGCGGTAGATGGAGCGACCCTCCTGGCTGAAGCGCTCGGGGTCGCCGGAGACGAGCACGGCCTCCTCGAGGTGCGGCACGCTCCCCCACGACACCGGGCCGATCTGGGCCTCGTCGGACACACCCAGCACGGCGGCACCGGCACCGTCCCCGACGAGCACGCACGTGGATCGGTCGGTCCAGTCGACGATGCCGGACAGCACCTCCGAGCCGACGACGACCGCGATGTCCGTCGACCCGACCCGGATCGCCTGGTCGGCCAGCGCGACGCCGTACTCGAAGCCGCTGCAGGCGGTGTTGATGTCGATGGGTGCGGCGGCGGGCGCCAGGCCGAGCGCCGCGGCGACCCGACCGGCGGTGTAGGGCGCCCGGTCGCGGTGGGTGGTGGACGCGACGATGACCAGTCCGACGTCGGAGGGCGCGACGCCGGCGTCGGCGAGGGCGTTCCGCGCTGCCTCGATCGCCATGGAGGTCACGGTGTCCGACGGCCCGGCGATGTGCCGGGTCTCGATCCCGGTCCTCGTGCGGATCCACTCGTCGTTCGTGTCGACCATGGTCGAGAGCTCGTCGTTGGTCAGGACGCGTGCTGGCTGGTGGTGGCCGAACCCGAGGATCCGGCTGCCACGGAGTGCTGGGGTGTTCACGAGACCGCACGCTACTCCCCTGCGCAGCCCGCTCATGCCCGGCGCGGCATGGAGCGCACCCTCCGAGGCGGGTACCCACAGGGCCTGCCTGCGGAGACCGGGACCGCGTAGACCTGGACCATGGACTACACACACCTCGGCCGCACAGGGTTGTCGGTCTCACGAGCCGTGCTCGGGACCATGAACTTCGGCCCGGAGACCAGCGAGGACGACTCGCACGCCATCATGGACCGGGCCCACGAGCTCGGCGTCAACTTCTTCGACACCGCCAACGGCTACGGCGGCTCGGTGGGCAAGGGCGCCACCGAGGAGATCATCGGCCGCTGGTTCGCCAAGGGGGGCGGGCGGCGTGAGAAGACCGTCCTCGCGACGAAGGTCTACGGCGACATGATCGACTGGCCGAACGGCGGGAAGCTCAGCGCGTACAACATCCGCCAAGCCCTCGACGCGAGCCTGCAGCGCCTCCAGACGGACCACATCGACCTCTACCAGTTCCACCACGTCGACCGCGCGACCCCGTGGGACGAGATCTGGCAGGCGATCGACGTCGCCGTGCAGCAGGGCAAGGTGCTCTACGTCGGCTCGTCGAACTTCGCCGGGTGGCACATCGCCCAGGCCCAGGAGGCCGCCGCGCGCCGGAACACCCTCGGCCTCGTCAGCGAGCAGTCGATCTACAACCTCGTCGTGCGCGACATCGAGCGCGAGGTCCTCCCGGCCGCCCGTGAGTACGGCCTCGGCGTGATCCCGTGGTCACCGCTGCAGGGCGGCCTCCTCGGTGGCGTCATCGAGAAGACCGAGAACGGCTCGCGTCGCCTCTCGGGCCGCAGTGCCGAGTACGTCGAGGGCCACCGCGACCAGCTCACCGCCTACGAGTCGTTCGCGAAGGAGCTCGGGCACACCCCGGGCGAGCTCGCCCTGGCGTGGCTCCTGCACCAGCCCGGCGTCACGGCGCCGATCACCGGCCCGCGCACGATGGAGCAGTGGGAGTCCGCGGTCCGCGCCGTCGACATCCGCCTCGACCAGCGTGCACTCGACCGGCTCGACGAGATCTTCCCGGGGCACAAGACCTCGCCGGAGGACTACGCCTGGTGACGCGCTGACGCCACCACGTCGCTGACGCGACCCATGACGGGAGGCGCGGTGCGGGTCCGACCCGCACCGCGCCTCC
>NZ_MJGR01000020.1:0-122675 GCF_001865105.1 Curtobacterium sp. MCBA15_016
TCGGAAACGTGGTTCGACGCTGCGCGTCGGCGCGCGGCGCACAACGCAAGTCGCCCCGAGCCGCGCATGCGCGCGGTTCGGGGTGACTTTGGTTGTGCGCCAGCAGCTTGCGCCGCAGCACGGCGTCACCCGCCCGCGCGCCGCGCGCGGCGCGCCCCGCGCCCCTACTCCAGCCCGCGGCGCCGCAACAGCGGCCCCACCTCGGCATCGCGCCCGCGGAAGTCCCGGTACGCCTCGAGCGGGTCCTTCGCCCCACCGACCCCGAGCAACTTCGCCGCGAACCGCTCACCCGCTGCGCGCGAGAGCCCACCGTTCGAGCGGAACCACTCCACCGTGTCGGCATCGAGCACCTCGGACCAGATGTACCCGTAGTACCCGGCGTCGTACCCGCCCGAGAACGTGTGCGCGAAGTACGTCGACGAGTACCGCGGCGGGACGGCCTCGACCGCGATGCCCGCGGATTCCAGAGCCGCCCGCTCGAAGTCCTCGACCGAGGTCACGGAAGCCGCCGAGGCAGCGGAGAGGCGGTGCCACGCCTGGTCGAGCAGCGCCGCGGCGAGGTACTCCGTCGTCGCGAACCCCTCGTTGAACCCCGCGGAGTCGCTGAGCCCCAGGACGAGCTCCGGCGGCAGCGGCGCCCCGGTCTCGTGGTGCTTGGCGTAGTTCGCCAGGACGGACGGCCACGACACCCACATCTCGTTCACCTGCGACGGGAACTCGACGAAGTCCCGCTCCACGTTCGTGCCCGAGAAACGGGGGTAGGTGGTGCGGGCGATGAGGCCGTGCAGTGCGTGCCCGAACTCGTGGAAGAGCGTCTCGACCTCGTCCTGGATCAGGAGCGTCGGCGATCCGGCGGCCGGCTTCGCGACGTTGAGGTTGTTCACGACGACCGGCAGCGTCCCGAGCAGCGCGGACTGCTCCACGACGGGGTTCATCCACGCGCCGCCGCGCTTGCCGTCCCGCGTGTAGAGGTCGAGCAGGTAGAGCCCGACCTCCTCACCCGAGGCGCCGCGCACTTCGAACACCCGTACCTCATCGTTGTACCCGTGCAGGTCGGGGCGCTCGGTGAAGGTCAGGCCGTAGAGCTCGCCGGCAGCGTGGAAGACACCGTCGTGCAGCACCCGGTCGGCCTCGAAGTAGGGGCGGAGCGCCGAGCTGTCCGCCGCGAACTGCTCGCCGCGCAGGAGTTCGGTCGCGTACGCCCAGTCCCACGACTCGACCTCGTGACCGAGCACCCGGGCGCGGACGTCCCGTTCGTCGTCGGCGTTGCGAGCGGCCGCGCCGACGAGCGACGACAGCAGACCGTCGACGGCTTCGGGCGTCCCGGCGGTCTCGTCGGCCGTGACGACCGCGGCGTGGTTCGGGAAGCCGAGGAGTTCGGCGCGCTCGGCCCGGAGTCGGACGATGCGCAGGAGGACGTCGCGGTTGTCGTGGTCGTTGCCCCGACGGCCACGGGAGAGCGACGCCTCCATGATCCGCCGACGCAGCCCGCGGTCGGCCAGCGACGACAGCCACGGATGCCCGGTGTAGAGCGGCAGTGTGATGAGCCAGCCGTCGAGCCCCCGGTCGGCAGCGGCTGCGGCGGCGGCGGACCTCGCGCCGTCGTCGAGGCCGGACAGTTCCGAAGCATCCGAAACGTGCACGGCGAGGTCGTTCGTGTCCTCGAGCAGGTTCCGCTCGAAGGTCGTCGTGAGCGTCGAGAGCTCCTGGTTGATCGCGGTGAGTCGCTCCTTACCGGCGTCGTCGAGCCCGGCGCCCGCGAGGGTCATCTCGGTGTGCGTGCGCTCGACCAGCCGACGGTCCTCGTCGGTGAGGTCGGCCCGGTCGTCGAGCGAATCGCGGACCGCCGCCACCCGCGCGTACAGACGTCCGTCGAGCGTGATCGCGTCGCGGTGCGCGGCGAGGAGCGGGGAGACCTCGGCCTCGAGGTCGTGCAGCTCCGGCGTCGAGTCCGCCGACGACAGCGTGAAGAACACGTGGCTCACGCGGGCGAGCAGCTGCCCGGTGCGCTCGAGCGCCACGAGCGTGTTCTCGAAGGTGGGTTCGTCGGGGGAGGCGGCGATCGCCTCGACCTCGGTGCGCTGCTCGGCCATGCCGGCGTCGAACGCGGGGCGGTAGTGCTCGAGCCGTACCTCGCGGAACGGCGGGAGGGCGTAGGGAAGGGTGCTCGGTCCATCGAACGGGGTTGCCATCGCTCCACCCTACGGACCGGTGACGCTGTCGGACGGGAGGCGCGGTGCGGACCCGCCCCGCGCCTCCTGTCCGAGAGTCGGTCGCGTCTCAGGCGCGCGTCGCCGCGTCGATGAGGGTCTCGGCTGCCCGCCGCGCGTGCCGCGCCGGCGTCGTCGACCCGGCGATGGCGGCCGTGGTCTGTGCCCCCTCGGCGAGGAGGGCGAGCTGGGCGGCGAGTTCCTCGGCCGTGGCGGGGTCGCGGACGACCGAGGCCGCGAGGTCCTGCACGAAGCGCTGGAACGAGTCCTTGTGGGCACGGGCGATCTCGGCGACGGCGGGGGAGGTGGCTCCGAGCTCGCCGAACGCGTTGATGAACCCGCAGCCGCGGAAGGTGTCGTCGCCGAACCACGACTCGAGGAAGTCGTAGACCGCGAGCAGCTTGTCACGCGGGGTGGTGGCGGTGTCGACCGCGCCGTGGACCCCGTGTTCCCAGACGTCGTGGCGTCCGGCGAGGACCGCTGCGATCAGCTGCTCCTTGCCGGGGAACGCGGCGTAGAGCTTCTTGAGCGACACCCCGGCGCCGGTGCGGATCTCGTCCATGCCGACGGACTGGATGCCACGCGCGTAGAAGAGCTGGTCGGCGACGTCGACGATGTGTGCCCGGACGTCGGGGTCGACGGTCGGGAGCGTGCTGGTTGCCATGGCGTACCCCGTTCGCTGCGTGTTCACCGTTCTCGACTTGCGCCGGGAACGACCGTTCTCTAGTGTAAACCACATCGACGGAGAACGACCGTTCTCCGCGAGGTTCAGGGAAGGAACGACCATGGGTGCCATCACCGTCGGGACCGAGAACAGCGTCGACATCGAACTCCACTACGAGGACAAGGGAACCGGCCAGCCGATCGTGCTGATCCACGGCTTCCCGCTCGACGGCAACTCGTGGGAGGGCCAGGTCCCGGCCCTGCTCGACGCCGGCTACCGCGTGATCACGTACGACCGCCGTGGGTTCGGGCAGTCCTCGCAGCCGTCGACCGGGTACGACTACGACACCTTCGCCGACGACCTCCACACGGTCCTGACGACCCTCGACCTGCACGACGTGATCCTCGTCGGCTTCTCGATGGGCACCGGCGAGATCGCCCGGTACATCGGCCGTCACGGCGAGGACCGGATCGCGAAGGTCGCGTTCCTGGCCTCGCTCGAGCCCTTCCTGGCGATCACCGACGACAACCCCGACGGCGCCGGCCCGATGTCGTTCTTCGAGGGCATCGCCGCCGACGTGAAGAAGGACCGGTACGCGTACTTCACGAACTTCTACCAGGACTTCTTCAACCTGTCGGACAACCTCGGCTCCCGCATCTCGGAGGAGGCCGTCCGGAACGCGTGGAACGTCGCTGCCGGGTCGGGTGCGATCGCGTCCGCCGCAGCACCGTTGACGTGGCCGACCGACTTCCGTCAGGACATCCCGAAGGTCACCGTCCCCGCGCTGATCGTGCACGGCACGGCGGACAACATCCTGCCGATCGACGCCACCGGCCGACGCTTCACCAAGGCTCTGCCCGCGGCGGAGTACGTCGAGATCGAGGGCGCCCCGCACGGCCTGCTCACCACGCACACCGCCGAGGTGAACGAGGTGCTCCTGGGGTGGCTCGCGAAGTAGTGCGCGTGCTCGCATCGTGAGCGGAAATGGTCGGGTTCCCCAGCGGGACCCGACCATTTCTGCTCACCAAGCGATGCGCGGGCGCGGGTGCGCGGGCGGCGCGCGCCCTCAGTCCTCCTCGGGGGCGTCGTCGGGGTTCGTGACCTGGGCGCGCCCGGCGTCGTCGAGGTGGATCGAGGTGCCGTCGTCGAGCGCGACCATCGGCTTGCCCTCGAGGAAGGTCAGGGTCCAGCCCCACCCCGCCGTGTCGACCGACTCCGAAGCGAGCTCGTCCTCGACGCCCCGCACGGCGACGACCATCGCCTCGGGGAGTTGCCCGGGTGCCTCGGCACCCACGTTCCAGCGTCTGCCCAACTGCATCCGTGCCTCCAGTCCGGTGGTGGCCGGGCCGGATCGCACACGCGACCCGGCCCGGACGACCGACGTTACGCCTGCTGTTCCGCCAGCTCGATCTCGGTGACGGCCAGTTCCGCGCCGTCCTCGAACGACAGGTTCTCGATGCGGCCGACGGCCGCCAGGTCGACCGCAGCGCGCTCGATGAGCGCCCGCGTCTCGGCCGGGGCCTGCACGACGGCGCGCGTCACGGGCGTCTTCTGGGACGCCTTGGCGGCCGTCTTCGCCCCGCGGATGCCGATGAGCGCCTGGCCCACCGCCCCGAGGAGCCCCGTCGGCTCGGCCTGCGTGGGCAGCTCGGCCACGGTCGGCCAGGAGACGCGGTGCACGCTGGTCTCGTGGGTCCAGGCCCACACTTCCTCCGTCGCGAACGGGAGGAACGGTGCCAGCAGGCGCAGCAGCGCGTCGATCGCGGCGCGGAGCGCGAGGACCGCGCTCGCCTGCGTCTCGTGCGTCGCGTCCGAGGCGGTGCCGTACGCGCGCTCCTTGACGAGCTCGAGGTAGTCGTCGCAGAAGGTCCAGAAGAAGCGCTCGATCACCTCGAGGGCACGGGCGTGGTCGAACGCGTCGAACGCCGTGGTGGCCTGGTCGATGACCGACCCGAGCTCGGCGAGCACGTCGACGTCGAGCGGCTCGGTGACGCTCGTGGCGCCCTCGGGCAGCGGGAAGCCGTAGACGAACTTCGCGGCGTTGAGGACCTTGATCGCCAGACGACGACCGACCTTGATCTGCTTCGGGTTCTGCGGGTCGAAGGCCGCGTCGGTGCCGAGCTTCGACGAGGCCGCCCAGTAGCGGACCGCGTCGGCGCCGTGCTGCTCGAGGATCGACAGCGGCGTGACGACGTTGCCCTTCGACTTCGACATCTTCTTGCGGTCGGGGTCCACGATGAAGCCGGAGATGCTCGCGTGCTTCCACGGCACGGTGTCCGCTTCGAGCTGGCTGCGGAGCACCGTCGTGAACAGCCACGTACGGATGATGTCCTGCGCCTGCGGGCGGACGTCGTACGGGTAGACGAGGTCGTAGAGCGCCGGGTCGGTCTCCCACTTGCCCGCGAGCTGCGGGGTGAGCGACGAGGTGGCCCAGGTGTCCATCACGTCGAGCTCGCCCTGGAACCCGCCGGCGACACCGCGCTGGTCCTCGGTGTAGCCCGGGGCCGGCTCGGACGCCGGGTCGACGGGGAGCTGGGCCTCGGTCGGGACGATCGGCTGGTCGAAGACCGGGTTGCCGTCGGCGTCGAGCGGGTACCAGACCGGCAGCGGCACGCCGAAGAAGCGCTGGCGCGAGATGAGCCAGTCGCCGGAGAGGCCGCCGACCCAGTTGTCGTACCGGACGCGCATGAAGTCCGGGTGGAACGCGATCTCGTCACCGCGCTGCCGGAGGGTCGCCTTGAGCTGCTCGTCGCGGGCACCGTTCACGATGTACCACTGGCGGGTCGAGACGATCTCGAGCGGCTTGTCGCCCTTCTCGAAGAACTTCACGGGGTGGTTGATCGTCTTCACGTCGCCGATCAGCTCGCCGGACTCGGTCAGGGCGTCCACGACGACCTTCTTCGCCGAGAACACGGTCTTGCCGGCCATCTCGGCGTAGAGCGCCTTGCCGCCGTCGGACTCGATCCAGGCCGGCTCGTCGGAGCGGACGCGGCCGTCGAACCCGATGATCGCGCGGTTCGGCAGCTGCAGCTCGCGCCACCACACGACGTCGGTGGTGTCGCCGAAGGTGCAGACCATCGCGATGCCGGCGCCCTTGTCCTGCTGCGCGAGGTGGTGCGCGAGCACCGGGACCTCGACGTCGAACAAGGGGGAGCGGACCGTCGTGCCGAAGAGGTCCTGGAAGCGCTCGTCGTCCGGGTGCGCGACGAGGGCGACGCACGCGGGGAGCAGCTCGGGGCGGGTGGTCTGGATGACGACGTCGTCGCCGCCGTCCGTGCGGTGGAAGGCGATGCCGTGGTAGGCGCCCGGCATCTCCTTGTCCTCGAGCTCGGCCTGGGCCACGGCCGTGCGGAACGTGACGTCCCAGAGCGTCGGGGCGTCGGCCTGGTAGGCCTCACCACGCTCGAGGTTGCGGAGAAAGGCACGCTGGGCGCTCGCCCGCGAGGTGTCGTCGATCGTCCGGTACGACTGCGTCCAGTCCACGGAGAGCCCGAGCGTGCGGAAGAGGTGCTCGAACTGCTGCTCGTCCTGCACGGTCAGGCGCTCGCACAGCTCGATGAAGTTGCGGCGCGACACCGGGATCTGGTCGGCCGCCTTCGACGACTTGTTGTCCCCGCCCTCGAACGGCGGCACGAAGGTGGCGTCGTAGGGGAGCTGCGGGTCGCAGCGGACGCCGTAGTAGTTCTGCACACGGCGCTCGGTGGGGAGACCGTTGTCGTCCCAGCCCATCGGGTAGAAGACGTGCTTGCCGCGCATGCGCTCGTACCGGGCCTTGAGGTCGGTGTGCGTGTACGAGAACACGTGCCCGATGTGGAGCGAACCGGAGGCGGTCGGCGGCGGGGTGTCGATCGAGTAGACGTTGCTGCGGTCGCCGGCGGCGTCGCGGTCGAACCGGTAGGTGCCGTCCTGCTCCCAGACCGGGCCCCAGACGTCTTCGAGTCCGTCCACCGTGGGCTTCTCGGGCATGGGCTTCGACATGGCGGGCCTTCCGTTCGGTGCGGTGCTGCGACCGCTGTGTGCGGCACCGAGTCCGTGATGAGGTGCCTGAGTGTGTGCGCGTGCTGCGCAGTCCCACGATCGTAGCGGCTCGCACCGACCCTCCGGTGGCCAATAGCACACGGATCCGGCAGACACGCCGGGCAGCTGATAGTCTGTCGGAGTTTGTCCGGCGGACGCGGGGTTCGCAGGGACTGCAGCGTCGCCGTCCGCCGGGCGCCCGAAGGCAAGACACAGCACTACCGGAGGAACTCACTTGGCACCGAACGAAGCAGGAAACGCACGGGGCGACCGCCCCCTGCGCACCAAGGGCGCCGCGAAGCGCGCACGCCGCAAGCTGACCGAGGACGACGTCACCGTCGTCGAGGAGTCGCTGCTCAAGCGTGCCGTCGCGGCCGCCGCGCTCGGCAACGCCATGGAGTGGTTCGACTTCGGCATCTTCGCCTACCTCACGGTGACGATCTCGAAGGTGTTCCTCCCCGAGGGCGACCCCGCCGCGAACATCGTCGCGACCTTCGGCTTCTTCGCCGCCGCGTTCATCGTGCGCCCCATCGGCGGTGCGGTCTTCGGCCCGATCGGCGACCGGATCGGCCGGCAGAAGGTCCTCGCCCTCACGATGATCCTGATGGCCGCGGGCACGCTCATGATCGGCCTGATCCCGTCGTACAACTCGATCGGCTTCTGGGCGCCCGTGCTGCTGCTGGTGGCGCGGTTCGTGCAGGGCTTCTCGACCGGTGGTGAGTACGGCGGCGCGGCGACGTTCATCGCCGAGTACTCGCCGGACAAGCGCCGCGGGTTCATGGGCTCGTGGCTCGAGTTCGGCACCCTCGCCGGCTACGTGCTCGGCGCATCGATCGTCACGGGCCTGCAGTTCGGCCTCTCCGAGGACGCCCTGCTCAGCTGGGGCTGGCGCATCCCGTTCATCATCGCCGGCCCGCTCGGCCTGATCGGTCTCTACCTGCGCCTCAAGCTGGAGGAGACCCCGGCGTTCCAGAAGCAGCAGGAGCAGGCCGCGGAGCGCGAGGGGCAGAAGACCCCGTTCCTCAAGCTCTTCGCCGAGAACTGGCGCTCGCTGATCATCTGCATCGGTCTGGTCCTCGTGTTCAACGTGACCGACTACATGCTCCTGTCGTACATGCCGACGTACCTCGAGCAGAACCTCGGCCAGAACGCCACGTTCGGCCTGATCCTCATCGTGATCGTGATGATCCTCATGATGGTCGTCATCACGTTCGGCGGTCGCCTGTCCGACAAGTTCGGCCGACGTCCGGTGCTCGCCGCGGGCTGCGTCGGGTTCATCCTGCTGTCGTGGCCGGCGCTCAAGCTGGTGCAGACCGGTACCGGCGTGGGGGTCTTCGCGGGACTCCTGATCCTGGGTGTCGTGCTCGTGACGTTCACCTCGACCATGCCGTCGACCCTGCCGGCGCTGTTCCCGACGATCATCCGCTACGGCGCGCTCGCCATCGCGTTCAACGTGTCGGTGTCGCTCTTCGGTGGGACGACCCCGCTCGCCACCTCGGCGCTCATCAACGCCGCGAAGGACGCCGGCTACGGCTGGGCCGAGGACATCCCGGCGTTCTACCTGATGCTGGCCGCCCTGATCGGGCTCGTCGCCGTCTACTTCACCAAGGAGACGGCCGCGACGCCGCTGATGGGGTCCGGCCCCACGGTGGCGCACGAGGACGAGATCGCCGGCGTCATCAAGGACTACAACGACCCGGAGTCCGAGCTGGCGCAGTCCGACTGGGCGAAGGACTTCTCGACGAGCGAGATCCCGATCATCTCGGGCGACGTGCCGTCGTCCGGTGACGGTTCGAAGGAGCCCGCGGGCTCGTAGGAGCTGGCTGCCTGGAGGCACGGTGCGCGTCCGCCTCGGACGTCGCGCCGTGCCTCCGCTCGTCCGGGCGCGGTGCGCGGCGTCGCGGTCGCGGCGCGGTGCGCGGCGCGGTTCGCGACGTTTCGCGCTGCGCGACAGTTCACGGCTCCTCGCGCCCGTGAGGTGTCGCTGAGCGCGTGAGAACGCAGGCGCCGCGCGGCGCGCGGCGCGCGGCCGCGGCCGCGCTACGCGGCGCCGGCCTCGGGCCGCGGGCCCGCGGCGAGCCGCTCGGCGGCACGCAGCAAGCGCGCGGTCACGGCGTGCGTCGGGCGGTCGAACACCGTCGCGGCGGGGCCGTGCTCGACGACCCGGCCCTCGTGCACGACCAGCACGTCGTCGGCCATCCGCCGGACGGCCCGGAGATCGTGCGACACGAAGACCATCGCCACGCCCGTGCTGTCCCGGAGCCCCTCGAGGAGCGTCAGCACCGCGTCCTGCACCGTGGCGTCGAGTGCCGTGACCGGTTCGTCGAGCACGATCACCTCGGGCGACGTCGCGAGCGCGCGGGCGATCGCGAGGCGCTGCCGTTGCCCGCCGGACAGCGTCAGCGGCGAGCGCCGGCGGAGTGCCGGGTCGAGCCCCACCTGGTCGAGCGCCGCGTCGATGCGGGCACCGAGCGCACCACGGGCCGACCGCTCGGCGCCGCCGGTGAACGCGTCCGCGAGGACCCGCTCCACGTTCCACCGCTCGTCGAACGTCGCCCCGGGGTCCTGCACCACCGCGGACACCCGGTGCCGCATGGGCCGGCGGGTGCGTTCGTCGAGCGGGACCCACGGCGACGAGTCGAGCGTGACCGTGCCGGCGTCGGGGAGCTCGAGGCCGAGGAGCATCCTCGCGAGCGTGGTCTTGCCGGACCCCGACGCGCCGATCACCCCGAGGACGCGCCCGCGCTCGAGCCCGAACGACACGTCGCGCACGGCGGGGACGCCGTCGAACGCCCGCGCGAGCCCCTGGGCGGCGAGCACCACGCCCGCACCGTGCGAGGTTCCGCGCTCCGTGCGGGGCTCCGGCCCCCGCACCGTGTCCGGCACCTCGCACACTGCAGACCCGCCAGACCCGCCAGACCCGCCAGACCCGCCGGGCCCACCCGCACCCGCGCCCGCCGCCCGCACCAGCGCCCGCGTCGCCTCGTGCTGCGGCGCCGCGAACACCGAGGCCACCGGCCCCTGCTCCACCACGCGTCCCTCGTGCACGACGACCACCCGGTCCGCCCACCCCGCGACGAGCCCGAGGTCGTGCGTGATGACGAGCAGCCCGGCGCCGCGCGACTGGGCCGCACGCAGCTGCTCCATCACGGTGACCGCGACCCCGGCGTCGAGCGCCGTCGTCGGTTCGTCGGCGACCACGAGCGCCGGCGACCCGACCGTGGCCGCGGCGATGAGGGCACGCTGGCGCATCCCTCCGGACAGGGTGCCCGCGAGCCGACCGTCCGTGGCGAGCGCCGGGTCGAGGCCGACCGCGGTGAGGGCGTCCCGCACGGCCCCCACCCGCTGCGCCGCCGTCATGTCCGTGTGCAGCCGGAGGGCATCCGCGACCTCACGCCCGACGGGACGCAGCGGGTCCAGGGCGCCCAGGGCCTCCTGGCCGACGTAGCCGACCCGCGAGCCGCGCACGCTCCGCCACCTGCGGTCCGAGAACGCCCGGACGTCGAGCCCGGCCACGGTCAGCCGGTCGACCCGGACCGAGGAACCGGGTGCCGACAGGCCGAGCGCCGCCCGTGCGGTGACGGTCTTGCCGGAGCCGGAGGCGCCGACGAGCGCGACGCACTCGCCGGCATCGACGTGCAGCGCGACGTCCTGCACGACCACTGATCCGCCGATGCTGACGGTCAGCCCCTGCACGTCGAGCACGGTCATCGGATCGCTCCTGTTCGTCGGATCGCCCGGCCGAGCACGGTCACCGCGGTCGCCAGGACCACGATCGCGAGGCCGGGGAAGGTGCTCATCCACGGGGCCGTCTGCAGGTACGTGCGACCGTCGGCCAGCATCGCGCCCCACTCCGGCGCGGGTGGCGGGGTGCCGACGCCGAGGTAGCTCAGCGCCGAGGCCCAGACGATCGCCTGCCCGACGCCGAGCGTCCCGACGGCCACGACCGGCCAGAGCGCCGCGGGGAGCACGTGCCGCACGGTGATCACGGCGGGGGAGCGGCCCATCAGCACGGCGGTCTCGACCACCTGCGAGCGGCGCGCCCGGAGCACGAGCCCGCGGACGATCCGGGCGTACCCGGGCGCCGTGGCGAACCCGACCGCGAGCATCGCCGGGACGGGCCCGGGGCCGGTCACCGCGATGACGACGAGCGCCACGAGGAGCAGGGGGAGCGCGAACGCGACCTCGGTCAGTCGGCCGACGACCCCGTCGACGACGCGCCCGCCGAGTCCCGCGACCACGCCGAGCACGACCCCGACCCCGCCGCCGACGAGCGTCGCGACCACACCGACCACGAGCGACGCCCGCGTGCCGGCGACGACCCGGGCGAGGACGTCCCGCCCGGACTCGTCGGTGCCGAACGGACTCGACCACGACGGCGCCTGGAGCGCCTGCGCCGGGTGCACGGCGAGCGGGTCGCCACCGCCGAGCAGCGCCGGCCACACCGCCGCGACCACGGCCAGCGCCACGACGGCGGCAGCGGTCCATCCGGCCGGGCCGAGCGTCCCCCCACGGACTCGCTCGGACCGTCCGGCGGACGCGTCACCCTGGGCACCGGCCTGGAGGCGCGGTTCGGCGATCCCGCTCACCGTGCGCCCGCCCCGTGCCGGGTGACGCGCGGAGCGCGACGCCGGGTCGCCCCCGCCCCGGCCGTCCCGCCGGCACGCGGGTCCACCACACGCTCGACGAGGTCCGCGACGGCGAGCACGACCACGTACGCGGCGGCCGACACCAGCGCGATGCCCGCGACGAGCGGCATGTCCCGCTGCGTCACCGCGGTCACGAGTGCGCGCCCGATGCCCGGGAGCGCGAACACCGACTCGACGACGACCGCACCGGACACGAGCGAACCGAACGCCCACGCGGACAGGGCGATCCCCGGGAGTGCGGCGTGCCGGAGCAGGTGCCGGCCGAACAGTCCCGCGCGGGTCTCGCCACGACTGCGGGCCGCGAGTGCGAAGGCCGACCGCTGGGCGTCGACCACGCCGTCCCGGACGGTCTCGGCGAGGTACCCGGCGACCGGCACGGCCACCGTGACGACCGGCAGCACCCAGCCCCGGGCCGAGCCGTCGCTGACCGCCGGCACCCAGCCGAGGGCGCTGGCGAACACCACGATGAGGACGCTGCCGAGCCAGAAGTGCGGGGTGACGCTCGCGGTGACGCTCAGGGCGCTCGTGAGTCCCGCGGCGAACCGACCGCGCTGCGTCGACCACCACGCGGCGGCGATCGCGAGCACCCAGGCGACGACGAGCCCGAGAACGGCCAGGGTCAGCGTGACCGGGAGCTGCTGCCCGAGGAGCGTCGACACCGGCGTCCGGAACGCGTACGAGTCACCGAGGTGCCCGGTCGCCAGACGCCCGAGGAACACCGCGTACTGCACGAGCACCGGCCGGTCGAGGCCGTACTCCTGTCGGACCTGCGCGACCGCTTCGGCCGAGGCCTGGGAGCCCGGTCCGCCGAGGATGGCGAGCGCCGGGTCGCCCGGGATGAGCCGGATCGCGACGAACACGATCGTGGCGACCGCCCAGAGCACCCCGATGCCGCCGGCCAGGCGGCGCAGTCCCCACAGGGTCCACGCCGACCACGCGGCGGGCGTGCCTCGACGTCCGCGACGCAATCCGTGCCTCCCGTCCGACGATCGCGAGGTCGCGATCAGCGGTCGATCCAGGCCGTGCCGAACCACGGCGTCGACACCGCGGTGGTCTGCACACCGTGCACGCTCGACCGCAGCAGGAAGTGGTTCTGCTGGTCGTAGAGCGGGAGGACGGTGCCGCTGGACAGGATGATCTCCTGCGCCTGCTCGTAGAGGTCGCCGCGCTCGGACGTGTCCGAGGTCTGCGCGGCCCGCTGGAGCAGGTCGTCGAGCTCCGGGTCGTCGAGCTGGGCGAGGTTCGCGAAGTACCCGGACGGTGCCGGCGTGATGCTGGCGGAGTCGTACAGGATGCGGAGGACGTCCGCGCCCACCTTCGTGTAGGGCGCGCTGACGACGTCGTACTCGTTCGCCGCGAGGGCGGCGTACCAGCTGGAGAGGTCGAGCTCCTGCAGCACGACCTTGAAGCCGACGGCCTTCTCGGAGGCCTGGATCTGCTGGAACAGGCTGCGCTCGGCGGGGACGGACTGGTTCGTCGACACCGGGAACGTGACGGTCAGCTGCTCGCCGTCCTTCTCGCGGATGCCGTCGCTGCCCACCTTCCAGCCGGCGTCGTCGAGGAGGCGCTTCGCCTTCGTCGGGGAGTACTCGAACAGGCTCTTGTCGGAGTACCCGTACGGCTCGACGCTGGAGAGCACCGAGTACGAGCGCTTCGCCGTCCCGAGGAAGAGCGACCGGATGCCGGGGTCGATCTCGGCGCCGGCGATGAAGGCCTTGCGGACGGCCTCGTCGCGGAAGACCCCGTGGCCGGAGTTCAGCTCGAGGCGGTTCGACGCACCGGGGCGCGGAGCGTCGAGGTCGCGGATGGACCCCTTCGACGAGGCCGCCTTGAGCTGGTCGGGCTGGGCGTTGTCGATGACGTCGACCTGGCCGGACTGCAGCGCCGCGTACCGCGAGGTCGAGTCGGGCAGGAAGCGCCACGTGATGCCGTCGAGGCGGGGCTCCGTGCTCCCGCGGAGCGGCGTGTAGTCGGCGTTCTTGCGGAGCGTCACCCGGTCGCCGTGCTTCCAGCCGGTGACCTCGAACGGGCCGGTGCCGACCGGCGACTCGCAGTTCACCGCCTGCGAGCGCTCCAGCGCCTTCGGGGACTCCATGCCGACCCACGGCTGCGAGAACGACTCGAGCAGCGCGCTGTCCGGCCGGCTCAGCGTCAGGGTGACCGTGTGGTCGTCGGTGGCCGTCGCCTTCGTGATCGACTGCAGCGCGAGGTACCCCGTGCTCGACGCGGTCGCCGGGTCCTGCACGTGCTCGATGTTCGCCACGACCGCGGCGGCGTCGAAGGGCGTGCCGTCGGTGAAGGTCACGTCGTCGCGGAGCGTGAAGGTGAGCGTCCTGCCGTCGTCGCTCGTCGTCCAGGACTTCGCCAGCGCCGGGACGGGCTTGCCGTCGTCGAGCGCGGTGAGCTCCTCGATGTACTGGGTGGACAGGAGCGCCTGCGGGTAGTTGCCGCCGACGTGCGGGTCGAGGCAGGTCGGTTCGGCGTCGCCCGAGGCGTACGTGAGCGTGCCGCCGTCGACCGGCGTGCTGTTCGACGTCGCGGTGCCGCCACCGGTGCAGCCGGCGAGCACGAGGAGGAGTGCGGCGGCGCCGGCGACCACTGCGGTGGTTTTCTGTACTGAGTCCAAGATCATGGCTGGACGAGTCTAGCGGTTTACTGGGGCCCATGGACGAACCGATGCGCCGCGGTGGCCGCCCCCGACGCTCGAGCGCCGAGGTGCTCGCCGACGCCGCGGCCGAGCTGTTCCTCGAGCAGGGCTACGGCCGGACCACGGTCGACCAGATCGCCGCACGGGCCGGCGTCAGCCGCGCGACGTTCTTCAACTACTTCACGGCGAAGTCCGACGTGCTCTGGCTCGACCTCGACGCCGCGGTCGCGACGCTCCCGGCGTGCCTCGCCGCCTCGACCGAGGAGTCCGCGGTGCGGGCCGTCGAGGCCGCGCTGCTCGCCACCGCCCGCGCCCACGACCCCGACCGGGTCCCCTGGGCGATCGCACAGGCCGAGGTGATGGGCATCGGTGCCGAGCTCGTGGCGAGCGTCGCGGCACGCGTGACGGCCCAGCACGCGGCGGTCGCGGCCTTCGTCGCCCGCCGGACGGGGGAGCACCCGGCGGCGCTCTGGCCCCAGACGGTGTCCGGCGCCATGCTCGGGGCGGCCGCAGCGGCGTTCGGCGTCTGGGTCTCGGACGGGGTCGGGCGCCGACCGCTCGTCGAGTACGTCGGGGCGGCGCTCACCCCGGTCGCAGCGGGTCTCGCCTCCCACTGAGGTCCGGCCCAATAGGCTCTCTCCCCATGACCCGCGCGCGATGGACACGAACCGCGGTCTTCGCCGTGGTCGCCCTCGCGGGGGTGTTCGTCGCGTACTGGCACATCGGCCGACAGAGCACCTACGTCGACGAGTTCACCTACACGCGGGCCGGGTGGGACTACGTGCACGGGGTGCTCTCCTCGAACCTGCAGCACCCGCCGACCGGCAAGTACCTGTTCGGCGTCGCGCAGCTCGTGTTCGGCGAGGGCGTGCTCGGGCCCCGTCTCGTCGCCGCGACGGCCTCGTTCGGCACCGGAATCGTCCTGTTCGCCTGGCTCCGGCGTCCGATCGGGTACTGGGGCGCCGTGCTCGCCGCCGGGCTCTGGTGGCTCACGCCGCGTGCCGACTCGCCGACGTGGGCGGACGTCGCGTCCGGCACGGCCGCACGGATCGACCGGCTCGCCCTCCTCGAGCCGCTGATGACCTTCTTCGCCGTGGCGGCGCTCGCCGCGGCCTGGCAGTGGGCGACCCGACCCCGACGCCCCGCCGACCGGACCACGGCCTGGGACGGCTGGTGGTGGATGGCGCTCGCCGGTGCCCTGCTGGCGCTGTCGGTCACGTCGAAGGTCACCACCACCGTCCTCGTGCTCGCGCTGGCCGCGGTCCCGCTGCTGTTCCGGCGCTGGTCCGGGCTGCTGACCGGGGGCGTCGCGGCCGCCGCGGCGTTCGCCGTGGTGTTCGTCGTCGCGTACGTGCCCGTCGGCGGGGTCCGGGCGATCACCTTCATGATCGAGTTCCAGGGCAAGCACGACACCCGCGGACACATCATCTCGGTCCTCGGGAAGACGTACATGATCGCGCCGTGGTGGACGAACTTCGTGCGGGTCGTCGAGGGGGTCGGGTGGCCGACGGTCGTCGTGCTCCTGGTCGGGACGGCCGCGGCGTTCGCGATCCGCCCGGACCGGCTCGTCGCGCTCCTCGGGATCGCGCTCGGGATCCTCGTCGTCTTCTACTCGACGGCCAACGTCGCACTGCCGCACTACTACCAGGCGTGGATGCCCTGGATCATCGCGCTCGCCGCGGTCGGGTACACCCGGCTCGCCCGGCTGCGGCCGCCGCGCACGACCGTGGTGGCGCTCCTCGCCGTCGTCGTGACGATCGTCCCCGCGGTCGTCGTGGTGCGGACCGTCGCCGAGACGCGCACCACCGGGTTCGCCCGGCTCGAGGGGGTCCTCGAGGAACGCGGGGTGCCGGACGACGTCCGCGTCCTCGTGTCGGGGTCGGCGCAGCAGTCGTTCGCGGTGTTCATCGGCCGTCGTGGCGCGACCCAGGGGGTGACGCACGGGGACTACGGCGTGCTCGTCGCCGGGATCGACCCGCGGTTCCCGATGGACGACGACCTGCGGGCCTTGCTGCGGGAGCACCCGGAGCGGTTCGAGGAGTTCCGGCTCGACGCGCTGCGGGTGTGGGTCGTGCAGGACGGCCTGGTGATCGAGCGCCGCGGGGACGCCGCCACCCTGGTGCCCGCCGACCGCGGCTGACCCGACCGCGCGGCAGCCGCGTGCGGCTCAGTCGGTCCGGAGCGTGCCGGCCCCGCCCGCGGCGACGTCCTCGGCCGTCCCGTCCCGCACCACCTCGGGCACGTCGTCGCCCGTCGGCACGAGCGACTCGTCGCCGGGGTAGCTCAGGGTGAGCACGGCCTCCTCGATGTACTGGCTCTCCTCGAGGGACTTCTCGACGTCGCGCAACCGCACCGCCACGTGCTCCTCGTTCTCGTTGCCGGTCAGGTCGACCGCGGCGACGAGGTAGACCCGCGAGGGCCCGACGAACTCGAGGTGCAGGTAGGTGACGCGCTCGATCTGCGACCGCCCGAGCAGCTCGACGAGCACCGCGTTCTCGAGCTCCGGTGACGTGCTCTCCCCGAGCAGGAACCGGCGGTTGCGGTCGATCAGGACGATCGCGACGACCCCGAGCAGGATCCCGATCGCGATCGAGCCGACGGCGTCGAAGACCGCGAGGCCGGTGACCTGGTGGAGGAACACCCCGAGGAACGCGACCACGAGGCCGATGAGCGCCGCGGCGTCCTCGGCGAAGACGGCACGGAGGGTCGGGTTCGACGACTGCAGGACGTGCCGGAGCACCGGCACCCGCCGCTTCGTCGCCGCGCCGTGCGCCTGCCGGTACGCCTGCAGGAAGCTCGTGCCCTCGAGACAGAACGACAGCCCGAGGACGATGTAGTTCAGGAGCACGTCCTCGGCCGGCCCGGTGTCCCCGAGCTCGGTGATGCCGTGGTAGATCGAGACGATGGCGCCCGCGGTGAAGAGGCCGAACGCGGCGAACATCGACCAGATGTACGTCTCACGGCCGTAGCCGAGCGGGTGCGCGGTGTCGCGCTTCCTCGAGCCACGCCGTTCGGCGACGAGCAGGAAGATCTCGTTGCCGGTGTCGGCCCACGAGTGTGCGGCCTCGGCGACCATGGACGCCGATCCGGAGATCAGGGAGGCGATCGTCTTGGCGATCGCGACGAGCAGGTTCGCGCCGAAGGCGATGACGACGGTGAGCAGGGAATCGGGACGCTCCTGCTGCGCGGGGGCAGCATCTGACGAGGGCATCGCTCCAGCATGCTCCCGTCCGCTAAACTCGAGCACACAGGCGTCGATCCGGCCATCACCGGGGAGTCTCCGGAAGAACCCGGCCGTCAGCACCATCGACCGCCGGCAGTAGAACCGGGCGGACCGGGCCGCGCACGCCCCCGGCAACGAGCGGTCGCCCCGGGTCACCCGGAGCGGCAAGCGAGGTGGTACCGCGGAGCCTGCTCCGTCCTCGTGGTCCTGAGAACCGGCAACCCACAGGAGCCCCGCGGTGCGCTACCCACTTGATTCCGACGCAGACGGCGTCGTCCCGTCGCCGTCCTTCCCCGCCGTCGAGCAGGGGATCCTCGCCTTCTGGAAGGGCGACGGCACGTTCCAGGCGTCGATCGACCAGCGCGAGGGCTGCGACGAGTGGACGTTCTACGACGGCCCGCCGTTCGCCAACGGCCTGCCGCACTACGGCCACCTCCTGACCGGGTACGCGAAGGACGTCTTCCCTCGCTACCAGACCATGCGCGGCAAGCAGGTGCACCGTCGCTTCGGCTGGGACACCCACGGGCTGCCCGCCGAGCTCGAGGCGATGCGCCAGCTCGGCATCACCGAGAAGCACGAGATCGACGAGATGGGCGTCGACGTCTTCAACGCCGCCGCCAAGAAGTCCGTCCTGCAGTACACCGACGAGTGGCAGCAGTACGTCACCCGCCAGGCGCGTTGGGTCGACTTCGAGAACGACTACAAGACCCTCGACGTGACGTTCATGGAGAGCGTGCTGTGGGCGTGGAAGCAGCTCTGGGACAAGGGGCTCGCGTACGAGGGATTCCGGGTCCTGCCGTACTGCTGGAACGACCAGACGCCGCTGTCGAACCACGAGCTGCGCATGGACGACGACGTCTACAAGATGCGCCAGGACCAGTCGGTCACGGTGTCGTTCCCGCTGCAGGGTGCGCGCGCCGAGTCGCTCGGGCTGGCCGGCGTGCGTGCGCTCGCCTGGACGACGACCCCCTGGACCCTGCCCACGAACGCCGCGCTGGCCGTCGGGCCTGCGGTTTCGTACGTGGTGCTGCCCGCCGGTCCAGGAGGCGCGGCTGACGGTGGCACCGCCGGTTCCGTCCACTACCTGCTGGCTTCGGACACCGTGGCCGCCCACGCGAAGGACCTCGGCTACGAGAGCGCCGAGGACGCCGCTGCCGCGGTCGTCCGCACCCTGACGGGTGCGGAGCTCGACGGCGTCGAGTACGAGCGCCTCTTCGACTTCCTCGCGGAGACCGAGGGCATGGAGAACGCCTGGAAGATCCTCGTCGCCGACTACGTCGAGACGGGCGAGGGCACCGGCATCGTGCACCAGGCCCCGGCCTACGGTGCCGACGACCAGGTGGTCTGCGCCGCTGCGGGCATCCCCGTGGTGCTGTCGCTCGACGAGGGCGGTGTCTTCACGTCGCAGTTCGGCGAGGTCGCCGGCATGCTCTGGTCGGACGCGAACAAGCCCCTCACGAAGGCCGTCCGCGACGCCGGGCGACTGCTCCGCCAGGCGTCCTACGAGCACAGCTACCCGCACTGCTGGCGCTGCCGGAAGCCCCTCATCTACAAGGCCGTGTCGAGCTGGTTCGTCCGCGTGACCGAGTTCCGCGACCGCATGGGCGAGCTCAACCAGGACATCAACTGGGTGCCGGACAACGTCAAGGACGGCCAGTTCGGCAAGTGGGTCGGCAACGCCATCGACTGGTCGGTGTCCCGCAACCGGTACTTCGGCACGCCGATCCCGGTGTGGCAGTCCGACGACCCCGAACACCCGCGCACCGACGTGTACGGCTCGCTCGAGGAGATCGAGCGTGACTTCGGTCGACTGCCGGTGAACGCCGACGGCGAGGTCGACCTGCACCGCCCGTTCATCGACGACCTGACGCGCCCCAACCCGGACGACCCCACCGGGAAGTCGACGATGCGCCGGATCACCGACGTGTTCGACGTCTGGTTCGACTCCGGGTCGATGCCGTACGCCCAGGTGCACTACCCGTTCGAGAACCGCGAGTGGTTCGAGTCGCACAACCCGGCCGACTTCATCGTCGAGTACATCGGGCAGACCCGCGGCTGGTTCTACGTCATGCACGTGCTGTCCACCGCGCTGTTCGACCGGCCGGCGTACAAGAACGTCATCAGCCACGGCATCGTGCTCGGCTCCGACGGCCAGAAGATGTCGAAGTCGCTCCGGAACTACCCGGACGTCTCCGAGGTGTTCGACCGCGACGGTGCCGACGCGATGCGCTGGTTCCTGATGTCGTCGTCGGTCATCCGCGGCGGGAACCTCGTCGTCACGGAAGAGGGCATCCGCCAGGGCGTCCGCGAGTTCCTGCTCCCGCTCTGGTCGACGTACTACTTCTTCACCCTCTACGCGAACGCGTCGGGGGAGTCCGGGTACCAGGCGTCGCGGAGCACGGCGAGCACCGACGTGCTCGACCGCTACCTGCTCGCGAAGACCCGGGTGCTCGTGTCGGACGTGCAACAGCACCTCGACGCGCTCGACACCCCGCTCGCCGCCCAGGCCGTCCGCGACTTCGCCGACGTGCTGACGAACTGGTACGTGCGCCGGTCGCGCGACAAGTTCTGGCTCGGCGCCGAGTCCTCGCCCGAGGCCCGTGTCGCGTTCGACACGCTGTACACCGTGCTCGAGACGCTCACCCGCGTCGCCGCACCCCTCGCCCCGCTCGTGACCGACGCGGTCTGGCGGGGACTGACCGGCGGCCGCAGCGTCCACCTCGAGGACTTCCCCGACGCCGAGGAGTTCCCGGCCGACCAGGCGCTCGTCGACGCCATGGACCGCGTGCGGGACGTCGCCTCGAAGGGGCTCGCGCTCCGCAAGGCCACCGGCAAGCGCGTCCGCCTGCCCCTCGCCACCCTGACGCTCGTGGTGCCCGACCCGGCGGCCGTCGAGCCCTTCGTGGACATCCTCCGCGACGAGCTCAACGTCAAGCAGGTCGTGCTCGAGCAGCAGGAGGAGTCGTCGCTCGGTCGGTACGGCATCGAGCGGAAGCTCACCGTGAACGCCCGTGCCGCCGGACCCCGCATCGGCAAGCAGGTCCAGCAGGTCATCCCGGCTGCCAAGAAGGGCGACTGGACCGCGACCGAGTCCGGCGTGACCGTCGGCGGCGTCGACCTCGTCGAGGGCGAGTACACGCTCGACCTCACCGTCGCCGACGACTCCGTGGCGGTGGCGTTCCTCGACGGCGGCGGCTTCGCGGTGCTCGACACCGTGACGACGCCCGAGCTCGAGGCCGAGGGGCTCGCCCGCGACGTCGTCCGCGCCGTCCAGCAGGCCCGCCGTGACGCCGACCTCGACGTCAGCGACCGCATCGTCCTCACCCTCGGTGCGGACGAGGTCGCCGACGCGGCGGTCCGCACCCACCAGCAGCTCATCGCGGGGGAGACCCTGTCGACGAGCGTCGAGATCGTGCCCCTCGGGGCAGACGCCACCACCACCGACGTCGGTGACGGTGCGAAGGTGACCGTGGAGGTGTCACGCGCATGAGCGAGTACCCCGAAGAACCGTCCGAGGACGGCATCGAGATCCCCGTCGGCCCCGCCGGTGCGACGGACCCCGCCGACGCCGTGCCCTACGGTGCGGACGACGACGAGGTCAAGCGCGTCGAGGCGGCCCTGTACGCCCGGATCGGTGAGCAGTCGCCCGAACACCGGCTGTCCGCGACCCGGCGTGCCGTCGAGCTCCTCGGCGACCCGCACCTGTCGTACCCCGTGATCCACCTGACCGGCACGAACGGCAAGACCTCGACCGCGCGCATGGCCGAGAGCATCGTCCGGGCACACGGCCTCCGGACCGGCCTCATGACGAGCCCGCACCTGGTGTCGATCCGGGAGCGCATCGTCATCGACGGCACCCCGATCGCCGCCGACCGCTTCGTGGAGAACTGGGACGACATCGCCCCGATCCTCGAGATGACCGACCAGGAGCTCACCGACAAGGGCGAGCTCCCGCTGACCTTCTTCGAGGCGCTGACCGTCCTCGCCCTGGCGTGCTTCGCCGAGGCTCCGGTCGACGTCGCCGTGATCGAGGTCGGCATGGGCGGCGAGTGGGACTCCACCAACGTCGTGCAGAGCCAGGTGCAGGTGTTCACGCCGATCGCGATCGACCACGCCAAGCAGCTCGGCAGTACCGTCGCCGAGATCGCCCGCACGAAGTCCGGCATCATCAAGCCCTCGTCGTCGATCGTCTCGAGCGCACAGACGCCCGAGGCGCTCGCCGAGCTGCAGCGCGCGGCCGAGCTCACCGAGTCGACCCTCGCGGTCGAGGGGGACGGCTTCCGGCTCGTCGACGTGACGCCGGCCGTCGGCGGCCAGCTCATCACCGTGCAGGGCATCGCCGGACGCTACGACGACCTGTTCCTGCCGCTCTTCGGCCGGCACCAGGCGCACAATGCGGCCGTGGCGATCGCCGCCGTCGAGGCCTTCCTCGGCCGCGGTTCGCAGGCCCTCGACGAGGACGTCCTGTCCGAGGGACTCGCCGGTGCGACCAGCCCCGGACGGCTCCAGCCGATCGCCACGGGTCCGACCGTGGTGGTCGACGCGGCGCACAACCCGCACGGCGCACGCGCGCTCGCCGAGGCGCTCCCCGTGGCGTTCCCGTCCGAGCACGTGGTCGGCGTCGTCGGCATCCTCGGCGACAAGGACGCCCGCGGCTTCGTCCGCGCGCTCAAGGACACCGTCGCGACCTTCGTCGTGACCCAGCCGCCGGGGGAGCGCGCCCTCGACGCGGACGAGTTCGCCCGGGTCGTGGTCGACGAGGTCGGCGAGGACCGGGTCGTCGTCGAGCCGTCGCTCGAGGCCGCCCTCCAGGAAGCCCGTGACCTCGCGGACGACGCCGAGGCGGACGACGCCATGGTGCTCGTCGCGGGCTCGATCGTGATGGTGGGCCGGGTCATGGACCTGGTCCACGCCGAAGGCGGGACGAAGTGACGGACGCGGGCCGCGCCTCCAGGACCCCACGCGCACCGCGCACCCGTCGGCCGCGACGCGATCGCGGTGCACGGGAGAGCCTGCTGTCGATCACCCTCGTGCTCGAGGCGATCATGTTCTTCTTCCCGATGCTCGTCGTGTTCGGCAAGGGGACGCTCCCGCCGGCGGTCGCGTTCGGCGGTGGCATCGGCTCGATGATCGTGCTGGCGCTGGCCTCTCGCCTGACCGGCAACCGCGCCGGTGTAGGGTTCGGGTGGCTGCTGCAGGCGGCCATCCTCGCCACCGGGTTCATCGAACCGTTCATGTTCGCCGTGGCCGTGGTGTTCCTGGCGCTGTGGGTCTTCTGCTTCGTCAAGGGCGGTCAGCTCGACCGTCAGAACGCCGCGAGACGCGCGGCCCTCGGCGAGGACTGACCACCCCGTTCGACCACGAAACACCAGGAGTTCCGCGTGTCCGATCTCGAAGAGACCCTCGTCCTCGTCAAGCCCGACGGCGTCGCCCGCCAGCTCACCGGTGAGATCCTCCGCCGGATCGAGGCCAAGGGCTACGAGATCGTCGACCTGAAGATGGTGACGGCGCCCCGTGACCTGCTCGACGCCCACTACGAGGAGCACCAGGGCAAGCCGTTCTTCGAGCCCCTCGTCGAGTTCATGCAGTCCGGCCCGGTCGTCGCCGTGCGCGTCGCCGGCAACGGCGTCATCGCCGGCTTCCGGTCGCTCGCCGGCACCACCGACCCGACCTCGGCCGCGCCGGGGACGATCCGCGGTGACCTCGGCCGCGACTGGGGCCTCAAGGTGCAGCAGAACCTCGTGCACGGCTCCGACAGCCCTGAGTCGTCGGCGCGCGAGCTCGCGCTCTGGTTCGCCTGAGTCCGGAGGATCGACGCGTGACGAACAACGACCGTCCCTCGAAGAACGAGCGTCGCCAGCACGCCCGTGACGTCGCCCGGCAGCGCGCCGAGGCCGAGAAGCGCCGCAAGCGCCGCAACCGCTGGTTCCTGCAGGGCGGCATCGGCCTCGGGATCATCGCCGTCGCCGCGATCGTCGCGATCGTGGTGGTGAACGTGAACAACCAGCCCGCCGTGTCCGCGGCCGGGCCGAAGAACATGGCGACCGGTGCGATCCAGTTCACCGGCAGCGACGGCACGGTCACCCCCGTGACCTCCGGCGCGGTGTCGGCGAAGGCCACCCCGTCCCCGGTGCCCACGGCGGCTGCCGACGGGAAGGTTCAGGTCACCGAGTACGTCGACTGGGCCTGCCCGGTCTGCAAGCAGTTCGAGGCCGCCTACGCCGACCAGATCCTCGACAAGGTGAAGTCCGGCGACGCGACCCTCGCGATCCAGCCCGTGTCGATCCTCGACCGCAGCTACCAGAACTCGCGGTACGCCAGCCGTGCCGCGAACGCCGCGATGTGCGTCGCGAACTACGCGCCGGACAAGTTCCTCGACGTCCAGACGCAGTTCTTCGACAACCAGCCGGAGGAGGGCACGAAGGGCCTGACGAACGCCGAGATCGCGAAGCTCGTCACGGCTGGTGGCGCGACCGGGTCGAACGTCTCCGAGTGCCTGTCGAGCGAGCGCTTCCGCGGGTGGGTGACGAAGTCCACCAACGCCGTGCTGGCCGATCCGGCACTGCAGGGCACGCAGGGCTTCGGCACGCCGACCGTCCTCGTGAACGGCAAGAAGATCGCCACGCTGACCGACGTGATCACCGAGATCGACGCCGCGTCGAAGTAGCACGCTCGACGACGACGGCCCCCGCTTCCGATCGGAAGCGGGGGCCGTCGTCGTCCGGAGCGGGCAGGACTACGCCTTCCCACCGTTCTGCTCCACGAACGCGGCGAAGGCGTCCGTGTCGGTGAGCGAGCCGTTGTACTGCTTGCCGTTGACGATCACGGTGGGGGTACCGGTGACCTTGTCGAGCGATGAGTTCGGGATCGGGTCGTTGAGCGCCCGGTTCGTCGCGTCGGCAACCCACCCGGCGAATTTCTGGTCCGTGATGCAGGACGCCACGTTCTCGTTCGTCGCCCCGGCGGCCTTCGCGAGCGATGCGAGCTTGTCGTTCGTGAGGCCGCGCGTGCTCTCGGACGGCTGGTTCTCGTAGAGCGACGTGTTGTACGCGAGGAACGCGTCCGGGTCGTAGTTCGCGACGCAGGCTGCGGCGGCGGCCGAACGGGTCGAGTACTTCGAGCCGAGGGACACGCGGTCGAGCAGGTTGAACGGGTGCAGTTCGAGCGTCGCCGAGCCGTCCTTCACCCACTGCTGGATCTGGGACATCTGGCTCGTCTCGAACTGGTTGCAGTACGGGCACATGTAGTCCGAGTACACCGTGATGTTCGCGACCGAGTCGTCCTGCTTCGTCGGGGTCGGCTTCCCGCCCTCCGGCGTCGCCTTCGTGGTGACGGGGACGATCTGCCCGTTCGACCCCGTCAGGAGCACACCGTCGCTCGCCATGTTCTTCGGCCCGGGGCCGGCGGGTTGCACGGAGTTCGCGACCACCACGACGACGATCGCGGCGACCGCGAGCGCGCCGACGATGATGCCGCTGATCCCCAGGGTCTTGTTGCGGCGTCGACGCGCCTGCTCCTTCGCGCGGGCGAGGCGTGCGCGCTCCCGCGCTGCCTCCCGCCGGGCCTTCTTGCTCTCGTTCTCGCTCATCGCCATCGAGCGTAGGTCGTGCCGGTGGGTCGATCGGCCGATCTGGCTGGGAAGGACCCAGGAATTCGATGACGCGTCATCGGCAACGCTCAGCGGGCGCTCAGAAGGAGGAGAGGACCCGCGGGAACACGATGAGGATCGACACGGCGATGAACAGGTAGTTCGCCAGCGGGAACGCCCAGCAGAAGGGCAGCAGGGTCCGACCGAGCCGCTGGGCCCCGGCGCCGAAGCGTCCCTGCGCGGCGTTCCAGATCGTGAACACCCAGAACATCGGGATCGTCATCGACCACACGAGCATGCACCACGGGCAGAGCGCGCCGATGAACCAGACGGTCTGGGTGAAGAGCCACGTGACGAAGACCCACGCCAGGAACACGCCCGCGTTGAACGCGATCCAGAACCAGCGCGAACCGTTCCGGAACCCGGCGAGGAGCATGACCGCGACGGCGATCGGCGCGACGAAGCCCATGACGCCGAGCAGCGGGTTCGGGAACCCGAGCAGGTGCCCCTGCCAGCTGGCCATCACGTCCGAGCAGTTGATGAACGGGTTGACGTCGCAGGACAGCACTGCCTGGGGGTGCGCGTACTTCTCGAACTCGTCGATGACCAGTCGGAACGCCCCGTACAGACCGACGGCACCGGTGATCAGGAGGAAGACGCCCATGGCGATCGGACGGCGGACGGCAGGTGCTGGCGTGCTCACGGCGTCATCATCGCATGCTCGATCCGGTCCTTTCCCGGTGCGGCATGCGATAATCCCTGGAGGTCGTGCGGCCATCCGCACGACGACGAAAGCTTTCCGGGCCCAGCCCGGACGATCAGGTGCGGTGAGAGCGCACCGTGACCGGGACGCGCGCGACGCGACGGTCACAAGACAGCGAACGCGGGGGCGTGGTCGCCACCCGCTACAACTACAGAATTCCCGCCGTCCGGACAGGATGCGAGCGGGGTCAAGGAGTGCACCAGGTCCATGGTGGAGCAGAACAACGACAACACGAACAACGAAGAAGTCGCACCGAAGCGTCGAGGCCGCCTGTTCGGCGGTCGGCGCGCCCGGTCGGCCGGCCAGGAGGCACGGGGTAACGCCGCGCAGACGGGTCCCGTCGAGCAGGTGACCGGGTCTCCGGCGGACGGCACGTCCGACGCCGGCGCGGAGACGCTCGCGGTGACGGACGCAGCGCCGGACGCCGGGGGAGCGCCGGAGGCGCCCACCGTGTCGGTCGCCGTCGAGGCGACCGCCGGCGGCGACGAGCCGCACGACGTGAGCACCCTCACGGGCGACCTGCCGGTCATCACGGCCGGTGACGACACCGAGACCGCAGCCGCACCGGCCGCGACGGTCGAGACGGACGCGAGCAGCGCCTCCAGTCCGGCGGAGCCCGTCGACGAGCCGTTCGTCCCCAAGGCGACGAGCACGCTCAGCCTGATCTTCCACGCCCCGGTCCTGCCGGACCTGCCCGAGCGCGCGCCCCGTCACGACGAGGACGACGACGACGAGCAGGGCGGCGGACGCCGTCGGTCGCGTCGCCGCGGCACGAGCGCCGACCGCGAAGGCCGTGAGCCGCGCGAACCGCGCGAGCCGCGGGACCACCAGGAGCCCCGCCGCCGCGAGGTCGAGTACATCACCGAGCCGCAGAAGGTGAAGGGCTCGACCCGGCTCGAGGCGAAGAAGCAGCGCCGCCGCGACGGGCGCGATGCCGGTCGTCGTCGCCAGGTCGTCACCGAGGACGAGTTCCTCGCCCGCCGCGAGAGTGTCGACCGGCAGATGATCGTCCGGTCGAGCGCCTCGAAGATCGAGATCGGCGTGCTCGAGGACGGTGTCCTCGCCGAGCACTACGTGACGAAGTCGCACAACGTGTCGCTCATCGGCAACGTGTACCTCGGCAAGGTGCAGAACGTCCTGCCCTCGATGGAGGCGGCGTTCGTCGACATCGGTCGCGGTCGCAACGCCGTGCTGTACGCGGGCGAGGTCGACTGGAACTCGGTCGACACCGGCAATCACGGGCGTCGGATCGAAGCCGCGCTCAAGCCGGGCGACAAGGTCCTCGTGCAGGTCACGAAGGACCCGGTCGGGCACAAGGGCGCCCGTCTGACGAGCCAGGTCTCGCTGCCGGGCCGCTACCTCGTGTACGTGCCGAACGGCTCGATGAACGGCATCTCGCGCAAGCTGCCGGACACCGAGCGTGCGCGCCTCAAGAAGATCCTCAAGGAGGTCCTCCCGGAGCACGCGGGCGTCATCGTCCGCACCGCCGCCGAGGGCGCGACCGAGGAACAGCTCACCCGCGACGTGCAGCGGCTCACCAGCCAGTGGGAGGCGATCCAGAAGAAGGTCGCGAACGGCCAGGCGCCGGTCATGCTCCACTCGGAGCCGGACCTGCTCGTGAAGATCGTCCGCGACGTCTTCAACGAGGACTTCACCAAGCTCATCATCGACGGCTCCGCGGCGCGCGAGACGATCGACGAGTACCTCACCGCGGTCGCGCCGGACCTCAAGGACCGCGTCGAGATCTACGACGGCCCGGACTCCTTCGAGGAGTACCGCCTCAACGAGCAGATCGAGAAGGCACTCGACCGCAAGGTCTGGCTGCCCTCCGGCGGTTCGCTCGTGATCGACCGCACCGAGGCCATGACGGTCGTCGACGTCAACACGGGGAAGTTCGTCGGGTCCGGCGGCAACCTCGAGGAGACCGTCACGAAGAACAACCTCGAAGCGGCCGAAGAGATCGTCCGCCAGCTCCGCCTGCGGGACATCGGGGGCATCATCGTCGTCGACTTCATCGACATGGTGCTCGAGTCGAACCGCGACCTCGTGCTGCGTCGACTCGTCGAGTGCCTCAGCCGTGACCGGACGAAGCACCAGGTCGCCGAGGTCACCTCGCTCGGCCTCGTGCAGATGACCCGCAAGAAGATCGGCGTGGGGCTCCGCGAGTCCCTCGACGAGGTCAACGCCAAGGTCAACGACAACAACGCCGACCCGGGGCCGTCGAAGAGCCGTCGCAAGAGCCGCGGTGGGGCCGGCAACGGCGGGTCCAACGGTGGGAACGGTTCGAACGGTTCGAACGGTGGGAACGGGTCGAACGGCGGGTCCGGCAACGGTTCGTCGTCGAACGGCTCGTCGCACGCGCACCAGATCACGGACGACGTGAAGAGCGCGCTGTCCCGGATCGCCGCATCGACCATCCCGCACGAGGAGCACGACGGTGCTGCGACCCCGGCTTCGGCGTCCTCTGCAGTGTCGGCGGGTTCGGCGGCATCGGCAACATCGGCGGCATCGGCTCCGGAGGCTCCCGCCGCCGAGTCCGGTCCGGACACCGGCGCGTCGCAGTCCGAGCACGGCGAGCAGTCGTCGGGCTCGAAGCGTCGACGTCGCCGTGGTGGCCGTGGTGCCGGTGCGCCCGAGACGACGGCGGACACCGCGTCCGGCTCGTCCTCGACGCCCGATGCGCCGTCCGCGCCCGAGCAGGACACATCGGCTGCTGCGGCTCCGGCTGCTGCGGCTCCGGTCGCTGCTGCCCCCGCCGTCGAGGACGCGCCGGCCAAGGCGCCGACCCGCCGTCGGGTGAGCTCGAGCGCCCCGGTGACCCCGGCCGAGACCTCGGTCGCGATCCTCGACATCCCGATCGCCGCCACGAAGCGCGAGCCGCGCCAGGTCAGCGGGGACGCCGAGTCCCTGCTCGACTCCGTGCTGCAGGCGCTCCCGGAGCCCAAGCAGCCGGGGCAGGGCCGTTCGCGGTCCCGTCGCGTCTCGTCCCCGAGCATCAGCGCACCGGCGACGGCCGAGGGTGACGACACCGACGACGGCGCCGTGATCCTGGGGAACTGACGATGTCGAACCCCGGCGATCCGCAGCGGTCGCAGCACGATCGTGGGTACTACGGCGCGGGCTGGTCCCAGCCCGCGCCGCCCGCCGGTGCCCCGCAGCAGCAGGGCGGAGCGTACGGGGGACCGCAGCAGTCCGGTGCCCCGTACGGCGGGCCGCAGCAGTCCGGCGTCCCGTACGGTGCGCCGCAGGGCGGCCCGTACCGCGGGCCGCAGTACGGCGGGGCAGCGCCGGCTCCGCGGCAGCCGCGGACGCCGGCGGATCCGCGTCGGGCCTTCGCTCCGGGAGCGTCGGTCACGAACACGGCCGGCGCACTCATCGCCGTCGTGTCGATCGTCCTCGTCGAGTTCGTCTCAGGGCTCGTCGGCCTGCTCGGCGCCTCGTTCGTGGTGCACCCGTTCGCGAGCTACGGCGCGGGCGGCAGCCTGATCGGCGGGTTCGTGTCCGGGGTGTTCGCCACGCCGTTCCCGTTCTACGCCGGGGCCTTCCTCGCGCTGGCGTTCCTCACGCCCGTCGACCGACGGAGCCCGCTGCCGACGGTGCTCCTCCGCGCCGTGCTCGCCGGGGCCGCTGGGACGATCGCCCTGGCGCTCGTCGGGGTCTTCACGGGCACGTTCAGCGCCGTCCGCTCGGGAGGCGCCCAGCTCCTCATCGACGTCGTCACCCGCCCGCTGCAGTCCGGTGTGCCGTTCACCCTGATGCTCATCGCGACGTCGACCGCGGCGTGGCTCTGGCTCGGGCGGCCAAGGGGCGGACGTCGTGCGCCCGGAGCACCCGGCACGCCCGGGACGGTCCGACCGGCCGACGCGGTGCCGCCGGCGACCGTGCAGCCGTCGTCGCAGCAGGGTCAGCCGGGTCAGCCGGGGGCGCAGGGGGCCCAGGTGCCGCCGTACGCGCCGCCGCAGCCCCCGTCGAACCCCTGGGGTGGTCCGGCGCCGCGCTGAGCCGCTGAGCGGCCGCGTGCGGCTCGTGGCCGTGTGCCGGGCGCCGTGTGCCGCGCGCCGTGCGCCGCGCACCGACGTGGTGCGACATGGTCGAGGTCGTCCGACGTCGACCATGTCGCACGGTGCGTGCGCCGTCCGTTGCGGACGCGGGGGTGCGACATCCCCGACGTCGTCCGACCTCGGCGATGTCGTCCGGGCTCGCCACGCGCGCTGGCGACTCACCGCCGCGCCACGCCGCGCCGCGCCCGGGAGTCGGCCGCGCGCCGTGGGAGGTGCCCGGCGGGGCGGGGGTGCGCCGCGCCTCCTGGACCGCCGCGCGCCACCGCGCCGTGCCGCGTGCGAGGTGCCGGGCAGGGCGCGAGGGTGCGACCGCCGCACCCAGCACGGAACCTCGCACCGTGCGTGGGCGGCCGCGCGCTCAGAACGTGTGCTTGTCCCGCTGGGCGACCCGCAGCCCGCTGCCGATCAGGCGCAGGACCAGCTCCCGCCCGGTGACCGCCGTGGCCCCCGCGGCGACGAGTTCCTCGTAGCGCGACAGCGGCACGTCGTAGTGGTCGTGGTCGAACGCACGGCGTGGGATACCGACGCGTCCAGCGAACTCGTGCAGCTCGTCGTATGATGTGTCACTGACGAGGTGCGACCACAGAGTGTCGTGTGCGGGCCACGTCGGCGGGTCGATCATCACGGTCACACGGCAATCGTACGTGTGTCGCCGTTTGACCGGACCTGGGGGCATCGAGTATTCTCGATCCCTGGTGTCAGCGGGCCGTTCTGCCTGCGTCGCCGATCGGGCCCGGCCCTCCGGGAACCGCTCGTGCAGAAGTGGGCACCCGAGACTTCCCTCAAGCAGAGTTACGTAAGGATTTCCACGTGGTTTACGCAGTAGTGCGCGCCGGCGGCCGTCAGGAGAAGGTCGAGGTCGGCACGATCATCACGATCGACCGTGCCAAGGCCGACGACAAGGGCAACATCGACCTCGCCCCGGTGCTCCTCGTGGACGGTGACAAGATCACGTCGGCGGCTTCCGAGCTCGCCAACGTGACGGTCACCGCCGAGGTGCTCGAGGACCTCCGCGGTCCGAAGGTCGTCATCCAGAAGTTCAAGAACAAGACCGGGTACAAGAAGCGTCAGGGTTTCCGCGCTGAGCTCACCCGCGTCAAGATCACCTCGATCGCGTAAGGCGGGAGTAGAAGATGGCACACAAGAAGGGTGCGAGCTCCACTCGCAACGGTCGTGACTCGAACGCACAGCGCCTCGGCGTGAAGCGCTTCGGTGGCGAGGTCGTCAACGCCGGTGAGATCATCCTCCGCCAGCGCGGTACCCACTTCCACCCGGGCGCCAACGTCGGCCGCGGTGGCGACGACACGCTGTTCGCCCTCTCGGCCGGTGCGGTCGAGTTCGGCACCAAGGGCGGCCGCAAGGTCGTCAACATCGTCAACGCGTAAGCAGTTCGACGATCTGACTCTGCGGGAGGGGCGGGCCACGTGCCCGCCCCTCCCGTTCTTTCGTTGCAACACCAAGGAGTGGACCCATGGCGACCTTCGTCGACCGCGTGACCCTGCACCTCACCGCGGGGAACGGCGGCAACGGCTGCGTGTCGGTCCGCCGTGAGAAGTTCAAGCCGCTGGCCGGCCCGGACGGCGGCAACGGCGGTGACGGTGGCGACATCGTCCTCGTCGCCGACCCCCAGGTGACGACCCTGCTCGGCTACCACCGCTCGCCGCACCGTTCCTCCAAGAACGGGCAGCCCGGCATGGGCGACATGCGGAGCGGCATCAGCGGTGAGACGCTCGAGCTCCCGCTGCCGATCGGCACCGTCGTGTACGACGAGAACGGCGACGTCCTCGCGGACATGACCGAGCCGGGCATGCGCGTCGTCATCGCCCCCGGCGGTCAGGGCGGTCTCGGCAACGCCGCGCTCTCGACCACGAAGCGCAAGGCCCCGGGTTTCGCGCTGCTCGGCACCGAGGGCTGGGCCGGTGACGTCAGCCTCGAGCTGAAGACCATCGCCGACGTCGCCCTCGTCGGGTTCCCGAGCGCCGGCAAGTCCTCGCTCATCGCCGCGGTCTCCGCCGCGAAGCCGAAGATCGCCGACTACCCGTTCACGACCCTCACGCCGAACCTCGGCGTCGTCGAGTCCGGGTCCACCCGCTTCACCGTCGCCGACGTCCCCGGTCTGATCGAGGGCGCGTCGGAGGGCAAGGGCCTCGGCCTCGAGTTCCTCCGTCACGTCGAGCGCTGCGAGGCACTCCTGCACGTGATCGACTGCGCCACGCTCGACCCCGGCCGTGACCCGATCAGCGACCTCGACGTCATCCTCGGCGAGCTCGAGCGCTACCCGGTCCCCGAGGGGCAGGTGCCGCTGCTCGAGCGCCCGCAGATGATCGCGCTCAACAAGGTCGACGTGCCCGAGGCCGAAGAACTCGCCGCCTTCGTGCGCGACGAGCTCGAGGGCCGTGGCTACCGCGTCTTCCCGATCTCGACCGCGTCCCGCAAGGGCCTGCGCGAGCTGACGTTCGCGCTGGCCGACGTCGTGGAGCAGGCCCGCGCCTCCCGTGCGGCCGAGCCGGTGGCCGAGCGCATCGTCCTCCGCCCCAAGGCGGTCGACGACAAGCCCTTCACCATCCGCGCCGAAGGCGGCGAGGAACACCGCTTCTACCGCATCCGCGGTGCGAAGCCGGAGCGCTGGGTGCAGCAGACCGACTTCACGAACGAAGAGGCGATCGGCTACCTCGCCGACCGCCTGGCGAAGCTCGGCGTCGAGGACGGCCTGTTCAAGGCCGGAGCCGTCGCCGGGTCCACCGTCGTCATCGGTGGCGACGGCGGCACGATCTTCGACTGGGAGCCCACGCTCACCTCGACCGCGGAGCTCATCACGAGCGCCCGCGGTACCGACGCCCGGATCGGCGCGACCTCGCGTCCGACCCGCAACGAGCGTCGCGAGGAGTACTTCGAGCGCATGGACGCCAAGGCCGCGGCGCGTGCCGAGCTCGAGCAGGAGCGCATCGCCGGGCTGTGGGCGGAGGACGGAGACCTGTCTCCCGCCGAAGCCGACCGGGACGACAGGGACTGACCACGGCATGACCGACACGACCGCACGCACCGACCTCGGACCCGTCACCCGGCGCGAGGACATCCCGCGTGCCAAGCGGATCGTGGTCAAGGTCGGGTCGTCGTCGGTCAGCGGTGACAACACCGGGCAGATCGCTCCGCTCGTGGACGCCATCGCGGCAGCGCACGCCCGGGGGACCGAGGTCGTCCTCGTGTCCTCCGGCGCCATCGCCACCGGGTTCCCGTTCCTCGGGCTCGAGGGCCGCCCCGACGACCTCGCCACCCAGCAGGCGGCCGCCGCGACCGGGCAGAACGTCCTGATGTTCCGGTACCAGAAGGAACTCGACCGGCACGCGGTCGTCGCGGCGCAGATCCTCCTGACCGCGGGGGACCTGCAGAACCCGACGCACCGGGTGAACGCGCAGCGGGCCATCGACCGGCTGCTCGCACTGCGGGTGCTGCCGATCGTGAACGAGAACGACACCGTGGCCACGCACGAGATCCGCTTCGGGGACAACGACCGGCTCGCGGCGCTCGTGGCCCGGCTGCTCGGGGCCGATGCACTCGTGCTGCTGTCCGACGTGGAGTCGCTCTACACGCGGCCCCCGGAGCAGCCCGGTGCGGAGCCGATCACGCACGTGCCGTTCGGCGACGAGCTCGCCGGGGTCACGTTCGGGTCGATCGGTGGCGCGGGCGTGGGGACCGGGGGAGCGGGGACGAAGGTCGCTGCCGCCCGGCTCGCGGCCGAGGCCGGCACGGCGGTGCTCGTGACGGCGACGGCGCTCGTGGAGCGGGCGTTGGCGGGGGAGCAGGTCGGGACCTGGTTCGAGGCGGCGGCGCGGGGCTGACGGGCTCGGTTCCGGTTCGTTCGGTACGGTTCGTTCGGTACGGTTCGGTTCGGTTCGGTTCGGGAGGCGCGGGTCGGCTTCGACGCGCCGCTCACGTCCGCCGAGGGGGCATTGTTCGTCACTCTCGGCGTCTCCGAGCGACGGATTCCGCGACCTCGGCGGCACGCCTGCGGCGTGTCGTGCCCGCTCGCGGGGCGCGCGGACCGAGGGGTGAGGACGCTGCGGGCGTGTGCTGACTCCTCCACAGGAGCCGCGCCTCCAGGGCCCTCCACAGGTGAGCCGGACCGCCGTCATGTGGCGGACCCCCGCGCCTAGAATCGAGCCATGTCGCTGACCGCATCCGCCCCGACCCTGACCGACAAGCTCGTCGCTGCGCGCGACGCGGCGTCGGTCCTCGCCACGGCGACGACCGCGGTGAAGGACGCGGCGCTCCTCGCGATCGCGGCGGGCGTGCGACAGGCGACGGACGAGATCGTCGCGGCCAACCACGAGGACCTCTTGGCGGGCGAGGAGAGCGGGCTCTCGTCCGGGCTCCTCGACCGGCTACGGCTCGATCCCGTCCGCATCGACGCCCTCGCCGCCGCGGTCGAGCACGTCGTCGGCCTCACCGACCCGGTCGGGCAGCACGTCCGCGGGTCGCGGTTGCCGAACGGGCTGCAGCTCTCCCAGGTGCGGGTGCCGTTCGGGGTCGTCGGCGCGATCTACGAAGCGCGGCCGAACGTCACGGTCGACATCGCCAGCCTCGCGCTGAAGAGCGGCAACGCGGTCGTGCTCCGGGGCGGCTCGGCGGCGCAGCACACCAACGCGGTGCTCGTCGCCCGGATCCAGGACGCCGTCGCCTCGGCTGGGTTGCCGCGCGAACTCGTGCAGACGATCGACGAGTTCGGGCGTGCCGGCGCGACCGACCTGATGCGGGCACGCGGGCTCGTCGACGTGCTCATCCCGCGGGGCAGCGCGTCACTGATCCAGACCGTCGTGACCGAGTCGCAGGTGCCCGTGATCGAGACGGGTGCCGGGGTCATCCACGTCTTCCTCGACGAGTCGGCCCCGCTCGACCGGTCGATCGACATCGTCCTGAACAGCAAGGTGCAGCGGCCCAGCGTGTGCAACGCGCTCGAGACGCTCCTCGTGCACGAGCGGGCGGCCGACCGGCTCCTGCCCGCGCTGGCCGACCGGCTGCGGGCCGCCGGCGTCACGCTCCGCGGTGACGACGCCACGCGGGTGCTCGTGCCCGGTGTGCTCCGGGCGACGGACGACGACTGGGCGACCGAGTCGATGGACCTCGACCTGTCCGTCCGGGTGGTGCCCGACGTCGATGCGGCGATGGCGCACATCGCGCGCTGGTCGACGCACCACACCGAGTCGATCGTCACGAACGACGTCGACACGGCCGAGCGCTTCCTGGCCGAGGTCGACTCCGCGGTCGTGATGGCGAACGCCTCGACGCGGTTCACCGACGGCGGGGAGTTCGGGTTCGGTGCCGAGGTGGGGATCTCCACGCAGAAGCTGCACGCTCGTGGGCCGATGGGGCTGCCCGAGCTGACGAGCACCAAATGGATCGTGCGCGGGCAGGGACAGATCCGCGGCTAGACTGAACGGCGAATTCCCCCGACCGAACGGAGCATCGGATCAATGACCTTCCTCGCAGAAGCCGCTGAGCACGCCTCGGGGGTCCCCGCGTACGTGTTCCCGCTCGTCGGTGCCCTCTTCTTCGCGTTCCTCGGGTTCGTGACCTGGAGCTTCCGCGACGTGGCCTACCGCCACTCGCACAAGTTCGAGGCCACGCGCACCCACGAGACGGGTGTCGACGAGTTCGGTCGCGCCGAGCACTGACCCGCGACTCCATGCTCGAGAGCACGGGGCGGCCTCGCATCGGCGTGATGGGTGGCACGTTCGACCCGATCCACAACGGCCACCTCGTGGCAGCGTCCGAAGTGGCGCGCGCGTTCGACCTCGACGAAGTGGTCTTCGTCCCCACGGGGCAGCCGTACATGAAGTCCGGTGTGACCGACGCCGAGCACCGCTACCTCATGACCGTCGTCGCCACGGCGTCGAACCCGATGTTCACCGTGAGCCGCGTGGACATCGACCGCCCGGGCCCGACCTACACGGTCGACACGCTGAAGGACCTGCACGAGCAGCGACCCGACGCGCAGCTGGTCTTCATCTCCGGCGCAGACGCCGTCCAGCAGATTGTCGACTGGAAGGACCATGATGGCCTCTGGGACCTCGCGCACTTCGTCGCTGTGACACGTCCGGGACACGCCTTGAGCATCACGGGTCTGCCCGAACGAGACGTAAGCTTGCTCGAAGTTCCCGCGCTGGCAATATCGTCGACCGACTGCCGCGACCGGGTGAGACGTGGTTTCCCCGTGTGGTACTTGGTCCCCGACGGTGTCGTCCAGTACATCTCCAAGCACCATCTGTATCGGAGCGTTGCATGAGTTCGTCCGACGCGCAGCCGCCTCTGTCGCGGCGCCAGGCGCGCGAGCGGGAGCGTGCCGCCGCGGGCGGTGCGCAGCCCGTGACGCCGCCCCCGACCGTCGCCGCCCCGGCCGAGCAGCCGGAAGTGCGCCACCGTCCCGGCAGCCACGTCGCTCCCGCCCCTGGCGCACCCGCACAGTCCGCCGTGCCGTCGTCGGCCTCGTCGCCGTCGTCCGCCGGCTCCGGTGTGCCGTCGATGCCCCCGGCCTCGGCGACCGAGATCGTCCCCGGCTCGGGCGGGCTCACCCGTCGGCAGATCCGGCAGCTGCGTGCGGCCGAGGGGCAGGCGATCCAGCCCGTCCCGCTGCAGAACCCGACCCCGCAGTCGTCCGACCGCACCGTCGAGGACGTCCTCGGTTCGGTCGACGCGCTGCACGGTGGACCGGAGCGCCCTGGCACGCCGGACGCGACGGGCACGCCGGACGCGACGGGCACGTCGACTGCCGAGCCCGAGCCGCTCGCGCAGGAGTCCTCCGTCGACCCCGAGCCCTCGGCCGAGACGGTCGTGCTCGACCAGGCAGCCGTGGCGCAGGCGACCGAGGCGGACGGATCGCCCGACGCGATCGAGCCCCTCGAGGAAGCCGCCGCCCACAGCGAAGAGCCGCGTCGCCACCGTTCGACCTGGGCCCCGCCCGAGGCCACCGAGCCGTCCGACACCGAAGCCGACTCGGACACGCCGGGCACGCCGGACGCTCCGGACACGCTGGGCACCCCGGACGTCCCTGCCACGGCGCAGCGCACCCCGATCCAGTCCTCCACCCCGGCGGTGTTCCCGCTCTCGCTGGACGAGGACGACACGAACGAGGTCCCGGTCCAGAACGCCGCCCAGCCCGCGCGTGCTGCCTCGGCACCCACGTCGAGTGGCGCGCCGTCGTCCGCCGGTGACACCGATGGCGACGCCGATGCTCCCCGGGTGCCGGCCTCGTTCCAGCGTCCGGCCGAGCCGAAGCCCCTCACGACCGCGTTCGAGCCGCCCGTCGGCCACTGGTCGCAGCAGGCGCACGACTCGAACGACGCCGAGGTCCACGACGAGGAGACCGGCACGCGCCGCGTCGCCGTGACCAACACGAACGCGATCATCCTGCCGAACTCGGCCCTCGCAGACCCGACGGGTGCGCTGAACGCCACGGGCGAGGTCATCCTCACCGGCTCGATCGACCTGCCGGCGTCGCTGTCCTCGACCGGGTCGCACCGGCCGATCGACGGTGCCGAGGTCGACCGACTGCTCGAGCAGCACGACGAACAGCCAGACACGGACGCCAGCCCGGTCCGTGCCAGCCGTGCGGTGTCGAGCCACACCTCGACGCGGCAGGTCGTCCTCGCGGCGGCCAAGCCGAAGGAGTCGCGGATGCCGGTCGTCCTCGCCGTGACCATCGGCTCGGTCGGTGTCGCGGCGGCCGCCGTCATCATCGTCTCGCTCCTCGTCACCCACACGTTCTGAGCTCTCCCCACCGCGCACGGCCTGGCCGTGTGTCGGTGGGTGGCTTATGATCGTGACCCATCAAGCGATCCGGCAGCCTGCCAGGTCGACCGACCGGAAGGAATCCGTGACCGCCTCCTCACGCGCAGTGGAACTCGTGCAGATCGCCGCCCAGGCGGCCGACGCCAAGCAGGCCGAGGACCTCGTCGCCCTCGACGTGACCGGGCCGCTGCAGCTCACCGACGTGTTCCTGCTCGCGACCGGCCGGAACGAGCGCAACGTGCTCGCCATCGCGGACGAGATCGAAGAGCGCCTCCTCGAAGCCGGGGCCAAGCCGCTCCGTCGTGAAGGCCGGAGCGAGGGCCGCTGGGTCCTCATCGACTTCGGCGACATCGTCGTGCACGTCTTCCACGAAGAAGACCGCCAGTACTACTCGCTCGAGCGTCTCTGGTCGGACTGCCCGACCATCCCGCTCGAGCTCCCGGTGGACCACACCGCGTAGCTGCGACGCGCCCGGGTGGCGGCGACGATTTCGTCACCCGGCGTTCGCATGGTGTACGCTTCTATGGTGCCTCCGGGGAATGGGGGCACACTGAAGTCGGTGGGAACACCAACACTTCGGGTCTGTGGCGCAGCTGGTAGCGCACCTGCATGGCATGCAGGGGGTCAGGGGTTCGAGTCCCCTCAGATCCACCATCACCCCCGCGGTTCTCCGGAACCGCGGGGGTCTTCTCGTTCCGGGGACGCGCGCCCGAGGCGATCCGGCTCCCGCGTCCCCAGTACGCTGAGCGCATGAGCAGCGACGCACCCCTGTCCGGTTCCGCCCTGACGATCACCGCCGGCGGCTACACGGCCGAGATCGCCTCGGTGGGGGCGACACTGCGGACGTTCCGGTTCGAGGGACGCGACCTGGTCGTGCCGTTCGACGCCGACGAGGTCCGCCCGGCCTTCCGCGGAGCCGTCCTGGCGCCGTGGCCGAACCGGGTCGTCGACGGGAAGTACACGTTCGGCGGCACCGAGCACGAGCTCGCGCTGACCGAGCCAGCACGTCAGCACGCCCTGCACGGGCTGGTCGCCTGGACCGACTTCCGGATCGTCGCCCACGAACCGGACCGCGCGGTCCTCGGCACGACGGTGCCTGCACAGGCCGGCTACCCGTTCCGCGTCGAGGTGCTCGTCGAGTACCGCGTCGACGGCGAGGGGCTGCACACGACGATCACCGGCACGAACACCGGTGCCGACGCGGCACCGTGGGGGACCGGTCCGCACCCGTACCTCGTCGCTGGCGAGGGTCGTGTCGACGACTGGACCCTGACGCTGCCCGCGGCCGAGGTGCTCGAGGTAACCGAGGACCGCCTCGTCCCGACGGGCCTCGCGCCGGTGCACGACGAGTTCGATCTGCGCTCCGCGACGCGCATCGGCGACCGGTTCATCGACCACGCCTTCACCGGGTTCGACCGCGACGCCGACGGCACCGCGACGATCGTCCTCACCGCCGCCGACGGCCGCGGTGTCCGTGCCTCGTTCGGCCCGGAGTGCGGGTGGGCGCAGGTGCACACCGCCGACCACGTCGTGCCGGAGTACCACCGTGCGGGTCTCGCGGTCGAGCCGATGACCTGTGCGCCGGACGCCTTCAACGCCGGGTCCGACGCCGGACTCGTCGTGCTCGAGCCCGGGTCTTCGTCGGCGGCCTCGTGGACGATCGCGGCGGTCTGACGGCAGCACCCGCGTCCGCCCGGATCGAGGTCCGGCGGCTGCCGTCGACTCCCGACCTCGGCGCCCTCGCCGCCGCGTCCGGCGCCGACGTGGTCTGGCTCGACTCCTCGCTGCCGGCCGGTTCGCCCCCGACCGCGCGCGCCCGTGCCCGGTGGTCGGTCCTGGCGCTGACGGACGGCCCGTTCGCAGCGCGGTTCCGGCACGAGACGCGACGGGCGTTCGTCGAGACGACCCCGGCGTCCCGACCGTGGTTCGGGGACGTCGCGACCGCCGAGGGATCGGACCGACCCGCCTTCGCGGTCCTCACCGAGTTGCTCGCGCGCACCCCGGTGCTGCCGGAACCGGTTGCGGGCTGCGGCTTCGCGCTCGGCTGGGTCGGGTTCCTCGGCTACGAGCTCGGTCGCGAGTCGGGCGGCGTCGACCGGACGGCCGAGGGGCACGCGGACGCGGACCTGCGGTTCGTCGACCGCGCGGTGGTCGTCGACGCCGCCGGTGACGCCTGGGCACTCGCCCTGGCGAGCGATGCGGAACCCGAGGCCAGCGCGCGGAACCGCGCATGGCTGGAGACGGTGACCGCCCCGGTCACGCGGGTCGACGTCGACGACGTGGCCCCGTTCCTCCCGGGCCCTGCTCCGGCGACCGGGCGCGTCACGCGCGTCGCCTACGAGACGGCGGTGGACGCGTGCCGCGCGGAGATCCGTGCGGGCAACGCGTTCCAGGTGTGCCTCACGACCGCCTTCGCGGTGCCGCCGGTCCAGGAGGCGCGGCGGGGCCCCGCCACGGACCCCCACCTGACCGAGTACCTGCGGTTGCGCGCGGCGGACCCCGTCCCGTTCGGTGCGTACCTGCGGCTCGGCCCGCTGCGCGTGGCGAGCCGGTCTCCTGAGCGGTTCCTGCGGATCGATGCGTCCGGGACGGTGTCCGCGGAGCCGATCAAGGGAACCCGACGGCGCTCCGACGACCCTGTGGAGGACGAAGCGGTCCGCGCCGGACTCGCCGTGAGCGCGAAGGACCGAGCCGAGAACGTCATGATCGTCGACCTGCTCCGGAACGACCTGCTCCGGACGGCGGTACCGGGGTCGGTGCACGTCGACCGGCTCTGCGACGTCGAGACGTACGCGAGCGTGCACCAGATGGTGTCGACGATCGGTGCGGTCCTGCCCGCGGGGACGTCGCGGGCAGCCGTGGTGCACGCCGCGTTCCCGCCGGGGTCGATGACCGGCGCTCCGAAGATCAGTGCCATGGGGATCGCGGATCGGCTCGAGGACGGGCCTCGCGGGCTGTACTCGGGTGCGATCGGGTACTTCTCGGCCAGCGGCGCGGTCGACCTGTCGGTGGTGATCCGCACACTGGTGACGGTCATCGACGACCGGGGCACGGTGCGGTCGCGGTCGTTCGGTGCCGGCGGCGCGGTGACGTGGTCGTCGGTCGCCGCAGACGAGGCGGACGAGGTCGAGACGAAGACGCGCTCGGTGCTCGCCGGTGTGGGGGCCGTCGCCCGCTGGTGACGGCGGATCGTCGGGCGGCGGTGCCGGATCACTCCTCCACAGGGCGCTGATCCACCGCTCACACGGCGTGTCGAACGCGTGTTCGAAGCAACTGTCCACAGGATGTCAGACCCGATTGACATCATCGAACACATGTTCGAATATGAGGGCATGCAGACGGCGGCGGCACTCCGATCGCCCGGGGCTCACCCAGAGCCGACCGGGCGGCCCGGTCCTGCCCGGCCGGTGCGGCGGGTCGACCACCTCGGTGACGCCCGCGCCGCACTCGAACGGATCACCTCGCTGCGGTCGCGTGTGGCCGAGATGGAGTCCACCCGGGTCGACACCGAGGGGCTGCCCACGGCCGAGGCGCTCGCACCGCTCCTGCCGGGTGGCGCGATCCGCGTGGGCGGGTCCTACTCGGTGCACGAGTCGGTGCTCCTCGCGATGACGATGCTGCAGGCAGCCTCGGCCGCCGGTGCCTGGTGCGCGGTGGTGGGGGTGCCGTCCTTCGGGGTCGAGGCAGCGGCCGCGGCCGGCATCGACCTCGAACGGCTCGTGCTCGTGCCGGACCCGGGCGACCAGTGGCTCACCGTGACGGCCGCGCTGGCGGACGTCGCCCAGATCGTCCTCACCCGTCCGCTCGGTCGGGTGGTGCCCGGCGACGTCTCCCGGCTGTCGGCACGGCTGCGTCAGCGTGGTGGGGCGCTCGTCGCGCTCGGGTCCTGGCCCGGGGCCGACGTCTCGCTGCGGGTGACCCGGTCCGAGTGGAGCGGCATCGGGGACGGGCACGGCTTCCTGACGGAACGACGGGTCACGGTGTCGGCGTCCGGTCGTGCCGGAGCGGGCCGACCGGTGGACGCCGACCTGCTGCTGCCCGCGGCGGACGGCACGGTCCGGGCCGCCGTCCCCACCGCTGCGGCGTCCGGCCCCGGCCGGACGACACCCGTGCTGCGTCCCGTGGCGGTGGCGTCGTGAGCCCCCGGGGCGGCGGCCGGACCCGGACGACCGGGTCCCGGGTCACCGGTGCCCTCGCCGGACGCGGACGCGGGCCCGGGGCAGGCGCGGGTGCGGCGGGCGTGCCCGATGCGCGGTCGATCCGAGCCGACGCACTCGCCCGCGGTGGGGCGCTGCCCGAGCCCCCGCCGACCCGGACGATCGTGCTGTGGTGCCCGGACTGGCCGGTGATCGCGGCCGCTCGCGCTGCCGGGTCGCCGCCGGACCACCCGTTCGCCCTCGTGGTGAAGGGCCAGGTGTACGCCAGTTCCGCCAGTGCTCGGCAGCACGGCGTGGTCCGTGGGCTCCGCGTGCGCGAGGCACAGGCGCGCTGCCCCGAGCTCGTCGTGCAGCCCTACGACGACGCGCTCGACCACCGGGCGTTCGAACCGGTCATCCGCGCGGTCGAGGCGGCGGTCCCCGGTGTCGAGGTGCTCCGCCCGGGCACCCTCGCGCTGCGGTCCCGCGGGCCGGCCCGGTACTACGGCGGAGAACGAGCCGCCGCGGCGACCCTCGCCGGCATCGCTGCCGACCACGGCGCTCCCGGGGTGCGCGCCGGCGTCGCGGACACCCCGTTCGCCGCCGAACAGGCCGCACGGGCTCGCCCGGCACGTCCGGGGGAGCGGGTGCGGATCGTGCCCGTCGACGGCTCGGCGCCGTTCCTGGCCGGGCTGCCGCTCGGCGTGCTCGGCGACGCCGACCTCGCGATGCTGCTCGGGCGCCTCGGCATCCAGACCCTCGGCGAGTTCGCCGCGCTGGCCGACGAACAGGTGCGCGACCGGTTCGGACTCGCCGGGGCGTTCCTGCACCGGCTCGCCGGCGGTCGTGACCCGCGAGAGGTCGCGGCGCGCGCGGTCCCGCCCGAACTCCGGGTCGAGGCGTCGTTCGAACCCCCGCTCGACCGTGCCGACCAGATCGCCTTCGCGTTCCGTCGCTCCGCCGACGACTTCGCCGCACGCCTGCGGGCAGCCGGACTCGTCGCCACCACGATCCGGGTCGGCATCGTCGACGAGCGGGACATCCTGCTCGAGCGCACGTGGGTGCACCCGCGGTGGTTCGACGCCGCCGACGTGGTGGACCGGGTGCGCTGGCAGCTCGCCGGCGGGGTGGACCCGACCGGTCTCGAGGCGCCGGTCGTCCAGGTGGTGCTCGAGCCCGTCGCGGTCGACGACATGGCGAACCACGAACGCGGGCTCTGGGGGACCGGACCGGACGAACGCGTGCACCACGGTCTCGCCCGCGTGCAGGGACTGGTCGGGCACGACGGGGTGGTCACGCCACGGATCGGCGGCGGGCGCACCCTGGCCGAACGCGTGGTGCTCGTGCCGTGGGGCGACGCTCCCGTCGGTGGCGAGCGTGCGCTGGCGACCGTCCGCGACCGCCCGTGGCCCGGCAAGCTTCCCGGTCCGCCGCCGGCGACCGTGCTCGACCGTCCGCGCCCGGTGGACGTCGTCACCGGCGACGGCGGCACCGTCGACGTCGACGACCGCGGCGTCCTCACCGGGGTCCCGGAACGGTTCCGTGCCGAGGGGGAGCGTGGTGGCCGGTTCGACGCCGTGACCGCGTGGGCCGGACCGTGGCCGCTCGTCGTGCGCTGGTGGGAGGCCGGCGGACGCCGACTCCACCGGTTGCAGCTCGTCGACGCCGACGGACGTGCGTGGTACCTCGTGCTCGCCGACCACCGGTGGTGGGCCGAGGCGGTGGCGACGTGACCGCCCGGACGGGGGAACACTGATGGGGTACAGCAACCCGCCGATCCCGTGGTCCCAGTTCGAACGTGCGCTGTCCGACAAGCGGAGCCCCGGCAGCACGCACGACGGCGACGGCGGGGACAGCCCCGCGTGGTCCCGCAAGCGCGAGCCCTACGCGCCGACGACCCCGCCGGTGGCCGACGACACGAACGTGCCGGTCGTGCCGTACGCCGAGCTGCACGCGCACTCGACGTTCAGCTTCCTCGACGGCGCGAGCGGCCCGGAACAGCTCTTCGAAGAGGCCGCTCGGTTGCACCTGCACGGGCTCGCCCTCACCGACCACGACGGTTTCTACGGTGCCGCGCGCATGGCCGAGGTGGCCGAGGCATACCCGACCGTCGCCACGGTGTACGGCACCGAGCTGTCCCTCGGGTTGACCGAACCGCAGAACGGCGTACCCGACCCCGAGGGCACGCACCTGCTCCTGCTGGCGGACGGGCAGGACGGGTACCACCGGCTCGCCGGTGCCGTCACCCGGGCGCACCTGGCCGCCGGCGCCGAGAAGGGACGACCCCGGTACGACCTCGACGACCTCGCAGCACGATCGGACGGGCACTGGCGCGTCCTGACCGGGTGCCGCAAGGGGGCCGTCCGGCAGGCGCTCGAGCGCGGGGGCGAGTCCGCGGCCGAGGACGCCCTGCGCGCCCTGCTCGACCGGTTCGGCACGGCGGGGGTCGTCGTCGAGCTCACCGACCACGGCGACCCGATGGACACCGCGCGGAACGACGTCCTGGCCGCCCTCGCCGCGAAGCACGCGCTGCCCACGGTGGCCACGGGCAACGTGCACTACGCCACCCCGGACCGCTTCCCGGTGGCGACGGCGCTCGCCGCGGTCCGGGCCCGCCGCAGTCTCGACGAGATCGACGGCTGGCTGCCGGCCGCACCGACGGCCCACCTCCGCTCGGGGGCGGAGATGACCCGGCGGTTCGCCCGCTACCCCGGGGCGATCGAGCACAGCGTCGAACTCGCCGACGAGCTCGGGTTCCGGCTGAAGACGGTCAAGCCCGGGTTGCCCGACATCGACGTCCCCGACGGGCACACCACGATGTCCTGGCTGCGGGAACTCACCTGGCGCGGCGCCCGCCGGTTCTACCCCGGCAGCGCGGACGGTGTCGACCCGCAGAAGCGCGAGCGCATCGAGCGCGAGCTCTCGGTGATCGAGGACAAGGACTTCCCCGGCTACTTCCTCATCGTGCGGGACATGGTGCAGTACGCCCGTGAGCGCGGCATCCTCTGCCAGGGCCGCGGCTCGGCGGCGAACTCGGCGGTCTGCTACCTGCTCGAGATCACCGCGGTCGACTCGATCCGCTACGGGCTGCCGTTCGAGCGTTTCCTGTCGGCCATGCGCGACGAGGAACCCGACATCGACGTCGACTTCGACTCCGACCGGCGTGAAGAGGTCATCCAGTACGTCTACGAGAAGTACGGCCGGTTCAACGCCGCACAGGTCGCGAACGTCATCACCTACCGGCCGAAGGGCGCCGTGCGGGACATGGCGAAGGCGCTCGGCCACAGCCCCGGGCAGCAGGACGCCTGGTCGAAGCAGGTCGAACGCTGGGGCTCGGTGACCGAGAGCCAAGACCACGACATCCCGGACACCGTGGTCGACATGGCGCAGCAGGTGCTCGGGTTCCCCCGGCACCTCGGCATCCACTCCGGCGGCATGGTCCTCACCGACCGGCCCGTGGGCGAGGTCGTGCCGATCGAGCACGCCCGCATGGACGGCCGGACGGTGCTGCAGTGGGACAAGGACGACTGCGCCTACATGGGGCTCGTGAAGTTCGACATGCTCGGGCTCGGCATGCTCGCCGCGCTGCAGTACTCGTTCGACCTCGCCGACGAGCACTGCGGGGAGCGGTGGGACATGCACTCCATCCCGAAGGAGGAACAGGGCGTCTACGACCAGCTGTGCCGCGCGGACACCATCGGGGTGTTCCAAGTGGAGTCCCGAGCGCAGATGGGGACGCTGCCCCGACTGCTGCCGCGGCGCTTCTACGACCTCGTGATCGAGGTCGCCCTGGTGCGCCCCGGGCCGATCCAGGGCGGCGCGGTCCACCCGTACATCCGGCGGCGCACGGGCGAAGAGCCGATCACGTACATCCACCCGTCGCTCGAACCCGTGCTCGAGCGGACCCTCGGCGTCCCGCTCTTCCAGGAACAACTGATGCAGATGGCGATCGCGGTGGGCGGGTGCTCGGGGGACGACGCCGACCTGCTCCGGCGTGCGATGGGGTCGAAGCGCGGGCACGAGAAGATCGACCGGCTGCGCGAGAAGCTCTACGCCGGGATGGCTGCGAACGACATCCACGGCGAGGACGCCGACGCCATCTACGCCAAGATCCAGGCGTTCGCGAACTTCGGCTTCGCGGAGAGCCACTCCATCAGCTTCGCGCTCATCGTCTACGCGAGCGCGTGGATGCGACTGCACTACCCCGGAGCCTTCCTCGCCGCGCTGCTCCGTGCGCAGCCGATGGGGTTCTACTCACCCCAGACCCTGGTGGCCGACGCCCGTCGGCACGGGGTCACCGTCCTGCGACCGGACATCCTGCGCTCCGGCGTGGACGCCACGTTGGAGCCGCTGCACGACGACGCCGCCGACGACGACGCCGACGGTGGTCCAGGAGGCGCGGCGCACGTCCACGCGACGGGTCACGACGACTGCCTGGCCGAGGAACAACCCCCGGTGCTGCCGTTCGACAAGGCCACGCCCGACGACACGGCGCGGCACCGGCGGGACGGCGCCTTCGCGGTCCGTCTCGGGCTGGCCGAGGTCTCCTCGCTCGGCCGGAAGAGCGCCGAGAAGATCGTCGCCGAGCGGGACGCCCACGGTCCCTTCACCGACATGTCCGACCTCGCTCGCCGTGTCGGCCTGACCACGGCGCAGCTCGAGGCGCTCGCCGCCGCCGACGCCTTCGCGTCGATCGGGGTCGACCGGCGCGGTGGGATGTGGTCGGCAGCACAGGCCGCGGCCGAGCGTCCCGACCAGCTGCCCGACACCCAGGTGACGGTGCAGCCGCCGCTGTTCGGGCAGATGACCAGCGGTGACGTCCTCATCGCGGACATGTGGTCGACGGGGATGACGACGGACGACCATCCCGTGCGGCACGTCCGTGGCGGCCTCGTGGCCCGCGGGGTGCTCAGCGTCCAGGACACCGCGACGGCCGAGACCGGACGGCGGGTCGAGGTCGGAGGGATCGTGACGCACCGGCAGCGTCCGGCGACGGCGTCCGGCATCACGTTCATGAACGTCGAGGACGAGACCGGGTTGGTGAACGTGATCTGCAGCGTCGGGGTGTGGGGGCGGTACCGACGGGTCGCGCGCGAGGCGCCGGCCGTGATCGTGCGGGGGATCCTCGAGCGGTCGCCGGACGGGGTCGTGAACCTGGTGGCCGACCGGATCGAACACCTGTCCCTGTCGGTCCGCACCCGGTCGAGGGACTTCCAGTGACCGACCGGCTACCGCACCTCGGGGATGCGGATCGTGACCTCGAGCCCGCCGGACCGCACGTTCCGGAGCGACGCCGTCCCGCCCGCACGCTCCGCCACGGCCCGCACGATCGCGAGCCCGAGTCCGGAACCACCCGGCAGGGGGATCGTGCCGGTCGCGGGGTCGGGGTTCGGGCGGGACTTCCGGGCCTCGTCGGGACGGGTGAACCGGTCGAAGGCGACGGGGATGAACGACTCCGGCACGCCGGGGCCGTCGTCCGTGATCTGCAGGATCCCCTCGCCGCCGGCACTGCGCCACGAGACGAAGACGCCGCCGCCGCGGGGGAGTGCCGACACCGCGTTGCCGGCGATGTTCGTGACGAGCTGCGCCATGCCACCGGTGTCGAGTCGGTACCGCGGTTCCACGGTGCCGCCGCCGATGCCCGGGCCGGAACCCCCGACGGCGACCGGGGACTCCAGGTCGAAGTCGACGGTGATGTCCTTGGCGGACGCGATGAGCCGGACGCGGTCGACGGCACTCATGACCTCGTCGCCGAGGTCCGACCAGCCCGTGGGCTGCTGCTCGGCACCGTCCTGTTCGCGGCGCTCGGACTCCTCGATGCGGGACAGCGCGAGCAGGTCGTTCGCCAGGCGGGACAGCCGCGCGACGCTGAGCTTCGCGCGCTCGATGTGGGCGGCGAGGGCGGCCGCGTCGTCCCCGTCGAGGGACGCCAGGTCGAGCTGGGTCGTCAGGATCGCGAGGGGCGTGCGGAGTTCGTGGCTCGCGTCCGAGACCATCTGGCGCTCGCGTTCGGTGGCCTGGCGCGTGCGGGCGAGGAAGGCGTTGAGGGTCGTCGCCAGCGAGGCGAGTTCGTCCTGGGCAGGACCGACCGGCAGTTCGGCGCGTTCGGGGGCGACGGAGAGGCGCTCGGCCTCGCGGCGCATCCGGTTCACCGGGCGCAGGGCGGCGGTCGCGAGCACCCACGAGGCGATGCCGAACGCGACCAGGATCGCGAGGCCGGTGAGCGACAGCGTCGAGGTCAGGTCGTCGACGACGATCGCCTCGGCCTGCGAGTTGCGGGCCGCCACGACCGTCCACCGACCCGCCTGGTTGACGGGGTGCTCGACGACGACGCGGTACTCCGAGCCGGCGACCCGGATGAGGGACGTCCCGGCCTTCGTCTCGGTGAGGCTGCCGAGCGCGCGCTCGACGCGGGGCGGCATGGTCGACAGGGCGATGTCACCGGACGGCGAGACCACGGCCACGAGCTGCGCGTTGCCCGGCGGGGACAGGTCGGGATCGCTGTCGACCTCGAGCGTGGCCACGTACGGGTCGGCGTCCGCGTCGAGCAGCGTGCGCGTGGCACTCGCGACGACGCTGACGACCTGGAACCGCATGACGAGCACGAGCAGCACGATGACCACCGCCGCGATCGCCGTGGACCCGATGGTGATCCGAGCGCGGAGCGACAGGTTCCGCAGCGGACGGATCAGGCCACGCCCGGAACCGGTCACGCTCCGAGCAGATCGAGCCGGTAGCCGCGGCCGCGCACGGTGGAGATCGCGACCGTCGCCTCGTGCGAGGTCAGCTTCTTGCGGAGGTACGAGATGTACTGCTCGACGACGTTCGGGTCGACGTGCTGCGAGCCGTCCCAGACCTCTTCGAGGATCTTCGGGCGGTCGACCACGGTGCCCACCGACCGTGCGAGCAGCCGGAGGAGCGCGAACTCGGTGGGGCTCACGGCGACCCGCTGGCCCTTGATCAGGATGCGACGGGCCTCGGAGTCGATCGCGACGTCGCCCACCTCGATGGTGCGCGGGGCGCCGGCGGACTCGCGACGACCGAGGGCACGGAGCCGAGCGGTGAGCTCGGCGAAGGCGAACGGCTTCGTGAGGTAGTCGTCGGCGCCGGCGTCGAGGCCGAACACGCGGTCGTCCACGGCGTCCCGCGCGGTCACGAGGAGGATCCGGACCGGGTCCTCGCGCTCGCGGATGCGGCGGGCGAGCTCGAAGCCGGACATGCCGGGCATCATGACGTCCACGACGGCCAGGTCGAACGCCTGGTCGCCGAGCGCGATCAGCGCCTCGACCCCGTTCTCGACCGCGGTGACGCGGTACCCCTCTGCCGCGAGCCCACGTTCCATGAGCGCGCGCATCTCGTCATCGTCCTCGACCACCAACAGGCGCATAGCGACCTCCTCGACCCCATCGTGGCATCGAACCTGTACATGCGGGAGATCCCACGGCTGAACTCGCTGAATCTCGTCACAGTCACGGCGGTCGGACAGGTAGAACGGTCTGTCCCCCGTTCGTGGGACGTGAGGACTGCTTGCTTCGTTGCTATGCTCGCGCACCGGAAGCGGCGTACCCGACGTCACATCCGCAGTGGGGGCACCATGAACGACATGCCGGAACACCCGGCCCTCGTCCGTCTGCGTGCCGAGCTCGACGCCGCTTGGAAGGGCATCGGCGTGCTCGGTGACATGGAGGACGACAGCCGCGACCGTGTGGTCGCCGAGCTCCGGGCGGCGGTCCCGGACATCGCGAGCGTCGCTGCTCGTGCCGCGGGGGCCGATGCCGTCGTGGCCGAGATCAGCCGATTCGCGAGCGTCGAGGTCGTCTCGAGCGACTCGACCGTGCCGACGGCGACGATCTGGGACGACATCGTGCACTCCGCGGCCGAGGCAGCGTCCGCCGCACGCTGACGCGCCACGTGCCGGTGAGCAAGGCGGTGCCGGCCGCACGCTGACGCGCCACGAGCGCGCACGCGCACGCGCCCGCCCACGTTCCGCGTCAGTCGTCCTCGCCGAGCAGCTCCTCGCGCACGCGCCGGATGTCCTCGAGCAGCGCCCCGATCAGGATCCAGTGCCGCGAGTTCGGCTGGATCACCTCGAGCGGCGCCGTGAGTGCCGGCTCCGCGACGTCCTCGTCGTGCTGCGGCGACGTCGGCACCGACCACCGGGGCCGAGGGGACGCGGCGGTCGACACGGGCACCTCCTTCGCGGCGACCCGGGCACTGAGCGCCCGGACGTCGGCCGCGATCCGGGCGACCTCGGTGGCGATGCTCCCGACGACGGGGTCGGCCCGGAGGTCGGGCGCCGTGTTGTCCTGGATCGCCCGGGTCATGCCGGTGACCCGGGTGACGAGCACACGCAGGTGTTCGGCCACGACGATGTCCTCGTCGAGGACGGTCCGGTGCCGGCCGCCGCGCGGGTTCATCGTGAGGGACTCCCGGGCCGCGGTGAGCGACGCCTCGGCGCGGGCGTGCTGCTGCCGGAGCGCCCGGGCCTGCAGGAGCGCCTCGTGCCAGCGGTCCTGGTCCCACCCCTCGGTGAGCCCGATCGCCACCCGCTCGAACGCGGCGGCGGTGTCCCGGGCGAGCCGTGCGACCGCGAGGTGCGCCGGACCGAGCAGCACCGGCGGCACGATGAGCGCGTTCACGATGAGGGCGACGATCGCTCCGAGGACGGTCTCGAGGATCCGGTCGGCCGAGTAGTTCGGCGTGACGACGCCCGCGGTCAGCACGAGCATGCCGCTGATGCCGACCTGCGTCGCCGAGGTCGGGGTGAGCCGCAGGGCCCACGCGATGAGGATGGCGAGCACGATGACCAGCAGCACGACCCACACGGTGTCGCCGAGCAGCAGGTGGAACCCGGTGGCGAGCACGACCCCGAGGACGACCCCGGCGCTGCGCTCGAGTCCCTTCACGAACGACTGGTTGATGCTCGGCTGCACCACGAGCAGCGCGGCGATCGCGGCAAAGGTCGGGAACGGGCCGTCGATGAGCACCCGGCACAGCAGCACGGCGGCGACCACCGCGACCGCGGTCTTGACGACCTGCAGGAACGGCGTGCGACTGGAGCTGCGGAGACGCGCGACCGGGTTCACGACGACCACCGTAGCCACGGTGCGCGCGCCGAGCCGTGCACGAACGCGACGAATCCCGCCCCGTCCGGTTGACTGGTCTCGTGTGGCCCAACCATGAGCGCGTCATCCCGCAGGCCTTCGCCGGCTCCGGGACCTCCGTGGTGGCCGCACGCGCGCACTCGGTCGAACCCTCGGGCAACGGCTACCTGTACGGCTACGAGGTCGACACCGTGGACCGCAACGGCCAGCGCGCCACGGTCCTGACCTACGTCGACACCGGCGGGACCCACGACCAGAACAGCGCGATCGTCACCGACCCCGCGACGGGTGAGCCGGTCTCGGTGTGGGCGTACCCGAACGACCCCGGGCTGCCGGTGCTGCCCCAGGTGACGTACCGCGACGCCGTCGCCGAGCTCCTCACGACGCTCGGCATGCCGGTCACCGACCCGACCCTCACGGTCGCGGCGTACCGACCGGGCAAGCGTGCCGTGGTGCGGGTCGACGCCGCCGAGGGGACCCTCTTCCTCAAGGTCGTGCGTCCGCACCGGGTGGCCCCGATCGAGAAGTCGCACGAGCAGTTCGTCGCCGCCGGACTGCCGGTGCCGCGGGTGCTCTCGAGCCGTGGGGACGGTCTGCTCGTCCTCGAACGCATCCGCGGGGTCCCCGCCGGCAGCCGCATCCTCGAGATCGCGGACGACCCGCGCTTCGTGGCCTCCCTCGCCGCGCTCACCGGGCGGATCGCGACGGTCCCGATGACGCAGCAGGCCCGCGCCGACGCGATGGACCACGCCGACTGGCACCGCCGCACCCTCGTCGCCGCGCTGCCGCAGGACGCCGAGGAGATCGACGCGCTCTACGACGCCATCGGTCGACGCTCGATCGGCTGGGCGACCGCGACGAAGCAGGTCGTGCACGGCGACCTGCACCTCGAGCAGGTCTTCGTCGACGAGGACGAGCCGTGGCGCATCTCCGGCCTGCTCGACATCGACACGGCGGGCTGGGGCTACCCGGTCCGCGACATCGGTGCCGTGGTGGCGCACCTCGTCGTCACGGGGCTGTGGCACCGGTCGCGCGGCGACGCGGAGCGCGGGGCGGCCGCCGAACGCCTCGCCGACGCCGTCGCGCGGGACTGGATCGCGCGCAACCCCGACCAGTCGGACCGGATCGGCCCGGCGATCGGCGCGCAACTGCTCGCGCACGCCGGCGGCCAGGCCACGACCGGTTCCGCGAACGGCATCCACACGGCGGAGCAGCTGCTGGCGGCGACGCAGGCGGCCCTCGCGGAGGCGACGCCGATCGTCCCGTCCGACGGCCTCCTCCGTCCGCGCTCCGCACCACAGGCCTGACGCGACCACCTGCGCGACGCCGGTCGCGGGACGGGTCCGCACCGCGCCTCCTGGACCCGACAGCAGGCGGATCCAGGAGGCGCGACTCGCGCGGGCGTCGTCGAGTCGCCTCCGTCGGTGGTCGGGGAGTAAACTGAGCGCGCACGCACCGCGTTCCCGCGTGCCGCGTCGATTCCGGACGCAGCAGTCGGTCACTTGACCGACGTGGGAACCGGGTCCGTGATCGCTCCGAGGGGGCATCACGTGCGTGTGACGGCGCCGGATCCCGGCGCGGACCGTCGCATCCGGCCCCACCCGGTGGCCGCGATGGGAACGGTCCGCGGGACTCCACGTCCCCCGGACGGGGACCGGCGAAGCGGTGGGCCACGGTGGCCCCCGGAACACCGGAGCCGTGCCAGGCGCCGGTTCAGGACTTCCGCCCCGCGGGGCGGCTCGCCCGCACGAACGGGCGGAACAGGAGGAGCGTTGGCTCGATCAGGCACCCGGCGAGCAGCCGGCGGGACGCGGACCGCGTCGCGTCGCACCAGGCCGCTCGACAACGACGGCGTCATCCCCGTGCTCGCCCGCGCCGTGCGCGAGGTCGAGGCGGCGGCGCAGCGTGGACCGCTCAAGGCGTCGAACCGTTCGAAGTTCCAGGCGGTCGCCCTGCTCATGCGCGAGGAACGCGCACGGGTCAAGGCGGACACCGAACTCACCGACTCGCAGCGCGCCGAGCAGCTCAAGCGGCTCGACGGCGTCGCGACGATCCTCGCTAAGACCGCGGCGCGGGACACCAGCGTGATCCAGCTCCTCACGGAAGAGGCGTCGGTCAGCGAGACGACCCGCACCGTGAAGCGCGACATGATGATCGCGGGCGGCATGGAACTGCAGCCCGAGGAACTCGTCATCGCGGCGGAGCCCTCGCCGACGGTGGAGAGTCCGGTGCGTGCGGTCGTGCCGCAGGCGGTCGTGCAGCGACAGCTCGCGAACCCGTTCCTGCCGCCGGACTTCGCGCTCGCCGACCAGCCCGTCGCGCACCCGCGTCGCCTGGCGAACTGGGAGCTGTTCGGCCCGCTCTTCAAGTCGTTCGAGTACGGCGCGGGCGGGGGAGCGGCGACGATGCCGCTGCCGGAGCCCACGACGCTGCACTCGCGGTCGGGCACCACGCTCATGAAGCACCAGGCGGAGCTCATCGCCGCCGCGGCGCAGGGCCACCGCACGTTCCTGCTCGCCGACGAGCCCGGCCTCGGCAAGACCGCGCAGTCGCTCCTCGCCGCCGAGGCCGCGAACGCCTTCCCGCTGCTGGTCGTCGTGCCGAACGTCGTCAAGACGAACTGGAAGCGCGAGGCCGCCCGCTGGGTCCCGAACCGCACCGCCACGGTCATCCACGGCGACGGGGACGACCTCGACGGGTTCGCCGACATCGTCATCGTGAACTACGAGATCCTCGACCGGCACGCCGGCTGGCTCGGGAACTTCGGGTTCAAGGGCATGGTCGTCGACGAGGCGCACTTCATCAAGAACAAGGACTCGCAGCGCTCGAAGTTCGTGCTGCAGCTCGCCGAGGCGATCCGGTCGCGCACCGCGTCGCCGCTGCTGATGGCCCTCACCGGCACGCCGCTGATCAACTCGGTCGAGGACTTCCGCACCATCTGGGAGTACCTCGGCTGGATCGACGACAAGAAGCCGCGCGCCAAGCTCATGAACGAGCTCGAGGAGATCGGCCTGACGCCGGCCGACCCCGGGTTCTTCGTCGAGGCCCGCAAGGCCGTCATCGACCAGGGCATCGTCCGCCGCCGCAAGGTCGACGTCGCCGCGGACATCCCGGCACGTCGGATCGCCGACATCCCCGTCGAACTCGACGACGAGGTCGGCCGCTCGATCCGCGACGCCGAGCGCGAGCTCACCGCGAAGCTCGTCAAGCGGTACCACCAGGCGCTCGACGCCCGCACCGGGCAGGACCCGGTCGTCGGCATCGACCACAAGCTCGTCCGCCAGGTCGCGCGCTGGGAGCTCGAGGACCAGGACGCCTCGCCGACCGGGGAGAACGTGTTCTCGATGGTGCGGCGCATCGGTCGGGCCAAGGCACAGCTCGCGGCGGACTACGCGGCGCAGCTCGCCTCGAACGTCGGCAAGGTCGTGTTCTTCGCGAAGCACCTCGACGTCATGGACCAGGCGGAAGAGGTGTTCGCACGTCGACACCTCCGCACCGCGACGGTCCGGGGCGACCAGACGCCGGCGCAGCGCACGGCCGAGATCGACTCGTTCGTGAACGACCCCGACGTCGCCGTGATCGTCTGCTCGCTCACCGCGGCGGGCGTCGGCCTGAACCTGCAGGTGTCGTCGAACGTCGTGCTCGCCGAGCTGTCGTGGACGAGCGCCGAGCAGACCCAGGCGATCGACCGCGTGCACCGCATCGGGCAGGAGGAGCCCGTCACGGCGTGGCGCATCATCGCCGCCCAGACGATCGACACCAAGATCGCCGAGCTCATCGACTCGAAGGCGTCCCTCGCCGCCCGCGCGCTCGACGGCTCGGACGAGGAGATCGTCGACTCCGGCGACATCCAGCTCGACGCGATGGCGGCGCTGCTGACCGAGGCGCTGGAGCGCGGCTAGGGCCGGCGCCGTCCGGCGCGTGCGGCGCGCCCGGCGCGTGGCGCGCATGTCTCTCGCACAACGGAAGTCCGTCCGAACCACGCGATCGCGCGGTTCGGACGGACTTCGGTTGTGCGGGGCTCCGCGGCGTCAGATGCGCGACTGGACCTCGGCGAGCGAGGGGTTCGTCGCCGTGCTGCCGTCGGGGAACACCAGCGTCGGCACGGTCTGGTTGCCGCCGTTGACCTCGGCGACGAGTTCGGCCGTGCCGGGCGTCTGCTCGATGTCGACCTCGCGGTAGGGGACCCCGGCCTTGGACATCTGGTTCTTCAGGCGCGCGCAGTAGCCGCACCAGCTGGTCGTGAACATCGTGACGGCGCCGGCCTCCGGCACGAACGCGTCGCGGGTGATCGTCTCGCTCATGTGCTCAGGCTAACCCCGCCGGTTCGGGGAACACGGGGAAGCCCTGGTAGACAGGACCGCGTGAGCGACACGCACCTCGAGATCGAGCGAACCTACGACCTGCCCGAGGGCGGTGCCCTGCCGGACCTCGTGGGAATCGGCGGCATCATCCGCACCGAGCACCAGGAACCGTTCGACCTCGACGCCACGTACTGGGACACCGAGCGGTACGACCTCGTGGCCGCCCGCGTGACGGTGCGCCGACGGACCGGTGGCCCCGACGCCGGCTGGCACATCAAGCGCGCCTCGTCCGACACCGTCCGGCACGAGCAGCACTTCCCACTCACCGACGACGCCGACACCGTCCCCGACGAGGTCCTCGCCGCACTCTTCACCGAGCGCCGTGGCCGGGGCCTCCACCCGGTGGTCCGGATCACGACGACCCGCACGGTGACGCGGCTGCTCGACGAGGACGGCGACCAGATCGCCGAGCTCGCCGACGACCAGGTCCGCGCGACGCGGCTCGACGACGACGCCCCCGAGACCCCGCGCACCTGGCGAGAGGTCGAGGTCGAGATCGTCGGCGGCGTCGACCCGCAGGTCGCCCACGAGCTCTTCGCGTCGCTGGACGGGCGCTTCGCCGCCGTCGGCGCCGGCCCCGCCGCCGTCTCGTCCAAGCTGGCACGTGGGCTGGTAGGAGCACCGGCACCGCGCCTCCAGGCCGAGGACAAGCCGGACAAGGGAACGACCGCACGCGTGCTGGTGAAGCGGCTGCGGAAGCTCCGCGCCGCGCTCCTCGCCCAGGAGGCGCGGCTCCGCTCCGGCGACGCCACCGACCTCCGGCAGGCGGCCGAGACCGCCCTCGAGATCGCCGCGATCCTCGGCGCGTACCGTCCGGCGTTCGCCGCCGGCGACGCCGTCGACCGCGCTGCCGCAGGGGCGGACGGACTCGCCGCCGTCACCGCGCGCGCTGCGTTGGCGGAGTACCTCATCGACCGGCTGCCGCGTGCGTCGACCCCGGCGCAGGACGAGCTCGTCGACGCGATGACGCGCGAGCGGATCCTGGCGGCCACCCGCGAACGTCGCGACCAGTCGGTCCGGGACGTCGTGGCGTTCCTGCACGGCGAGCCGTTCCTCGAGCTCCTCGACGCCCTCGACGACGCGGTCGAGCGCCCCGCACCGACCGCGTGGGCCCTCCGGTCGCCGAAGAAGGTCGCGCAGGACGTCGTCGCCCAGGTGAAGCCGGAGGTCCGCGAACTCGTGCGCGCCGCGGTCGCCGACGACACCTCGGACACCGCCGCTGCGCGTGAGGCCGCCGACCGCGCCACGACCGAGGCCGCCTGGCAGGCGACGATGCGCGCGCGCCTGACGATGGACGTGCTCGGCGACGACGCGTTCCCGCACGCACTGTGGAAGCGGATCGGGACGGCGGCCGACGTCCTCACCGAGCGGGTGCGCTCCCTGCACGCGCTCGACACGCTGCGCACGAACGCGGCGATCGCCGAGCGCGGCGGCGAGGGCACGTTCGGGTACGGGGTGCTCGCGGGCGACCGGGTGCGCCTCGCCGAGGAGTCCTACGACGAGGCGGTGCACGCGCTCAACCGCGTGTGAGCGCCGGGCGCTCGCTTCGTGAGCAGGAATGGTCGGGTGCCGATGGGCAACCCGACCATTCCTGCTCACGAAGTCGTCACGCGGCGGTCGCCTCGTCCGCCAACCCCAGGACGTCGAGGAGCCAGGCGAGCTCGAACGCCCGCTCCTTCCACGAGGCGTACCGGCCGCTGACGCCGCCGTGCCCCGCTGCCATCTCGGTCTTGAGCAGCACCGGAGCGCCGACCTCACGCAGCTTCGCGGTCCACTTCGCGGGCTCGACGTACAGCACACGGGTGTCGTTGATGGACGTCACGGCGAGGATCTTCGGGTACTGCACGTCGTCGCGGACGTTCTCGTACGGCGAGTACTCGCTCATGTACCGGTAGACCTCGGGGTCGTGCAGCGGGTCGCCCCATTCGTCCCACTCGATGACCGTCAGCGGCAGGTCGGGGTCGAGGATGCTCGTCAACGCGTCGACGAAGGGCACCGCCGCGAGGATCCCGGCGAACCGTTCCGGGGCGAGGTTCGCCACAGCGCCCATCAGGAGCCCGCCCGCGCTGCCGCCCTCGGCGACGAGCCGGTCGGCGGTGGTGCGTCCGGTGTCGATCAGGTGCGTGGCGACCGCGACGAAGTCGGAGAAGGTGTTCTTCTTCGTGAGGGTCTTGCCGTTCTCGTACCAGTGCCGACCCATCTCGCCGCCACCGCGCACGTGGGCGACGGCGAACACGACGCCGCGGTCGAGCATCGACAGGCGCATGACGCTGAACCCGGGGTCGATCGAGTGCTCGTACGAGCCGTAGCCGTAGAGGTGCAGCGGTGCCGGACGGTCGGTGTCCACCGCGTCACGGCGCCACACGAGGGAGATCGGCACGCGGGTGCCGTCGTCGGCGGTGGCCCAGTCGCGCTCCTGGACGTAGTCGGCCGGGTCGTAGCCGCCGAGCACGGGCTGGCGCTTCAGGACCGTGACCTCGCCGGTCGCGAGGTCGAGGTCGCTCACCTCGGACGGGGTGACGAACGACGTGAACCCGATCCGGAGCGTCGGCTGGTCCCACTCCGGGTTGCCACCGAGCCCGGCCGAGAACAGTGCCTCGTCGAAGGGGACCTCGTGCGCGTCGCCGTAGCCGTCGCCCTCGATCGGGATGATCGCGACGCGGGGGAGCGCCTCGGACCGGTACTCGAGCGCGAGGTGTCCGGCGAAGGCGTCCACCGCCTCGATCCGACGCTCGGCGTGGTGCGCGACGACGACCCGCCGGTCGCGCTCCGACGTGGGGTCGTCCGCGGGGACGTCGACGAGCTCGAAGTTCTCGGCACCGTCGTTGTGCAGGACGAGGAACCGGTCGCTGCCGCCCACGATCGCGTGCTCGATCTCGTACTCGACGCCCTCGCGCCGGGGCCACACGACCTGGAACTCGCCGGTGGGGTCGGCCGCGTCGAGGACGAGCGCCTCGGAGGTGATCTTCGACCCGAGCTCGATCACGATGTACTGCGACGACCGGGTGACCCCGACGCCGACCCAGTAGCGGTCGTCCGGCTCCTCGAACACGACGACGTCATCGGCCGCCGGGCTGCCCACGGTGTGCCGCCAGATGCGGTCGGGACGCCAGGAGTCGTCGACGGTCGGGTAGAACACGAAGCGGCCGGACGGGTCGAACGTCGCCCCGGACCCGGTGTTCGGGATCTCGTCGCCGAGGTCGGTGCCGGTCGTGAGGTCCCGCACGTGCAGGGTGTACCGCTCGTCGCCCTCGACGTCGATGCCGTAGACGAGCCGCGTGCCGTCGTCGCTGATGTCGTAGGAACCCAGCGAGAAGAAGTCGTGCCCGTCCGCGAGCGCGTTGCCGTCGAGGACGACCTGCTCGCCGGGGAGCGTCGCTTCGCCCTCGGTCACCGCCGGCGGGGTCCAGTCGTCCGGGCCGCTGATCGGCGCACGGCAGTGCACGCCGTACTGGCTGCCCTCGGCCGTGCGCGTGAAGTACCACCAGTCGCCCATGCGGACGGGCACCGAGAGGTCGGTCTCCTGCACGCGGTTCTTCACCTCGGCGAAGATCCGGTCGCGCAGTCCGTCGAGGTGCGCCGTCGCCTGTTCGGTGTGGCGGTTCTCGGCTTCGAGGTAGGCCAGGGTGTCCGGCGACTCCTTGTCGCGCAGCCACTCGTAGTCGTCGACGAAGTCGATGCCGTGGTGGGTCCGCGTCACGGGCCGCTTGGCGGCGGTGGGCGGGGTGGCCTGGGCGTGCTCGGTGCTCACCACCCCACCCTATTCGCCCGGTGTGTGACGGCGTCGTGGACGCGGTCGGTGAAGGCCGTCACCTCGTCGGCGACGGCCACCGCGAGCCACGCTCGGCGACGGCGCCGCTCGGTCACCGGCCGCAGCACCCCGGCGCGGCAGAGGTCGTCGGTCACGGTGTCGATCGAGCGGGCGTCGTCGCCGAGCAGCTGCTCGAGGTGGTCCTCGGTGACGACGGGATCGTCGAGGAGGGTCCGGGCGACGGCGTCGTGCGCCCGGGTCGGCCACCACCGCGACCCGCGGGGGACGGCGGCCTCGTCGAGGAGCAGCGCCGTGACCGTGGCTTCGTCGCACACCGTGCCGATCGCGATCGCGAGGTCACGGACCCACTCGTCGACGACACCGCGACGGTACCGGTCGAGGTGCCAGAAGTACCGGTCCCGCTCGGCGACCAGGGCGGTCGCGACCGGCACCGTGACGATCCGAGCGAGGCCACGACGGCGGAGCACGGCGGCGACGAGCGCGCGGCCGATCCGCCCGTTGCCGTCGGTGAACGGGTGGATCGACTCGAACTGCGCGTGCGCGATGGCCGCCTGCGCGATCGGGTGCAGGTCGTCGCGGTGGAGGAACGCGAACAGGTCGTCCATCAGCTCGGGCACGAGCGCGGCCGGCGGCGGGACGTGGCGCGCGAGCCGGGGCGTGGCGCCGCCGCCGATCCAGTTCTGCACGTCCCGCCAGCGTCCGGCGTACCGGCCGTCGACCGGGTCGTCGCGCAGGAGCCGGTGGTGGGCCGCGAGCAGCGCCCGTTCCGTGATCGTGCCGGACGCCGCGGAGGACACGAGCGTCTCGATCGCCTCGCCGGCCCGGACCATCGCCGTCGCGCTGCGGTTCGCCCGGACGCCGACCACGGCACGCGCGAGGTCGTCGAGCGTGGCGTGCTCGTCCTCGATGCGGGAGGTCGCGACGGCCTCGGTCCGGTCGAGCACGCGACCGAGCACGGCGAGCCGGTCGCCGTGGTGCTCGTCGAGGTGCACGAGCGCGGCGGCGGCGCGGTCGAGCAGCGCTGCGGTGTCGGCGTCCGGGGACCAGGGGAGCCGGGCGATGCGCGGCGGGACCGACGCCACCACCGACGTCGTCTCGCGGTCGTGCCGCGGGCCGCGCACGCTGCTGCGCCAGGGCAGCGTGACGGTGGTGTGGGACGGCCAGGGGTGCTCGGTGCGGGGCATCGGTTCCTCCACGGTGGACGAGACGGGACGACGGGACGACGGGACGACAGGACGACGGGACGACGGGTCGACGGGACGACGGGACGACGGGACGACGGCTCGACGCTAGAGCGGCGTCGGCCACCGCCGCCAGGAATCTGCATGTCGTGTGCACGGCCGCGGTGTCCGCCCCCGTCGGTACCGTGGTGGCATGAGCAACTCCTTCGTCGTGACGAACGCACACGTGGTCCCCGTCACCGCCCCCGAGTTCGACGGCGGCTCCGTCGTGGTCGAGGACGGTCGCATCACCGCGATCGGCCCGGACGTCTCGCCCCCGGCCGGGCTGCCGGTCGTCGACGCCGCTGGCGCGTGGCTCGTCCCGGGCTTCGTCGAGTCGCACGGGCACGTCGGCATCCACGAGGAGGCGAACGGCGAGGCGGGCAACGACACGAACGAGATGACCGGCCCGAACATGGCCGGGGTGCGCGCGATCGACGCGATCGACATCGACGACGAGGGCTTCCGCGACGCCCTCGCCGGCGGCATCACCTCGATCGTCGTCAAGCCCGGGTCCGGAAACCCGATCGGCGGCCAGACCGTCGCGATCAAGACCTGGGGCGGCCGCACGATCGACGAGCAGCTCATCTCCGACGCGGTGAGCATCAAGAGCGCGCTGGGCGAGAACCCGAAGCGCGTGTACGGCGGCAAGGGACAGACCCCGTCCACCCGTCTCGGCGTCGCGAAGATCATCCGCGATGCCTTCGTCGAGGCCCAGAACTACCGTGCCGCCCGCGACGCCGCCGCCGCGAAGGGCGAGCCGTTCGCCCGCGACCTCACGAAGGAGGCGCTCGTCCGCGTCCTCGACGGCGAGCTCGCGTGGGACCAGCACACGCACCGCCACGACGACATCGCCACCGCGATCCGGCTGTCCGAGGAGTTCGGGTACCGCCTGGTCGTGAACCACGGCACCGAGGCGCACAAGATCGCGCACGTCCTCGCCGAGAAGGACATCCCCGTCATCTACGGCCCGCTCTTCACGAGCCGCTCGAAGGTCGAGCTCCGCGACCGCGGGATCCCGAACCTCGCGGCGATCGCGGCGGCCGGGGTCCGCGTGGCGATCACGACCGACGCCCCGGTCGTCCCGATCGGCATGCTCGTCGACCAGGCCACCGCGGCGGTGAAGGAGGGGCTGCCCCGCCAGACCGCGCTCGAGGCGCTCACGACGAACCCCGCCGACTTCCTCGGGTTCGGGGACCGCGTCGGCCGCCTCGCCGAGGGCTACGACGCCGACCTCGTCCTGTGGGACGGCGACCCGCTCGACGCGACCAGCCGCGCGACGCGCGTCTGGATCGAGGGCGAGTCCGTCTTCGAGTGGGCCGACGGCACGGGCGTCACCACGCCGCGCTGGTAGCGACCAGGTTCCGGACGGGAGGCACGGTGCGGGCCCGCACCGCGCCTCCCGTCCGCCGCCCGCAGGCGGGTCTCAGACCTCGCGCGCCAGCAGGAAGTCGTTGATGCGCGTCGTGAGTTCCGCGTCGATCGCCCGCGCGACACCGTTCACCGACCGGATCGGCGCCGCCTGGCGCACGCTCGAGACGAGCCAGGCCGCGTCCGCCGCGTGGAAGTCGTCCAGCGTGAGGAGCTCGTAGGCGGTCTCGATGCCCGCTTCCTCGGCGAAGCGGAACACGTCCGCCTGCGTCGTCCCGGCGAGGATCCCGATGTCGGTGCGCGGTGTCACGAGCCGCCCGCCGACGGAGAGGACGAGGTTCGCGCGCGTGCCCTCGAGCACGTAGCCGTCCGTGGAGACGAACACGGCGTCGTCCGCACCGCGTCTGCCGGCCTCGCGGAGCGCTGCCATGTTCACCGCGTACGACAGCGTCTTCGCGCCCTGCAGCAGCCACGGGGACGTCCGTTCGACGTCGTGCCGGTAGCCGCGGTCGAGCGTGACGACCGAGATGCCCTCGGTGCGTGCGGCGGTCGAGTCGCCGGACGGTGCCGCGTAGACCCACCCCGTCGGGCGGTCCGAGCCCTCGACGCCGCGGGTGAGGACGGTCTTGACGAAGGCCTCGCGGACCGGGTCGAGCCGGGCGCACACCGCCTCGATCGCCCGGCGCCAGGCGTCGGTGTCGGGTGCGGGCAGGTCGAGCATCGCGGCCGAGCGGCCGAAGCGCGCCAGGTGCGCCTCGAGCGCCTGCGGGTGCCCGTCGATCACGGTGACGGTCTCGAAGACCCCGTCGCCGCGGATGATGCCGAGGTCCTGCACCTGGACGTGCTCCTCGAGGGGCTTCGCCCACGTGAACGCGTCCGCCGCGGGGTCGTGCGGCGCGCGGTCGCGGGAGGGCTGGTTCAGGACGGCGAGCACGGTTTCGGTCATGGGGCCATCCAACCGCAGCCCGGCCGGGAACGACCTAGCCGGCTTCGGGGAGCGCGCCCATGAGCTTCCACACCGCCGGCGTCAGCTCGGGGTGCTGCAGCGCGATGCGACGGAGCCGGTGGTACTCCTCGCCGAGGCGGGTGCCCTGCCCGGAGGCGGGGTGCATCGACCACTGCGCGCTCCGCTGCCCGATCGCGGCGTCCAGCTCGACGGCGTCGGCGCGGAGGATGAGCACGACCTGCTCGTCCACGGTGGGGAGCGTCGGCATGAACTCCCACGGGTCCTCGCCCTGGCGGCTGCGGTGCTCGACGATCATCGAGATCTCCTCGGCTGCCTCGGCGCGCAGCACTTCGAGGCTGCGCCCGGTCCTGCCCGGCTCAGCCATGGTGCCCCCGCAGCGTGCCCGCCATGGAAAAAGCCTACGCCAGAACTTCGGCCAGACTGGACGCGTGACCCCACGCGACCCGAGCAAGTCCCAGCACCCCGCCGTGGTCGTCGTCTACCTCGTGCGCGACGGCGAACAGGGTCCCGAGGTGCTCCTCGGGGAGAAGCGACGCGGCCTCGGGACCGGCCGGCTCGTCGGACCCGGCGGCAAGCGGGAACCGGGGGAGTCCGCCGTCGAGACGGCGGTGCGCGAGGTCGCGGAAGAGGTCGGCCTGCGGATCGACGCGGCGGACCTGGAGGCGCGGGGCACGTTGGACTACCGGTTCCCGTACCGCCCGTCCTGGTCCCAGGTCTCGGACGTCTTCGTCTGCCGCCGCTGGCAGGGCAGCCCGTCGGGCAGCGACGAACTCGAACCCCGCTGGATCCCGGTCGACGCCGTGCCGTTCGACGCGATGTGGGACGACGCGAAGTACTGGCTGCCGGGCGTGCTCGGCGGGGGATCGGTGCGGGCGCGGTTCACGTTCGCCGAGGACGATGCCACGGTGTCGGGCTACACCGGCACCGGAGTGGCAGCGCCGTCCGGACCCTGACCCGTCGCCGTCCCAGCGCGTCGTCCTACCGGGTGGGGGTCTGCGTGCGGGTGCTGCCGGTGCGGGCTTCCTCGGCCGCGGCGATGACCTCGGCGTCACCGCTCCGACCGCCGAGTGGGCGCACGAAGAAGTCGATGATGCCGAACACGATCGCGCCGATCATCGCGAACATCGCCCAGCCGACGAACAGCCCGGCGACGTTGCGGCCGTCGGCGGGGGCGAGCAGCACACTCGCCGCGTAGAACCCGACCGTCAGCACGAGGAACACGACGACGACGGTGACGAGGACGCGGTGCCAGGCGATGCGCGGGTTCATGCCCCCAGGATACGCGCCGTGCGGACGCGGTCCGGGCGTCGGTCGTCTCGATGCGCGTGTACCGTGCGACACTGCGCGCGTCGATCGACTCGCACAGTGTCGAAGTGTGCACGTGCATCGGATGCGTGTGCACCGTTCGACATCGTGCCCGTCGATCGACGCGTGCGATGTCGGAACATGCACACGCACGGGCGCCGCACACGCACGGGCGCCGGAGGCGCGCGCGGCGAGGCGCCCGGGGCTCAGCGGTCCGCGTGCCGACCGTGCGGTCGTTCGCCGGCGCCGTCGGCGGGGCGACCCGTGGCGTCGGCGCGACCCGGTGCCCTGGACCCGTCCGCCCGTGGGACGGGACGGGTGCGGGGGCCGGTCGCCGCGCCTCCTGGACGCTGCACCGGACCGGTGCGGTCCCCACGGACGACGGGGATGCGACCCGTGGGCGTGGTCTCGGTCTCGAGGCCGTCGCGACCGCCCATGAAGACGTCGCCGCCGACGCGTTCGTCCTCCCAGTCGTCGTCGTGGAGGACGCTCAGCGTGCCGGTCTCGGTCGAGGTGAGCCCGTGGCGCTCGAGCTCGGCGTCGCGCTGCTTGCCGAGGAACTCGCGGTTCGCGGTCTGGGCGTCCTGGAACATCGTCGTGCGGCCGGTGACGATGGCACGGATGCGTCGGCGCTCCCACCACTGCTTGCCGAAGTACATGAGGACGAGTCCGGCGCCGGCGTAGCAGGCCATCGTGATGAGGCCGCGCGAGTACGACGGGCCGACGCCGTAGATCTGGTGCTTGATCATGTCGACCATGCTCGAGCCGACGACGACGTTGTTGAGCCACGCGAACGGCTCCGGCATGAACCACTTCGGGTAGGCGCCGCCGGACGACGGCATCGACAGGAAGACGAAGCAGATCATGGCCGGCGCGGCGATGAACCGGCCGACGAAGTAGCTCAGCCCGTTGACGGCGAGGCCGATCGCGACGATCCAGCCCCAGGCGATGAGGACGAGTTCGATCCAGTGTCCGTGGATGGCGCCGACCACGGGCCCGGCGAGGGTGTTCGTGATGAGCGAGATGACCAGGCCACCGACGACGATGACGGCCATGCGGGTGCGGTGCCGGAGCGGGCCGCCCATGATGCCGATGAACATCGCGACCATGTAGCCGCCGATGCACCAGGCGAGCATGACGTACATGGCGACGGTGCCGTACTCGTCCCAGGCGGGCAGCGGAGCCAGTTCGGTCACGGTGGGGGCGGCGACCCCGATGCCGGTCAGGACGGTTGTCAGCGTCGCGGGGACGAGCGAGGCGACCTGGAACTGGTGCGCGGTGGCCTTGAAGACCTCGTTCGTCGAGGGGTCGTACGCCACGGCCATGGTGCCGGCGAGCACGTCGCGCTTGGCCTGCGCGAGGGAGTCGTAGGTGTGGAAGAGGTACTCGCCCGGCAGCGCCTTCTGCATCGCGGCCACCAGGGTCGGGTCGCTGCCGACGAGTGCCACGGGGACGTCGTGCGGGTGCGGGGCGTGGAACGCGAAGACGTAGCAGAGGCAGAAGCCGACGATGAAGAACAGCGGCATCCAGAGCTGCAGGCCGATCAACTGGAGCGACGGGTGCAGCGTCCCGAACCAGCGCCGGTAGCCGCTGATGCGCTGCGGTTCCGGGACGGGTGCCTGCCGGACGCGACCGGGACCACCGGAGCCGGTGCGGGTCGGCCGGGTGCCGGCGACCGGGGCACCGCGTCGGGGCTTCGAGCCACCGCGGGTGGACGGACGTGTCGTGCGCTGCTTGGGAGCGGATGACTGCCGCGGCCCCCCGTCACGATCCGGGAGGTCGTTGTTCCTGGGGACGTCGTTCCGCGGCGTGCTCACTCGGCGATGCGCTCCTGTTCTGGGTCGGGCCGCCAGGATACGCCCGGGATCCTGGTCGCGGTCAGGACCGGCTGCGCGACGCCTGCGCCGAGTCCATCGCCAGTTCCTCGGCGTCGAGGGTCACGAGCACGCGGCGCATGACCTCCTCGTCGAGGTTGCCCTTCTCGCGTTCCTCGAGCACGATCTCGCGGCGACGGTCGAGCAGTTCCCGCCGGATGTCCTGGATCTGGGCACCCCGCAGGCGGACCGGGGCGTTGCGCTCCTCGTCCTCCTCTTCCTCGGCGTCGCGGCGGAACGTCTCCGCCTGGCGCTCGAGCCGGGCCTTGAGCCGGTTCACGACGGCATCGACGGCCTCGTCGCCGTACTGCTTCGACCAGTCCGGACGTCGCTTCTCGAGCAGCTCGATCGCGGCCTCGGTCGTGCGCTGGTTGAGGCGCATCTCGCTGCGGACGTCCTCCTCGCCCTCGGCCGGGTCCTGCACCTTGAGCGACCGGATCACGAACGGCAGGGTGAGTCCCTGGAGCAGGAGGGTCCCCACCGTCACGATGAACGCGATGATGAAGATGGTGTCCTGGGCCTTGATGTCGACCGGGTTCGCCACGACCGACACGGCGGCGGCGAGGGTCACCACGCCACGCATGCCCGTCCACGAGATGACGGTCAGCTCGCGCCAGTTGAGTTTCGGTTCCGCCGAGCCGCGCATCCACCGCAGGGACGGGTGGCCGCGGGACAGCCGGATGCGCAGGGGTCGGAACCACCTGCCGTTGAAGCGGTTGCGCACGTAGGACTCGAACACGAAGAGCGGCCGCACGAGGATCACCACCACGAGCACCACGGCCGCGGCGGTCAGGGTCTGCCCGAGGCTGCGCTCGCTCTCGACGAGGTCCTGCACGACGGTGTTGAGCTGGAGGCCGATGAGGGCGAAGACGAACCCCTCGAGGATGACGTCGATGCTCGTCCAGAGCGGGCGCTCCTGCAGCCGGGTCGCGTAGCCCTCCTTCGGCGAGTTGTAGCCGATGTAGAGGCCGGCGGTCACCACCGCGATCACCCCGGAGCCGGAGAGGTCCTCGGCGAGGATGTACGCGACGAACGGCAGCAGGATGCTCATGATCGTCTCGACCACCGGGTCGTTGATCCGCATCCGGATCCAGTGCACCGCGACGCCGAGGACGATGCCGACCGCCAGCCCGACGCCGATCGCGAGGCCGAAGATCCCGAGGTCCTGCCAGATCGTCAGCGAGGTGCCCGCCGCGATCAAGGTGAAGACGCGCACGAGCGTCAGGGACGCGGCGTCGTTGATGAGGCTCTCGCCGGACAGCACCGTCATCACGCGGCGGGGGAGCCCGAGCTTCCGGCCGATCGCGGCGGCCGACACCGCGTCCGGCGGGGCGACGATCGCGCCGAGCAGGATCGCCGCGGGCCAGTCCATGTCGGGGATGATGATGTACGCCGCGAGGCCGACGGCCAGTGCCGTGATGATCACGAGGAAGATGCCGAGTCGACGGATCTGCTTGATCGACTGCCGGAAGCTCTGCCACGACACGTCGAGCGCCGCCGAGTAGAGCAGCGGCGGCAGGATGATCGTCAGGATGACCTCGGAGTCGATCTCGATCGGCGGGAGGCCCGGCAGGAACGACGCGGCCAGGGCGACGGCCGTCACGAGCAGTGGCGCCGGCAGTCCCTTGGCCCGAGCGAACCCCGTCACCGCGAGCGATCCGACCAACAGGATGAGGAGCTCGACGGTGTCCATACCGTCCATTCTCCCATCGGAATGGTTCCGGATCTGAACGAGTCCGAAGGCGACATGAACAGCAGGTGTCCGACAGGGTTTGCCAGGCGGCGTCCAGCCTGGGACACTTGCCCGCGGTGGACATCACACTCATAGTCGTCCTGGTCATCGCGTTGGCCCTCTTCTTCGACTTCACAAACGGTTTTCACGACACCGCCAACGCGATGGCGACCCCGATCGCCACCGGTGCGATGAAGCCCAAGGTGGCCGTCACGGTCGCCGCGGTGCTCAACCTCGTCGGTGCGTTCCTCAGCACCGCGGTGGCGACGTCGATCTCGCACGGCCTCATCAACGAGGGGCCCGGAGGCGTGGCGATCAGCCCGGAGATGATCTTCGCCGGGCTCATCGGGGCGGTCGTCTGGAACATGATCACGTGGCTGCGCGGCCTGCCGTCGTCGTCCTCGCACGCGCTGTTCGGCGGGCTCATCGGTGCCGCGATCGTCGGTGCGGGGTTCAACGCCGTCAACTACGCGGCCCTGCTGACGGTGGTGATCATCCCCGCGTTCCTCTCGCCGGTGATCGCCGCGCTGGTCTCGTTCCTGTCCACGCGGATCGCGTACCGGATCACCCGGCGCCCGGTCTTCCCGAACGAGCGCGGCGGCTTCCGCATCGGCCAGGTCTTCACGAGCTCGATGGTGTCGCTCGCGCACGGCACGAACGACGCGCAGAAGACGATGGGCGTCATCACGCTGACCCTCATCGCCTCGGGTGCGCAGTCGTCCGAGCAGGGCGTCCAGTTCTGGGTCGTCATCGCCTGCGCCCTGGCGATCGCCCTCGGCACGTACACCGGCGGGTGGCGCATCATCCGCACGCTCGGGTCCGGCATCACCGAGATCCGCGCGACGCAGGGGTTCGCGGCCGAGGCGTCGACCGCGGCGACGATCCTCGCCTCGAGCCACCTCGGCTTCGCGCTGTCCACCACGCAGGTGTCCTCCGGATCGATCATCGGCGCCGGTCTGGGCCGCCGCGGGTCGAAGATCCAGTGGTCCACCGCCGGCAAGATCGTGATCGCCTGGTTCATCACCCTCCCGGCAGCCGCTGCCGTCGGCGCGGTCGCGTCCGGCATCGCCCGCCTCGGCGTCACGGGCCTCGTCATCGACGCGGTCGTCGGCGCCGCGGTGATCCTCGGGCTCTACCTGTGGTCGCTCCGCAAGCCGCACGAGCAGGCCGCCGCGATCGAGGTGGACGTCGCCGCCAACGCGGTGTTCACCCGCAAGGAGCTGCGTGACCTGCAGCGGAAGAAGCGCGCCGAGACCGTCGCCGCGCGTCGAGCCGAGCTGAGCCGCGAGCGCACCCTGCGCCGCATGGCCGGCCGCAAGGGAGGACGACGCTGATGAGCATCGACTGGTTCGCGTTCCTCACTGTGGCGATCGTGTCGCTCGTCGGCGCGTGCTTCGTGGTCACCGTGTACTCGATCGGCCTCCGCTTCTGGAGCGCCGCCGACACCCGCGCCGGCAAGTTCACCGTGAAGGACGACGGCACGATCGGTCCGGCGACGGTCGGGTTCCCGCACCCGTCGAACGTCACGACCGCCGTGCGCTGGTTCCGGACGCTGTCCGTCGCCTGCTTCGTCGTCTCCGGCGCGGCCGTCCTCTACGGCATCTACCTCATCGTCCCGCAGTTCCACTGACGCATCCCGCGCCGACCGGCGTGCGTGCCCTGGGCGCGACCCCTTGACGGCCTGGAGGCACGGTGCCGACCCGCACCGCGCCTCCAGGCCGTCACCGCGCGCGTCCACGGCGCCACCCGCGACGTCCGCGCACGTCGCGACGCGCCCGCCGGGGCCGGGGCCCGGCCCCGACCGGCCGGACGGGCTACCCTCGTGGGCGTGACCGGCAACGAAGCAGCACAGACCCGTACCGAGACCGACTCCCTGGGGTCGCGTGACGTCCCAGCGGACGCGTACTGGGGCATCAACACCCTCCGCGCCCTCGAGAACTTCCCCATCACCTCGGTGCCGATCGCGGTCTACCCGGACCTCATCGAGGCCCTCGCGACCGTCAAGCAGGCGGCCGCCCGGGCGAACAAGGCGATCGGGGTGCTCGACGCCGAGCGTGCCGACGCCATCGACCGTGCCGCGCAGGAGGTCCGCGACGGTTCGCTCCGGGACCAGTTCGTCGTCGACATCGTGCAGGGCGGTGCCGGTACCTCGACGAACATGAACACGAACGAGGTGCTCGCGAACCGCGCCCTCGAGCTCCTCGGCCGCGAGAAGGGCGACTACGGGTACCTGCACCCGATCGACCACGTCAACCGCAGCCAGTCGACGAACGACACGTACCCGACGAGCATCAAGCTCGCGATGATCCTCGGCGTGCGGCGGCTCGTGTCGCAGCTCGAGGCGTTGTCCGACGCCTTCGCGGAGCGCGGGCACGCCTTCCAGGACGTGCTGAAGATCGGGCGCACCCAGCTGCAGGACGCGGTGCCGATGACCCTCGGGCAGGAGTTCACCGGCTTCTCGCACACCATCCAGGAGGACGTCCTCCTGCTCAAGACGGTCATGCCGCTGCTCGCCGAGACGAACCTCGGCGCGACGGCGATCGGCACGGGCATCACGGCCGACCCCCAGTACCGCGACGAGGTCCGCCGCCAGCTGCAGGTCGCGTCCGGGCTCGACATCGTGACGGCCCCGGACCTCATCGAGGCGACGAGCGACGCCGGCGCGTTCATGACCCTCTCCGGCACCGTGAAGCGGAGCGCGGCGAAGCTCTCGAAGATCTGCAACGACCTGCGGCTGCTGGCCTCGGGTCCGCAGGCCGGCCTGGGGGAGATCACGCTCCCGGCGCGGCAGGCAGGGTCCTCGATCATGCCGGGCAAGGTGAACCCGGTCATCCCCGAGGTCGTGAACCAGATCGCGTTCGCGGTCGTGGGGGCGGACACCACGGTCACGATGGCAGCCGAGGGCGGGCAGCTGCAGCTCAACGCGTTCGAGCCGATCATCGCCCACTCGATCCTGCAGTCGCTGCAGTGGATGGCGAGCGGGTGCGCGACGCTCCGGGTGAACTGCGTGGCCGGGATCGAGGCGAACGAGGCGAAGCTCGCGGCCCAGGTCGACACGAACGTCGGCGTCGTCACCGCGCTCACGCCGTACATCGGGTACGCGGCCGCGGCGTCGATCGCGCACACGGCGTTGACGACCTCGACGCCCATCTCGACGCTCGTGACCGCGGCGGGGCTCATGGAGGAGGACCAGGTCCAGCGCGTCCTGAGCCCGGCGCGGCTGTCGGGCATCGAGCTGGCCACGGGGGCGATCCCGGTCGTCACCGAGGAGATGCTCGACCGGGCGGCGCGCGAGCGCTGACGCGCGGCGCGGCGCCGCGCCGCGCCGCGCCTCCGCAGTGTGCGAGGTTCCGCGCACGGTGCGGGGCAATCGCGCTCCCACACCGGTCGGAACCTCGCACACTGCGATCGCGGGCTCGCACCGTGCGAGCAGCGTTCACCCGGCGCCTACGGCATCGGCGGCTCGCCGACCCGCACCTGCCGGGACAGGTCCCGCAGGTGTTCCGCCGCCTCGGCACGGGCGGGATCGGCGTCGTCCTCGGCCGCCCGCTGCGCCGCGATCGTCCGGACGTGGTGCGCGGCGGCGATGTCGGCGTCCCGCCACCGGGCGAGCGTGAAGTTCCGCGTGACGTCGCGCAGCGGCAGCCGGATGGACTCGTCGGCCTCGATCCCGGCGAGGAGCTGGCGCATCCGGATCACCTCGGAGTCGAGCTCACCGCCCACCACGAGGACGAAGTTCGAGATGTACAGGTACACGAGCAGCAGGATCGCGCCACCGAGCCACCCGTACGCCTTGTTGCCGCCGCCGATCGTCTCGACGTAGAGCGAGAACCCGAGCGTCGCCAGCGCCCACGTCACGATGGCGAACCCGGCACCGGCGGACACCCACCGCAGCTGCGGTGTCTTCACGTTCGGCGTCGCGTAGTACAGCACCGCGACCATCACGACGAGGTCGGCGGCGAGTATCGGCCACTTCACCACGTTCCAGAGGTCGTCGATCCACGGCGCCCACCCGAAGGACCGGATGACCGCGGCGGAGATCGTCGGGGTGCCGAGCAGGATCACGATCGCGATCGCACCGCCGGCCATCACGAGCAGCGTGACGAGGAGCATCATGCTGCGGAACTTCCAGATGCGACGCCCCTCCTCGACCTCGTAGGCGGTGTTCATCGCCCGGCCGAACGCCGTCGCGTACCCGGAGAGCGACCACAGCGTCAGCACGACGCCGATCGCGAAGCCGAGCCACGGGTTGTCCAGGGTGAGGAGCTGCCGGAGCGGACCCTCGAGGTGCGACGCCGTCTCGGGGCGGACGATGAACCCGAGGATCCCGATGATGTCCTCGAGGCTGTCGCCCTGCCGGTCCACGATCGACAGGGCCGACACCACGGTCAGCGTCGTCGGGAACACCGTGAGCAGCGCGAAGAACGTCAGCGACGCCGCCGCGTCGACGACGCGGTGCCGGATGACCGAGTGGTAGGTGCGCCGGACCACGGCGCGGACTCCCGTCCGCTGGAGGTCGCGCGATGCGCTGTCCGGCATGCGTTGTACGGTACCCGACACCTGCGGGCCAGGAGGCGCGGTGGCGGCCCGCACCGCGCCTCCCGTCCGGTCGACGGTCGCGTCCGGCGGCCGCTCCGCTCGTCAGTTCGCGTGCGGGTGCCGTGCGTCGTACCGGCGGAAGGACGGCACCGCGCGGAGGAGCAGCGCGACCAGGCCGATGATCAGCACGCCGCCGATGATCGGCGGGTACGCGATGCCGGCGGCGACCACCAGCCCCGCGTAGAGGTCGCCCAGCCGCGGTCCACCGGTGACGACGACGATGAAGATGCCCTGCAGACGTCCGCGCATGCCGTCCGGGGAGGCGGCCTGCAGGATCGTGTTCCGGAACACCGAGCTGACGTTGTCCGCGCCGCCGGCCGCCGCGAGGAAGAGTGCCGCGAGGCCGAGCGCGGGCAGGATGCCGGTGCTGAACGCGTCGCCCTCGCGGCCGCCGAGCGCGTGGGCGCAGGCGATGACCACGCCGAACGCCGCGATGGCGCCACCGTAGGCGGTGATCGCCCAGCCGACCGCCTCGCCCTGGCGGCGGACGTGGCCGAGCGGGCCGGAGAAGACGCTCGAGAGCAGGGCTCCGATCGCGTACGCCGCGGTGAGGGTGCCGACGGTGATCGACCCGCCGCCGATCACGAGCGCACCGATCGCGGGGAAGAGCACGCGGGGCTGCCCGAACGTCATCGCGACGATGTCGAGCACGAACGTCATGGTGATGTTCCGCGACCGTCGGAGGAACCGCGCCCCCTCGACGAGCGAGCTGAGCCCCGGACGGAGCGCGTCCCGGTCGGCGGCCATCCGCGGCAGGGTGAACACCCCGAGGAACGCGAACGTGAACAGGACCACGTCGATCGTGTACGTCGGTGCGAAGCCGACGGCCGCGATGAGCACGCCCGCGACCGCGGGACCCACCGTGACCTGGAACCCCGACGCGATGCCGCCGAGGGCGCTCGCCGCCGGCAGCAGGTCCGTGCCCACGAGCCGGGGCACGATCGCGGAGCGGGAGGCGTTGCTCACGGTCGCGGCGACGGCGTTGACCGTGGCGAGGACGTAGAGCAGGGCGACGCTGTGCAGTCCGAGCCAGGCGTGCGTGGCGATCAGGGCCACGGCGGCCCAGGCGATCACGGCGGACACGAGTGCGACGGTGCGCCGGTCGAACGCGTCGGCGAGCATCCCGCCGTAGAGGCCGGCGACGATCATCGGCAGGAGCGCGATCACGCCGACGAGGGCGACCGCGAAGGTGGAGCCGGTGATGTCGTAGACCTCGAGGCCGACGGCGACGGTGGTCATCTGCGTGCCGATGCCGGCGATGGCGGTGCCGAGCCAGAGCCGGGCGAACGCGGGGGAGCGGCGGAGCGGGGTGAGGTCGGCGAGGAGACGGCGTCGGCGCTCGCCGGTCGGTGTGGATGATGTCACGGTGGAACCATTCTGGGGGCTGCGGCGCCGTCCGTGGACGTGCGGGGCCATGTCCGCGCTCTCTGGTTGACTGGCGGGCATGACTGACCTGAACAGCAAGCCCGAGTTCGACGCCCCCGAGGGCCCCGCCCCCACCGAGCTCGTCATCACCGACATCGTCGAGGGCTCCGGCGACGTGGCCTCCGCCGGGTCGACCGTCAAGGTGCACTACGCCGGCGTCGAGTACGAGACCGGCGAGGAGTTCGACAGCTCGTGGAACCGCGGCGAGCCGATCGACTTCCCGCTCGCCGCCCTGGTGCGCGGCTGGCAGGAGGGCATCCCCGGCATGAAGGTCGGCGGGCGCCGCAAGCTCGTCGTCCCGCCGGAGCTCGCCTACGGCCCCGCCGGCGGTGGCCACTTCCTGTCCGGCAAGACCCTGATCTTCGTGATCGACCTGCTCGGGGTCCGCTGATGCAGGTCGGCGCACCGACCATCGAGCTGAACGACGGACACCGGTTCCCGGAGCTCGGCCTCGGCACCTACGGGCTGAACGGCGACGAGGGCGCCGCGGCCGTCGGGACGGCGATCGCGGGCGGCTACCGGCTGCTCGACACCGCGCTCAACTACGGCAACGAGGACGCCGTCGGCAGGGCCGTCCGCGAGTCCGAGGTGGCGCGCGAGGACCTCGTCGTCACGTCGAAGCTCCCCGGCCGCCACCACGGCTACGACGAGGCGCACCGCTCGATCGACGAGACCCTCGGCAACCTGGGCCTCGACTCGGTCGACCTCTACCTGATCCACTGGCCGAACCCGTCGGTGGACAAGTTCGTCGACACCTGGAAGGCATTCGTCGACCTCCGCGACAGCGGCAAGGTCCGCTCGATCGGCGTCTCGAACTTCACCCCGGAGCACCTGCGTCGCATCGTGGACGCCACGGGTGTCGCCCCGGCCGTGAACCAGGTCGAGCTGCACCCGTACTTCCCGCAGGGCGAACTGCGGAAGGTGCACCAGGAGCTCGGCATCGTGACCGAGAGCTGGAGCCCCCTCGCGAAGCGGTCGGAACTCCTCACGGAGCAGCCGATCGTCGCCGCCGCCGCCGCGCACGGGGTCACCCCCGGGCAGGTCGTGCTCCGCTGGCACGTCCAGATCGGTGCCGTCCCGGTGCCGAAGTCCGGCGACGCGGCCCGGCAGCGCGAGAACCTCGACGTCTTCGGCTTCGAGCTGACCGACGCCGAGGTCGCGGCGATCTCCGGCCTCGAGCGCGGACGCCTCTGGGACGGCGACCCGGACACGCACGAAGAGATGTAGGAAGCCTCACTTCGGGATGGGGGGACTACACTGGGTTCCCCTGTCCCGAAGGGTTGTGTGTGTCAGAACCGACCGAGATCGACCGCGAGCGCGGCTACGTGGACGGCCTGTTCGGCCGTCTCGACGAGCTGACCGCCGAGGCCGAACAGCGTCTCGCCGAAACCCGTCGTCAGGCGGTCGGCGGGAACCACCAGAGCCGGAGTGAACGCGACGCGTACGCCCGGCTCTACGAGGACACCATCGCGACGCTCGAGCGCGTCGGCGACCGCCTGGTCTTCGGACGGCTCGAGGTGTCCGAGCCGGACAGCGACGAGGACTCGTTCCGCTACATCGGCCGCGTGGGCCTGCGGGACCGCGACCACCGACCGCTCCTGCTCGACTGGCGTGTCCCCGGTGCCAGCGCCTTCTACCAGGCGACCGCCGCGCACCCGATGGGCATGCGCGCCCGCCGGCACCTGACCCTCGACGGCCGCAGCGTCGTCGGCATCGAGGACGAGGTCTTCGACGCCACGCTCTACGACGACGAGCGCACGCACCTGCAGGGCGAGGGCGCGCTCCTCGCCGCGGTCACCGCCGAGCGCACCGGCCGGATGACCGACATCGTCGCGACGATCCAGGGCGAGCAGGACCGGATCATCCGCTCCCCGCTCGAGGGCGTGCTCATCGTCCAGGGCGGCCCCGGTACGGGCAAGACCGCCGTGGCCCTGCACCGTGCGGCCTACCTGCTGTACTCGTACCGCGAGCGGCTCCGAGGGTCCGGCGTGCTCATGGTCGGCCCGTCGCCGGCGTTCCTGACCTACATCGAGCAGGTGCTCCCGTCGCTCGGCGAGACCGGCGTGGTGATGGCCTCGCTCGGCTCGCTCTACCCGGGCGTGCACGCGACGAAGCACGACCAGCGCGACGTCGCCGCGGTGAAGGGCTCGGCCGAGATGGCGCAGCTGCTCCGTCGCGCGGTGCGGTCCCGCCAGGTCGTCCCGACCGAGTCGGTCACGCTCGACGTCGAGGGGGAGCGGCTCGTCGTGCCGCCCGAGCTCGTCGCCGACGCCATGAAGCGTGCGCAGGACCGTGGGAAGCCCCACAACGCCGCCCGCGTCACGTTCAACAAGACCGCGCTCGACGCCATGACGCGGTTGCTCGCCGAGCAGCTCCGCCAGCGCGGGACCACCGTCGACGAGGCGGACGAGAAGGTCCTGCGCGAGGACATCCGGTCGTCGTACGACGCCCGCGTGCTCCTCAACACCGCGTGGCTCCCGCTGCCGCCGGAGAAGCTCCTCGAGGACCTGTACGCCCGGCCGAACTGGCTCGCCTCGCTCACCCCCCACTGGACCCCGGAGCGCCGGGCCCTGCTGCTGCGTGAGCGGGGAGCCGCGTTCACGGTCGAGGACGTCCCGCTCCTCGACGAGGCCGCCGAGCTCCTCGGCCCGTTCGACCCCACCGGCGGTGCCGCCAAGCGCGCGGCGAAGGCCAGCCGCAACCGCGACATCGAGAACGCCCGCCAGGCCATCGAGAACATGGGCGTCGAGGGCATCGTCACCGCCGAGCAGGTCGCCGGCTCCTTCGCCGAGGGCGGCGACCCCCGTTCCACCGCCGAGCGCGCCGCCGAGGACCGCGAGTGGACCTACGGCCACATCGTCGTCGACGAGGCGCAGGAGCTCTCCCCGATGCAGTGGCGGGTGCTCGCCCGCCGGAACCCGCTCCGCTCGTTCACGATCGTGGGGGACATGGCGCAGGGGTCCTCGCCCGGGGCCGCCCGCACGTGGGACGACGTCGTCGGCGCCCTCGCCCGCCGTCGTCGGGGCCGTGCGCCCCAGGTGCCGATCGAGCACCGCGTCGAGGAACTCACCGTCAACTACCGCACGCCGCGCTCGATCGTCGAGGCCGCCGGGGCCTTCGCGGACGCCGCCGGCCTCGCGGTCACTCGGACCGAGGCCGTGCGCGACGGCGACCCCGTGGTGCGCGTCACGTCCGGCCGGGCCGAGGTGCTCGACACGGTCGCCGCGATCGTCGGCAGCGAGCGGGAGCACATCGGCGCGGGCACGATCGGCGTCATCGTGCCCGAGGCGGACGTGGACGCGGTCCGCGAGCGGTTGGCCCGGACCGAGGTGGACGTCCGGTCGCTCGGGTCGCCCCGGCCGGGGTCCGTCACGGTGCTCACGGGCGCCGATGCGAAGGGGCTCGAGTTCGACGGGGTGCTGCTGGTCGACCCGGAGCGGGTCGGTGCGGACGCGGCGCGTGCGGCTGCCGCCGTGTACGTCGCCATGACGCGCCCGACGCGCCGCCTGACCGTCGTCGACGTCGCCTGAGCGCGGCGCGCGTCACTTCCTGAGCGCGGCGCGTCACTTCGTGAACAGGAATGGTCGGGTGCGCGTCGGCGACCCGACCGTTTCTGCTCACGAAGCGAACGCGCGAGCGCACGAAGCGATGCGCGGGCGCACGGGAGGCGCGGCGCACGTCCGTCAGGTCGGGGTGCCCTCGGCCCGCACGCGCGTCACCAGTGCCGCCCACGGGCCGTCGAGGCGGGTGCCGGGGATCGTGACCGTCGTCCGTTCGACGGTGATCGTCCACGTGAAGTCGTCGCGGACGCCCGGCGCAGGGGCACTCGGGGCGTCGCGGGGCAGGGCACCGACGAGCGCCGACCACGCGCCCGGGTCGTCGCAGGCATCGGTGTCGACGCGCCAACCCCTGGTGGTGCCGGCGATGCCCCCACTGCGGCGGACGTCGATGTGCATGCCCCCGACGGTACGCCGGCAGCCCGGCTCAGTCGAGCACGCCGACCGTGCGCCAGGCGTCCTGCACCGCGGTGTGCTGCGCCGACCCGTCCCCGAAGCGCGTGCGTGCGGCGTCGACGGTGACGGTGGCGAACCCGGCGAAGTCGATCGAGGCGGTGACGGCGTCGGACGTGAGGGCGTCCCACCAGACGGCTCCGGCGCCTTCCCACGCGTTGCCGCCGATCGCCGTGGCGGCCAGGTAGAAGGCGTGGTTCGGGATGCCGGAGTTCGTGTGCACGCCGCCGGAGTCCTCGGTGGTGTCGACGTACCCGGCCATCGTCGCGGGCTGCGGGTCCTTCCCGAGCACCGGGTCGTCGTAGGCGGTGCCCGGAGCCCGCATCGACCGCAGCGCGACGCCGTGCACGGCCGGGGTGAAGAGCCCCTCGCCGATGAGCCACGACGCCTGGTCAGCGCTCTGGCGTCGGGCGTACTGGGCGACGAGCGAGCCGAAGACGTCGCTGATCGACTCGTTCAGCGCCCCGGACTGCCCCTCGTACGTGAGGTCGGCGGTGTACTGGGTCACGCCGTGCGCGAGTTCGTGGCCGATGACGTCGACCGCGATCGTGAAGCGGTTGAAGACCTCGCCGTCGCCGTCGCCGAACACCATCCGGCTGCCGTCCCAGTAGGCGTTGTCGTAGTCCTGCCCGTAGTGCACCGTGGCGTCGAGGGGGAGGCCTGCGCCGTCGATCGACACCCGGCCGAACACCTCGAGCCAGAAGGCGTGGGTGTCGCCGAGGCCCGTGTACGCCTCGTCCACCGCGGGGTCGCCGGAGTCCGGGTCGCCCTCGCGCCGGACCGGGGTGCCCGGGAGCGTGGTGCTGCCGTGCGCGTCGGAGATGGTCCGCTGCGGCGACCGGTCGACCGTGCCGCTCACGCCCTGCGGACGGACCCGGTGCTCGTGCTTCGGACGCTGGACGGTGTCGAGCGACGCCAGCGCCGTCCGTGCCGCCGAGGCCGCGCGTGGGAAGCCCCGGGCATCGGCGACGGCGCGGAGCAGGTAGGGCGGGACGACGGATCGGATGCGGTCGGTCGGGGTCATGGCGTCATGCAACCACCGGGCACCGACACCGCGGTCAGTCCTGCTTGCGGTTCTCCACGAGCCCGAGGGCGTACGACTCCCACCACTGTCCGGCGGCCGGCCCGCCGTTGCAGGTGCCGTCGCTCAGTCCCGGCGTCTTCACCCACAGCAGCGCGTCGAGCCGGGTGGAGCCGCGGGTGACGTGCGGGGCCTGGCCGAGGCCGGCGCCGTCCGGGTTGCACCACGTGCCGCGCCAGCCCTGACCGTTGCGCGAGACGTCGATGACGAAGTGCGGGTCGCCGCCGATCGCGTCCGCGAGCCGATCGGCGTAGGCGCGTTCCTGGTCGACCCGGTAGAAGTTCGAGACGTTCGTGAAGAAGCCCTGCACCCGGTCGACCCCGGCCTCGCGCAGCCACTTCGCCATCGTCGCCGTCGGCACGCGGTTCTCGTTCCCGCCGTCGAGGTACACGGTGAGGCCGTGGCCGCTGAGCTCGTCGACGGCCTTGCGGATCAGGGGCAGGCGGTCCTGCTCGAGGCGCTTGCACACCTGGATCTGGGCGATGGCGTCCGGCTCGACGAGCACGACGGCCCGGGAACCCGCCATGGCCCGCACCGCCGACCGGACCCACGGCAGGTACTCGTCCGCGGCGGTCCCGCCCTTGGAGTAGCTGCCGCAGTCGCGGTCCGGGACGTTGTAGAGGACGAACACCGGTGTCTTCCGCTGCCGCTCGGCGCTGCGGACGACGTCCCGGATGGTCTGACGCGTCTCGGACACCGAGGTGTTCGTCAGCCAGGTGGCGATCGGCTCGTCCGCGATGACGGCGATCTTCCGGGCCGTGGTGTCGTCGCCGTCGGCACGGGCCTCGGACTCCCGCTTGCCGGGTTGGTTCTCGGCCTCGGGCTGCTCCGCGAGGCCGCCGGGGAACGCCTCGGACGCCGTCTTCCGCTCGGCGACCTGCCTGCCGGTGGGCTCGGTGCCGCGGGGGAGCACCAGCACGAGCGTCACGACGAGCGCGGCGACGACGACCGCGGCGAGCCCGATCCACGTCCACTGACGACGGCCGGGGCTGCGGCGTGCACGGGTTCCCTCGAGACTCGGCATGCGCCCATGCTCGCAGGTGCGACCCCGGCGTGCCCAGGCCCGGCCCGTCCCGCCGGGCGTTCACCCAGCGTCGCCGCCGCTTCTTGCCAGGACCGTGTCCCAGACTGGCCGGATGTTCCGGAAGCTCCTCCTCCTCGCCCTGACCGCGGCGTACGCCTGGGTGATCTGGCGGATGACGCTGACCCCGCAGGTCTTCTCGGCGGCGCAGAACTCCCTCGTCCTGCACGCGATCGCCTGGGTGCAGCAGCTCCCGCACGGCACGTGGTTCAGCTACGACCGCGTGGAGTTCCTCGCCAACATCGCGATGTTCGTGCCCGTGGGGATGCTCGCCGCGCTGTGGCTCCCGCGCCGGTGGTGGATCCTCGGTGCGGTCGTCGCGGTCGTGCTCTCCACCGGCATCGAGTTCGCGCAGGCGACCTACCTGCCCTACCGCGTGGCCGATCCGCGCGACGTCCTGTCGAACGGCCTCGGCGGTCTGCTCGGCGCGACGCTCGTCGGCCTCGTCCGCAGTCTCTTGCCGGCACCGCGTCGGCGTCGGCTGCGCGCCAGGACCGTCTAGCGATCTGGTAGTCTTGCGCGGTTGCCGTCGAACGGCCGCGGACAAAGAGCGCTCGTGCATCAGGCACGGGCACCGCGCAACGGACTGAAAGGGGATCTACGCATGGCACTTGACGCGAAGGTCAAGCAGGAGATCATCGAAGAGTACGCGACCCACCCGGGCGACACCGGTTCCCCCGAGGTCCAGGTCGCCGTTCTGACGCGTCGTATCAACGACCTGAACGAGCACCTCAAGGAGCACAAGCACGACCACCACTCGCGTCGTGGTCTGCTGCTCATGGTCGGTCAGCGTCGCCGTCTCCTCGGTTACCTCTCCGACGTCGACATCGCCCGCTACCGTGCGCTCATCGAGCGTCTCGGCCTGCGTCGCTAGTCGACCGACCCACGGCTTGACCGAACGCCCCGGCCCTCACACGAGGACCGGGGCGTTCTCCGTTCCCCGGGAATGGTTGCGGGGAACGTGCGGTTGGGTACGATGTTCATGCAAACGCATCGAAAGTCGGGACTCACCATGACCACCATCGCCGTCGTCTCCGCCGGGCTCTCCGAGCCCAGCTCCACCCGCCTGCTCGCCGACCGCCTGGGCGAGGCCACGATCGCGGCGCTCGCTGCACCGAGCCCGTCCGGCCTGCCAGGAGGCGCGGCGCACGTCCTGCACGTCGACCTGCGTCCGCTGGCGCACGAGATCACCGACGCGATGCTCACCGGGTTCGCCGCACCGGCGCTGTCCGCCGCGATGGCGACGGTCGTCGAGGCCGACGCCCTGGTGTTCGTCACGCCGATCTTCACCGCCGGCGTGAGCGGTCTGGCGAAGTCGTTCCTCGACGTGCTCGACAAGGACTCGCTCGCCGACATGCCGGTCCTGCTCGGAGCCACCGGCGGCACCGCACGGCACTCGCTCGCGATCGAGCACGCGCTGCGTCCGGTGTTCGCGTACCTCCGCGCCGCGGTCGTCCCCACCGGTGTGTTCGCCGCCACCGACGACTGGGGGAGCGAGGGCGACTCGGCCGCACTGGACGGTCGCATCCGCCGGGCCGGGGAAGACCTTGCCTGGGCGATCCGCGCCTCCCGTCGGACCCCGCAGGAAGCCGACGCGCTCCCCGAGACGGCGGACTTCGCGTCCCTGCTCGGTGGGCTCGGCCACTCGGCCGTGCGCTCTTAGGCCGGCCACAGGGGTCGTCGGGCGGGGGTGCAGCCTCCGCCCGGCCCGCTCACCGGTGGGCTCGGGAACCTCGTCGTGACGACGGATCGCGACGACGAGGAGGACCGATGGACACCAGGGGCAACGGCCGGCGACCCGGCTGGACGACGAGTGCGCTCGTCAGCGTGGGCGGGCTCGTGGTCGCGGCGCTGACCGGGGCCGGGGTGTGGTTCGGGCACGAGCAGGCCACGACGGGCTCGGCCGACTCGTCGACGAGTGACGCCGGGACCTCGTCCGACGCCGGGACCTCGTCCGACGCCGGGACCGCGACCGACTCCGGGACCTCGTCCGACACCGGGAGCTCGACCGACGCCGGGATCTCGACCGACCAGGGCGTGAGCCAGGGCACGACCGGTGGCTCCGGCGCCTCCGACGCGACCACGACGGGATCGTGACCGTGCGTGCCGCAGCCGAGTGGGACCTCTGGACCACCACCGCCCGCGTCGTCCTCGACCGCCGTGACCGCCGCCACCTCGCCGCCGCACGGGCGTGCGTCGTCGAGGTCACCGCCGCCGTCGACGCGGCGTGCAGCCGCTTCCGCAGCGACTCCGAGCTCGTCGCCCGCGCAGCCGACCTGGTGCGCGGCGCCGAGGTCTCCCCGCTCCTCGCCGCACTCGTGCACCAGGCGCTCGACGCCGCACGTGCTTCCGACGGCGACGTCGACCCGACCCTCGGCGCCCGCATGGCGTCGCTGGGCTACGACGCCGCGTTCGCCGACGCCCCACCCGTGCCGACGCCCGAGGCCGTGGCCCGAGCGCTCGACGGTCGCCCGGCGTGGCAGCGGGTCCTGCTGTCCGGCACCTTCCTGCGCGTGCCCGAGGGCGTCACGCTCGACCTCGGTGCCACCGCCAAGGCCGCCGCTGCCGACATGGCCGCGGCGAGCATCACCGCCCGCCTCGGCATCGGCGCGCTCGTCTCGCTCGGCGGGGACGTCGCGACCGCCGGGCCCGACCCGTCCGGCGGCTGGCAGGTCCGGGTGCAGGACCTCGACGACGACCCCGCCGGCCACGTGCGGATCGCCTCCGGCTGGTCCGTCGCGACCTCGAGTACCCGGAAGCGGCGGTGGGAGCAGGACGGCCACGCCCGGCACCACATCCTCGACCCGCGGTGGGGGCTGCCGGCCGAACCGGTCTGGCGTTCGGTGACCGTCGTCGCCCCGTCGTGCGTCACCGCGAACACGATGACGACCGCGGCGGTCGTCCGTGGACACGGTGCCACCGAGATGCTCCGGCGGAGCGGTCGCGCGGCACGCCTGGTCGCTGCGGACGGCGCCGTCGTCCGGATCGGGGGCTGGCCCGCCGACGACGGCTGATCAGTACCAGTGCGGGTCGACGCTCATCTCGTGGTTCCACGCCCCGCACGGCGAGCCGTAGGCGTCGTGGATGTAGGCGAGGCCCCAGTTGATCTGGGTCGCCGCGTTCGTCCGCCAGTCCGCGCCGGCGACGGACATCTTCTCCGCCGGGAGCGACTGGGGGATGCCGTACGCACCGCTCGAGACGTTCAGGGCGTTCGCACGCCAGCCGGACTCCTGCGTCCACAGGGACACCAGGCACGAGAACTGGTCCGACCCCCACCCGTACGACCCGATGGCGCTGCGGGCGTACGCCTGGGCACCCGCCGGGTCGACCACGACGCCGCCCGTGCTCGGGTAGGACGAACCGCCGCCGCTCGTCGACGGGACGGCGGGGCTCGGTGCCGCGTCGGCTGCTGCTGCCGCGGCCGCCTCCTCGCGCTTCCGCTGCTGTTCGGCCTTCTGCGCCGCGACCTGCACGCCGAGCTGGTAGCGCTGCTCGGTCTTCGCGGTGGTGTCCTTGAGCGACGCCAGCTGGGCGTACAGCTCGTCGCTGTGCTGCTGCGTGTCGTCGACCGCGGCGTCGGCGGCGGCCTCGGCGTCCTTCGCCGCGCTCGCCTTCGTCTCGGCGGCGTCGGCCAGGTCGGCGCGTTCGTCCTCGGCACGGGTGGCCTGGTCGTGCAGCGAGGACGCGGTCCTCGCGGCGACCGAAGCGTCGTCCATCACGCCGGCCCACGTCGACGACAGCTGGTCGAGCGCGCCGAGCTGGTACAGCAGCTGGGAGGGGTCCTTCGCCGTCGCGATGCGCGTGGTCATCTGGCTCGAGCTGCCGTCGCGGTAGAGGTTCGCGGCGAGCTGGCCGGCGCGCTGTTGGGCGCGGTCCGCGGTCTTCGCCGCCTGGTCCGCCTGGGTCTGGAGGCTCGTGGCGGCCTGGGTGGCCGACGCCAGTGCCGACTCGGCCGCGTCCGCACGCTGGGACGCCACGAGCGCCGCCTGCGACTTCACGGCTGCGGCCTGCTGGGCGGACTCCAGCGCCGCCTGGACCCTGGCGACCTCGGCCTTCTTGGTCTGCTCGTTGCCCTTCGCGTGCTCGACGTCCTGCCAGCTCGGGTACTCCGTCGCGTTCGCCGGGACAGCGGTGACGACGGGGGCGACGAGCGCGCCGACGACCACTGCGGCCGCGACGAACCAGCCCCGGGAGGGGGTGAGGCGCATGGCAGCAGGCTAGCGAGGACACTCCGGTTCGCCGTGAGCCTCGCCGCCGAATCCCTGAGGACTGGTAAAGTCCATCACGTCCAGGGACCGTTTCCCCGGGCGTTACGACAAACACTGCGCAGGCCGGGCACGGAGCTGGTCATCGGTGGTGGCTCGCGGGCCGGACGGTTTCCCGAGTGCTTCTACTGCTGGCCAGACATGCGTCCCGATCCCTTCGGCGCGCACGCACCATCGGGTGCCGTGGCCCCAGCCTGCCGAACACATCAAGGAGGCACCCTTTTGGAGGGTCCCGAGATCAAGTTCGCCGAGGCCGTTCTCGACAACGGCAAGTACGGCAAGCGCACCGTCCGGTTCGAGACCGGTCGGCTCGCACAGCAGGCGCAGGGCGCGGTCGCCGCGTACCTCGACGAGGACACCATGCTCCTCTCGGCCACCAGCGCCGGCAAGCACCCGCGTGAAGGGTTCGACTTCTTCCCGCTGACCGTCGACGTCGAGGAGCGCTCGTACGCCGCCGGCAAGATCCCCGGTTCGTTCTTCCGTCGTGAAGGCCGTCCCAGCACCGAGGCGATCCTCGTCTGCCGCCTCATCGACCGGCCGCTGCGCCCGTCGTTCGTCGACGGCCTCCGCAACGAGGTCCAGATCGTCATCACCGTCCTGAGCATCGCTCCGGACGAGTTCTACGACGCGCTCGCGATCAACGCCGCGTCCGCGTCGACGCAGATCTCGGGTCTGCCGTTCTCCGGCCCGATCGCCGGTGTGCGCCTCGCGCTCATCGGTGACCAGTGGGTCGCGTTCCCGAAGGCGTCGCAGCTCGCCGAGGCCGTCTTCGACCTCACCGTCGCTGGACGTGTCGTCACGGACGAGGCCGGCAACGAGGACGTCGCCATCATGATGGTCGAGGCCGAGGCCACCGAGCACAGCTGGGACCTCATCCAGGGCGGCGCGACCAAGCCCGACGAGGCCGTCGTCGCGCAGGGGCTCGAGGCGGCGAAGCCGTTCCTCAAGCAGCTCGTCGAGGCGCAGGCGAAGATGGCCGCCCAGTCGGCCAAGGAGATCCAGGACTACCCGGTCTTCCCGCCGTACGCCCCCGAGGTCTACGACGCGGTCGAGGCCATCGCGCTGTCCGAGCTCGGCGACGTCTACAAGATCGCCGGCAAGCTCGAGCGTCAGGACGCCGACGACGCCCTGAAGGCCCGTGTCAAGGAGGCCATCGCCGCCAAGGTGACGGCCGGCGAGCTCCCCGAGAGCGCCAACGGCCAGGTCAGCGGTGCCTACAAGTCGGTCACGAAGAAGGTCGTCCGCGGCCGGATCCTGACCGAGCAGGTCCGCATGGACGGTCGCGGCCTCGCCGACATCCGTCCGCTCGACGCCGAGGTCGCCGTGATCCCGCGCGTCCACGGTTCGGCGATCTTCCAGCGCGGCGAGACCCAGATCCTGGGCGTCACCACGCTGAACATGCTCAAGATGGAGCAGCAGATCGACTCGCTGTCGCCCGTCACGAAGAAGCGCTACCTGCACCACTACAACTTCCCGCCGTACTCGACGGGTGAGACCGGTCGTGTCGGTTCGCCGAAGCGTCGCGAGATCGGGCACGGCTTCCTCGCCGAGCGCGCCCTCGTGCCGGTGCTGCCGTCGCGCGAGGAGTTCCCCTACGCCATCCGTCAGGTGTCCGAGGCCCTCGGCTCCAACGGTTCGACGTCGATGGGTTCCGTCTGCGCCTCGACCCTGTCGCTCCTCAACGCCGGTGTGCCCCTCAAGGCCCCGGTTGCGGGCATCGCGATGGGCCTCGTCTCCGACACCGTCGACGGCCAGACCCGCTACGCGGCGCTGACCGACATCCTCGGTGCCGAGGACGCGCTCGGCGACATGGACTTCAAGGTCGCCGGCACCTCGGACTTCGTCACGGCCATCCAGCTGGACACGAAGCTCGACGGCATCCCGTCGTCGGTCCTCGACGCCGCGCTCAAGCAGGCCAAGGAGGCCCGCTCGGCCATCCTCGGTGTGCTGAACGAGGCGATCGACGCCCCCGACGAGATGGCGGACACCGCTCCTCGTGTCATCTCGGTGCAGATCCCCGTCGACAAGATCGGTGAGCTGATCGGCCCGAAGGGCAAGACGATCAACGGGATCCAGGACGAGACCGGCGCCGACATCTCGATCGAGGACGACGGCACCGTCTACATCGGCGCCGTCGACGGTCCGTCGGCCGAGGCCGCTCGCGCCCAGGTCAACGCGATCGCGAACCCGACGAACCCGGAGATCGGGGACCAGTTCCTCGGCACGGTCGTCAAGATCGCCACGTTCGGTGCGTTCGTGTCGCTGCTCCCGGGCCGCGACGGTCTGCTCCACGTCTCCGAGGTGCGCAAGCTCGCCGGCGGCAAGCGTGTGGAGAACGTCGAGGACGTCCTCGGCGTCGGCCAGAAGATCCTGGTCGAGGTCACCAAGGTGGACGACCGCGGCAAGCTGTCGCTCGCGCCGGTCGTCGCCGACGAGGTGGACACCGAGGGCGGCAAGGGACACGAGTCCCACGCCGAGGCCCCGGCCGAGGGCTGATCCCTCCCGCGTCCTGACGCACGAACGGCCGCCGTCCCTTCCGGGGCGGCGGCCGTTCGCCGTTGTGGGACTACGCGGCGGGGGTCTCCTGCGTGCCGACGAGCTGCGCGCGGCCGAGCAGGTGCTCGCGGAGCACGAAGCCGACCACCGCGGGCGTCGCGTCGGCGGGCGCCTCGAGGACGGGCACGTCGAGCGCGCTCAGCGTGAAGAAGTACCGGTGCGGCCCGTGCGCGGCGGGCGGTGCCGCGCCGAGGAACGTGTCCGTCCCGAACTCGTTGCGGCGACGCAGCGCCTCGGCGGGGAGCAGCGCGTCGTCGGTCCCGGCACCGGCCGGCAGCGAGGTCGCCGACGCCGGGACGTCCGTGAGGCTCCAGTGCCAGAACCCGGACCCCGTCGGGGCATCGGGGTCGTACACCGTGAGCACGAAGCTTTGCGTGCCCTCCGGAGCGCCGGACCACTCGAGCGCGGGGGAGCGGTCCTCGCCGCCGGCGTCGGTGCCGCGGGCGGACGTCGGGAGCACGCCGCCGTCGGTGAAGTCGGGGCTGGTCAGGGTGAAGGTCGGGACCTCGGGGAGGTTCCAGTTGGGGTCGTTGGCCATGCCTCCAGCCAACACCCGCGTGCTCGGATGTCGCTCGGTGTCAACCGGCGGACGGGAGGCGCGGTGCGGGGCCGACCCGTGCCTCCAGGCCGACAGACGGTCGCGTCCGTCGACGCGACGTGCGTCGTCAGGCGGCGAGCACGCGCTCGACGACGCGGCCGAGGGCCGCCGTCGCCGCGATCGCGTCACCGGCGTACGCGCCGGACATGGCGCCGTCGCGCGCGAGCATGAGCTCGTCCGCACCGTCGCCCGGCAGGGTGTGGCCGGACTCCTGCAGCAGGTCGGCCAGTCGCTCGGTGTACCAGTCGCGGTGCATCGCGACGACCTCGCGCACGGGGTCGCGCGGGTCGTGGTACTCGGCGGCGGCGTTGAGGAACGCGCAGCCGCGGAAGTCGGGGTCGTTGACCTCGTCGGCGAGGGCCGTGACCCAGGCCCGGACGGCTGCCTCGGGCGAGCCGGCATCGGCGATGAGCTGTTCCATCCGCTGTTGCACGCGCTCGTGCTGCGTCCGGATGTAGGCCAGGATCAGGTTGTCCTTCGACCCGTAGTGCTTGTAGAACGTCGCCTTCGTGACGCTCGCCTCGGAGATGAGACGGTCGACGCCGACGCCGTGGATGCCCTCTTCGTAGAAGAGCCGCGTGGCGGTCTCGAGGATCCGGACCTTCGCGCCGCCGGAACGGGGAGCCGGGGGGACGCTCGACCCGTCCGGCGACGCGAGGTTCGTGCTCGGGCCAGGGAGACGCTGGACGGTCGGTTGGGGGGAATCGACCGTCACAGCGTGGCTCTCCTTGGGCTCATCGGCTCCGCGGCGGAGCGGGGGGACTCGTGCCGCGCGAGGACTGATGTCCCGAGCCACCGGATCGGAATATAGGGGGGCTTCCGATCCGGTACGAGAACTGTACCACAAGGAGGACAGACAGACGAGTCTTTCTATCCTCCATATCTGTACCCCACTTCGAGTGACACCGTGAGCGGCTGTGGAAACTGGGCGGCGGGCGCTCCGGGGTCAGTAGGCTCGTCTGCGATGAACCACCCAGTGCCGTTGCCGCTCGAGGCCCCGGACACGTCGTTCCTGACGTCCGGGGGCGCCTTCGTCCGCCGAACCGTCCTCCCGTCCGGCGTGCGGGTCCTGACCGAGGCCATGCCCGGAGCGAGTTCGACGAGCCTCGGCTTCTGGGTCGGGGTCGGCTCCCGCGACGAACGCGACGGCCAGTACGGCTCGACGCACTTCCTCGAACACCTGTTGTTCAAGGGCACCCGGACCCGGTCGGCCCTCGACATCGCGATCTCGTTCGACTCCGTCGGTGGCGAGCACAACGCCGCCACCGCCAAGGAGTACACGTGCTACTACGCACGGGTCCGTGACGCCGACGTCCCGATGGCCGTCTCGGTCATCGGGGACATGGTCACCGGCTCCGTCCTCGACGACGCGGCGTTCGACATCGAGCGTGGGGTCATCCTCGAAGAGCTGGCGATGGCGGCGGACGACCCGGCCGACGTCGCCGGCGAGGCGTTCTTCGCCGCGGCCTTCGACGGGCACGCCCTCGGCCGGCCGATCGGCGGCACGCCGGAGAGCATCCGCGCCGTGCAGCGGGACGAGGTCCTCGCCCACTACCGCGAGCACTACGCGCCGAACGGCATCGTCGTCACCGCCGCCGGGGCGATCGACCACGACCGCTTCTGCGAGCTCGTCGAGGCCGTGTTCCAGGGCGCCCCGAACGCTGCTCCGCTGGCACGGCGCACGCCGCAGCCGGTGGCGGACCCGGCGATCCCCAAGCTCTCGGTCGTGCACCGTCCGACCGAACAGGTCTCGATGCTCCGCGGGTCGCAGGGCCTCGACCTCCGCGACGAACGGCGGCCGGTCCTCAGCGTGCTCAACGCCGTGCTCGGCGGCGGCATGAGCTCCCGACTCTTCCAAGAGGTGCGCGAGCGCCGCGGACTCGCCTACGCGGTGAGCTCCTTCGCGCCCGCGTACCTCGACAACGGTGCCTTCGGCGTCTACGCCGGGTGCGCCCCCGACAACGTCGCCGGGGTCGTCGAGATCGTCGACGCGGAGTTCCGCCGGATGGTCGACGACGGCATCACCAGCGACGAGCTCCGCCGCGCGAAGGGGCAGATCGAGGGGGCGCTCACGCTCTCGCTCGAGGACTCCGACGCCCGGATGACCCGACTCGGCCGGTCCGAGCTCGGCACGGGGGAGTTCACCGACCTGGCCACCGCCCTCGAGCGCGTGGACCGGGTCACCACCGACGACGTCCTCGACCTGGCCCGCGACCTCCTGACCCGGCCCACGATCACCTCGGTGGTCGGTGCGGTGCAGCAGGACGAGCTCGCGGCCGCGATCGGGATCGGCGGTTGAGCACCGACATGTCGCACTACCTCTACCTCGTCCGGCACGGAGAACACCAGGACGCCGAACACGGGCTGCGGGACGGCAAGCTGTCCGAGCGCGGCAAGCGGCAGGCGATGCTCGTCGCGGACCGTCTCGGGGGCGTGCCGTTCGACGGCGTCTACCACTCGCCGCTCGAAGCGCCGAGCGAGACCGCGTCGTTCCTGTCGCAGCGGCTCCCGGCGATCGAGCCCGAGCCGTCGACCCTGCTCTTCGACTGCATCCCGTCGGGTCCGACGCCGGACATGCCGCACGCCTACCAGGGGTGGTACGGCGGCATCACGGAAGAGGAGATCGTCGCCGGGCAGGCCCAGATGGGCGACGCGGTGGCGGAGTGGTTCACCCCTGCCCGCGAAGACCGGCACGACCTCCTCATCACGCACAACGCCGTCATCGGCTGGTTCGTGCGCGAGGCGTTCCAGGCACCCGAGTGGCGCTGGATGGGGACGAACGTGGCGCACACGGCGCTGACGATCATCCGGATCCGCTCGGCCAAGCCGGCCGAGGTCGTCGCGCTCAACGACCTGGCGCACCTGCCCGTCGAACTCAGGACGGGCCTGCCGGTCGGTCAGCCCGTCTGACGGGCCCGGCGCGCCCGGAGTGCGGCGACCCGCGCTCGGAACACCCGGTCCAGCCCGAACGGCCCACCGCCGAGCGCGACCAGCACCACCGCGAGGAGCAGGTACAGCACCTCGGGCAGGTAGAGCAGGTCGCCGTACCAGGTCACTGCGTCCGCCGGCCCGAGCTGGTGGACCGCCACGGTCGTGAGCGCGACCGTGCTGATCACGCCGAGGACGGCCGCAGCCGCCCGCGTCACGAGGCCGACGGCGAGCAGCACGCCGAAGACGAGCTCGCAGCCCGCGACCACGGCAGCTGTGAGCTCGGGCACCGGCGCGCCGATCGAGCGGATCGTCTCCGCCATCGCCGCGCGACCCGGAGCGGTCACGGTCTTGTTCCACCCGGACGCGGCGAAGAACAGCCCGAGCGCGACCCGGACGAGCGAGATCGAGAGGAACGGCAGGCGGGTCGGGGAGTCGAGGGCACGGAGGAGCAGGACCATGCCCTGCCGTTCGGAGCGGAGGCGCGGATCGCCTCAGCGCACCGGCTTGCGGTACCAGGCGGTCGCGTTCGGGTTGTCGTTGAACGCGGGTACCCGCTCGTAGCCCCGACCGCGGTACATCGCACCGGCGGCGACGAGGGAGTCGTTCGTGTCCAGCACGATCGCCGTCGCGCCGAGCTGCGCACCGCGTGCCTCGAGCGCGTCCATGACCGCCGTCGCCACGCCGCGTCCACGTCTTTCCGGAGTCACGAAGACGTGCTTCACCTCGAACCGGACGTCGTCGCCGTCGTCGGGGAGCCGACGGAGGCCGCCGCACCCGACCGCGCGACCTCCGTCGTACGCGACGACGAAGGTGCCGACCGGCGGCGTGAACTCGGCCGCCGGGGTGCGCTTCCGCGAGTACGACCCCTGCGCGCTCGGGAACGTGGCCTCGCGCTCGTCGAGGTACGCGTCGAGCAGGGCGTCGACCTCGGGGATGTCTGCCGGCACGGTCCTGACCTCGAGCGTCATGCGTCGATCCTAGGATGGTGGACATGGTCACTCCCGTCGCCGTCGTCGGCGCCACCGGTCGTCTCGGGGGCCTCGTGGCCGCCGTGGTCGAGGAACTGCCCGACTTCGAGCTCGTCGCGAGCCTGTCCTCCAAGGACGGGGCGCACGAGGCCGGTCCCGACGTGTTCGGCGGCGCGGCGATCGTGGTGGACGTGACCGTCCCGGCGCTCAGCCCCGCGATCGTCGACAACGCCCTCGTGAGCGGCGCGAACGTGCTCGTCGGCACGTCCGGGTGGTCCGGCGACCGACTCGCGACGCTCCGCGCGGGGCTCGAGTCGCGTCCGGAGCAGGGCGTCTTCGTGGTCCCGAACTTCTCGATCGGGTCCGTGCTCGGCACCCACCTGGCGACGATCGCCGCGCCGTGGTTCCCCTCGGTCGAGATCGTCGAGACGCACCACGCCGGCAAGATCGACTCCCCGTCGGGCACCGCGGTCCGCACGGCCGAGCTCATCGCCGACGCCCGGCGCGAGGTCGGTCCGGTCGACGCACCCCACGTCGACCAGCGCGCGCGGGGGCAGCAGGTCGCGAGCGTCCCGATCCACTCGCTCCGTCTGCCGGGCGTCACGGCCGTGCAGGACGTGGTGCTGAGCGGCCCCGGCGAGACCCTGACCATCCGGCACGACACGAACGACGACGTCGCCTACGTCGCCGGCATCCGTGCAGCCCTGTCCGCCGTGGGGTCGATGCGCGGCCTCACGGTCGGCCTCGGCAGCGTCCTCGGCATCGGCTGACCGTCGTGCGCCTGACCCGGTCCCTCCGTTCGCCCTTCTGGGGCGCGGCGCTCATGGCGGTGCTGCTGGCGCTGTACATCGTGCTCGTCGGGCAGCGTGCCGTGGCGTTCATCGCGACGGGCATCCCGATCGGCATCGGCATCGGCGTCGCGCTCTTCGTCGTCGCGGCGATCGGTGCGCTGCTGCTCGTGCTCGAGTTCCGCTTCGGCCTGCGCATCACCCGGCTCGGCGCCCGACTCGAGCAGGAGGGCGGCGCTCCCTCGGACGTCGTCCCGGTCCGTCCCTCGGGGCGTCCCACGCGCGAGGCCGCCGACGAGCTCTTCCCCGAGTACAAGGCCGCGGTCGAGTCCGACCCGGCGGACTGGCGCGGGTGGTACCGACTCGGCGTCGTCTACGACGCCGCGGGTGACCGCAAGCGGGCGCGGGCCGCGATGCGCGAAGCGCTCAGCAGGGCACGCGTGTCCTGACAGGAGGCGCGGTGCAGGCCCGCACCGCGCCTCCGGGCCCGCAGCCGGTCGCGTCAGAACGCGGCGTCGACCGCGTCCTCGGCGCGCTGGCACCGGAACGCGTAGCCGGACTCGAGCAGCTTCGTCGGCACCATCTGCTGGCTCGACAGGAGCATCTCGTCGGCCGCCTGCTGCAGGAGCAGCCGGAGCGCGAACTCCGGGATCCGGAAGAGGTAGGGCCGGTGCAGGTCCTCGGCGACGCGCTTGGTGATGCGGTCGGCGACGGCGGCCTCGGGGCCGGCGAGGTTCACCGGCCCGACGACGTCCGCGGCGTCGGGGCTGGTCGCGAGGTGCACGATCGCGCCCACCTCGTCCTCGAGGGCGATCCACGGCCAGTGCTGCCCACCGGTGCCGAGGCGGCCGCCGAGCCCGGTCTTCGTGAGCGGGACGAGTGGTGCGAGCGCGCCGCCGCCCTTCCCGACGACGATGCCGGTGCGGAGCGTCACGACGCGGACGCCCTCGGGAGCGGCGCTCGCGGCGGCCTCCCACGCGGTGCAGACCTCGGCGAGGAAGCCGGTGCCGGCGGCCGCGTCGTCCTGCAGGACGTCGGCCGGGCGGTCCCCGTAGACCCCCGAGGCCGACCCCGAGAGGAACAGCGGCGGCGGGTTCGTCGCGTGGCGCATGGCTTCGACGAGGGTCTCGGTGGCGGACACCCGCGACTGCAGGATCTCCTGCTTGTAGGTCTCGGTCCAGGGGAGCTTGCCGATGTTCGCGCCGGCGAGGTTGATCACGACGTCGGCGCCGTCGAGGATCGCCGGGTCGAGCTTCCGGGTGCCCGGGGACCAGCGGAACTCGCTCGCCGTGCGCGGCTCGCGTCGGACGAGGGTGGTGACGTGGTGCCCGGCCTCGCGCAGGGCGTGGACGAGGGGCGTACCGATGAAGCCGGACGCACCGGCGAGCAGGATCGAGAGCGGCGCTGTCGTCATGTCGCTCACGCTACTCAACTGCCCGTGGATGTCTCCGGCTCGTCGTAGGCTCGTGGTCGTGACCGACAGCGAGACCGTGCAGCCCGACCCCACCGTCGCGACCCCCTACGAGGACCTGCTGCGGCGTGTCCTCACCGAAGGGACTCCGAAGGGCGACCGCACCGGGACGGGGACCCGCAGCCTGTTCGGCGCACAGCTCCGGTACGACCTGTCGAAGGGCTTCCCGCTCGTCACGACGAAGCGGGTGCACTTCAAGTCCGTCGCCTACGAGCTGCTCTGGTTCCTGCGCGGCGACGGCAACGCCCGCTGGCTGCAGGAGCACGGCGTCCGGATCTGGAACGAGTGGGCGGACGAGGACGGCGACCTCGGCCCGGTGTACGGCGTGCAGTGGCGTTCGTGGCCGACGCCGTCGGGGGAGCACGTCGACCAGATCTCCCAGGTCATCGAGCAGATCACGACGAACCCGGACAGCCGCCGCCTGATCGTCTCGGCGTGGAACGTCGCCGACATCCCCGAGATGGCGCTCGCCCCGTGCCACGCGTTCTTCCAGTTCTACGTCAACGACGGCAAGCTCTCGTGCCAGCTCTACCAGCGGAGCGCGGACATGTTCCTCGGCGTCCCGTTCAACATCGCCTCGTACGCGCTGCTCACCCACATGATCGCGGCGCAGACCGGGCTCGAGGTCGGCGAGTTCGTGTGGACCGGCGGCGACTGCCACGTCTACGACAACCACGTCGAGCAGGTGGAGGAGCAGCTGTCCCGGACCGCGTACGCGCTCCCCACACTCGAGCTCGCGCCGCGCGACTCGATCGACGACTACGAGTACGAGGACTTCACGGTCGTCGGCTACCACCACCACCCGGCGATCACGGCCGCGGTCGCCGTCTGATGTCGTCCTCGTGGACCGAACCCGTCCGTGGTGTCGGGATGGTCTGGGCGCGCTCGACCAACGGCGTGATCGGGGCCGACGGCGGGATGCCGTGGCACGTGCCGGAGGACCTCGCGCACTTCCGGCAGGTCACCGGCGACGCGACCGTCCTGATGGGGCGCCGCACGTGGGAGTCGTTGCCGGAGCGCTTCCGGCCGCTGCCCGGGCGGCGGAACGTCGTGCTGACGCGTGACGGCTCGTGGACGGCCGACGGGGCCGAGGTCGTGCACGACCTGGCGACCGCGCTGGACACCGACGAGCCCGTGTGGATCATGGGCGGCGGGCAGGTGTACGCGGCGGGGGTGCCCTTCGCCGACCGGGTCTCCGAGACGGTGATCGACGTCGAGGTGCCGGGGGACACCGTGGCGCCGACGCTCGCCGGGGTGGCCGGGTGGTCGCTCGTCGACGAGGGGCCGTGGCAGGAGTCGCGCGTCGACGGGACGCGCTACCGCTTCCTCGAGTGGCGCCGGCGCGCGTAGCGCCGTGCGCCGCGGCGTCAAACCACGGAAACGACATCGCACCAGGCATCGGCGATGGTTCGACGTCGGAAACCTGGTTCGACACGTTCCGGGCACGCACCGTCCACGCGGACGGCAGCCCTCGCGCGCATCCCCGGTACGCTGGTGCCCGTGTCCCCGCGTGAGAATCCCTTCGGTCAGGTCCTCGTCGCCCTCGTGACCCCGTTCACGGCCGACGGCGAGGTCGACTGGCCCGGCGTCGAGCAGCACATCGACGACTGCATCACCGCCGGCGCCGACGGCATCGTGGTCACCGGCACGACCGGTGAGACGAGCACGCTGACCGACCCCGAGAAGCTCCGGCTGGTCGAGGTCGGCAAGTCCGTCGCCGCCGGGCGCGCGAAGATCATCACGGGTGGCGGGTCGAACGAGACCGCACACGCGATCCACCTGTACAAGCAGAGCGAGAAGGCCGGCGCCGACGGTGTGATGATCGTCACGCCGTACTACAACAAGCCGACGCAGTCCGGTGTGCTCACCCACTTCCGGATGATCGCCGACGCGACCGACCTGCCGGTGATCCTGTACGACATCCCCGGTCGCACGGGCATCCCGATCACGTACGAGACGATCGTGCGGGCCTCGCACCACCCGAACATCCTCGCGGTGAAGGACGCCAAGGGCGACTTCGCCGAGGTGTCCCGGGTGCTCAACAACACCGACCTCATGTACTTCTCGGGCGACGACACGAACGTGCTCCCGCACCTGTCGATCGGCGCGACGGGGCTCATCGGCGTCACGGCGAACATCACGTCGACGCCGTACCGCACGATCGTCGACGCCGTGAACCGGGGCGACCTGGCCACCGCGACCGCCGAGCACAAGCGCGTCGAACCCCTCGTCCGTGCCGTGATGACGCACGTGCCGGGTACCGTGGCGGCGAAGTACATCCTGCACGGGCTCGGCCGCATCGGCAGCCCGCGCGTCCGGCTGCCGCTCGTCGGCCCCGAGGACTCCGAGGCGTACGCCATCGAGACCTCGCTCGAAGCCGTCCGGGACATCCCGGGCGCCGACTTCTCCAACTTCCGCCCCGACCGCAACGCAGCGGCCGGCGGTGCTCTTCCGAAGGTGCCAGGCACCACCCGCTAGCGAACACGCGGCGCGCAGGACGCGCGTCGCCCGAATCCGTAGGACCGAATGCCCACACAGATCTCCGAACCGCAGCCGCTCGAAGCCGGCACCCTCCGCGTCATCCCCGTCGGGGGACTCGGCGAGATCGGTCGCAACATGACCGTGTACGAGTACGAGGGCAAGCTGCTCATCGTCGACGCCGGCGTGCTCTTCCCCGAGGAGCACCAGCCCGGGGTCGACCTGATCCTGCCGGACTTCGCGCCGATCCGGGACCGCCTCGACGACGTCCTCGGCGTCGTGCTCACGCACGGCCACGAGGACCACATCGGCGCCGTCCCGTACCTGCTGAAGCTCCGCGACGACATCCCGCTGATCGGCTCCACGCTGACCCTGGCCCTCGTCGAGGCGAAGCTCAAGGAACACCGGATCAAGCCGTACACGCTCGTCGTGGCCGAGGACCAGACCGAGCAGCTCGGCCCGTTCCACCTCGAGTTCGTGGCCGTCAACCACTCCATCCCGGACGCCCTCGCCGTCGCGATCACGACCCCCGCCGGTCGTGTCCTGCACACGGGCGACTTCAAGATGGACCAGCTCCCGCTGGACGACCGCATCACCGACCTCCGTGCCTTCGCACGCCTGGGGGAGCAGGGCGTCGACCTGTTCCTGCCGGACTCGACCAACGCCGACGTGCCGGGCTTCACCGCGCCCGAGCGCGACATCGGACCCGTACTCGAGAACATCATCACGCGCGCCCGCAAGAAGGTCGTCGTGGCGAGCTTCTCGTCGCACGTGCACCGTGTGCAGCAGGTCCTCGACGCCGCTGCCGCCGCGAACCGCAAGGTCGCGTTCATGGGCCGCTCGATGATCCGCAACATGACGATCGCCGCCGACCTCGGCTACCTCCGGGTGCCCGAGAACGTGCTCATCGACACGAAGAAGGCGAAGAACGTCCCCGACGACCAGATCGTCTACATGTCGACCGGGTCGCAGGGCGAGCCGATGGCCGTGCTCGCGCGCATGGCCAACCTCGAGCACCAGATCGAGATCGGCGAGGGCGACACCGTCATCCTCGCCTCGTCGCTGATCCCGGGCAACGAGAACGCCGTGTACCGCGTCATCGACGGGCTCACCAAGCTCGGCGCGAAGGTCGTGCACAAGGGCAACGCCAAGGTGCACGTCTCCGGACACGCGTCGGCCGGCGAACTGCTCTACTGCTACAACATCCTCCGGCCGAAGAACGTGCTGCCCGTGCACGGCGAGCACCGCCACCTGTACGCCAGCGCGGACCTCGCGATCCAGACCGGTGTGCCGCCGCGGAACGTCATCCTCGGCCAGGACGGCATCGTCGTCGACCTGAAGGACGGCGAGGTCCGGGTCGCCGGCCAGCTCGACATCGGGTACGTCTACGTCGACGGGTCGACCGTTGGCGAGATCACCGACGCCGACCTCAAGGACCGCCGGGTCCTCGCGGAAGAGGGCTTCATCTCGATCTTCGCCGCGGTGGACTTCACCACCGGCCAGTGCGTCGTCGGCCCGGAGATCCAGTCGCGCGGCTTCGCCGAGGACGACTCGGTCTTCGACGACGTCCGTCCGCAGATCGCGAAGGCGCTCGCCGAGGCGGCCGCGAACGGCACGCGCGACGGGCACGCCTTCGGGCAGGTCGTCCGCCGGACCGTGGGTCGCTGGGTGAACACGAAGCACCGTCGTCGTCCGATGATCGTGCCGGTGGTCATCGAGGCGTAGTGCTCGTCGCGACCACCGCGGACGTCGCGGTGGTCGCAGTGGCCGTGTCCAGGAGGCGCGGTGCACGTTCCTGACGGACGTGCACCGCGCCTCCTGGTACGTTCCGGCCTGTCGGCTGACCGGTTTCATCCCACAGGATGATCTTCTGTCGGTATGTCAGACAATAGTGTTCCGGGGTGACTGTCCTGCGTCGCTGGGTGTGGCCCGGCCTCAAGTTCCTCGTGTTCGCCGCCATCGCGGTGTCCCTCGTCCGCCTCGCGTTCTTCGCAGCCCAGCCCGAGGGCGAGGAGACCGTCCCGACCGGCGCGATCGAGGACCCGACCGTCACGGTCGCGACCGGCGACATCGTGAACGACGTCGAGGCGACCGGCACGATCCGGTCGGTGGCCGCCACGGCCGTCCGCTCCTCGGTCGAGGGCACGGTGAACAAGGTGTTCGCCGGCAACGGCGCGCACGTCGAGCAGGGCGCCCCGGTGATCGACGTCCGGGTCGAGACCCCGTCGACGGGGACGACCGACGACGGCGAACCGCTGCCCCCGACCGTGACCTTCTCGACCGTCGTCGCGCCGGCGTCCGGCACCGTGTCCGGACTCGACCTCGTCACGAAGCAGCCCGTGGCCATCGGTGACACCGTGGCACGCGTGGCACCGGAGGCCTACCGGGCGACCGCGACCCTCGATGCCGCCCAGCTCTACCGCCTCACCTCGCGTCCGTCCGAGGCGACCGTCACCGTCACCGACGGCCCGGCGCCGTTCACCTGCACCCACCTCACACTGACGAGTGCTGCGGCGTCCTCCGCGGACGACGGCGACGCCGGCGACGACGGCTCCGGTGACGCCTCGGCCGGGGGCACGGAACTCGCGTGCGACGTGCCGAGCGGGGTCACCGTGTTCCCCGGACTCGAGGTCACGGTCGCGGTCCCCGCGGGGAAGGCGGAGGGCGTCCTGACGCTCCCGACGACCGCGGTGCAGGGCACGGCGCAGAAGGGCGTCGTCACGGTCGTGGGCGAGGACGGCAAGCGTGCCGAGAAGACCGTCGCGCTCGGCCTCAACGACGGGGAGAGCGTCGAGGTCCGGTCGGGGCTGTCGGAGGGCGACACCGTCCTGCAGTTCGTCCCGGGCAAGGAGCAGGTCGAGGGCGACGAGTTCGCCGACGACGGCTCCGTGGTGGTCGGATGAGCGCGCGGGCAGCGTCCCTCGTCCGGGTGCGCGGGCTGCGCAAGTCGGTCGAGCTCCCGGACGGGTCCGAGCTCGAGATCCTGCGTGGCGTCGACCTCGACGTCGACGCGGGCAGCCGGGTCGCGATCGTCGGGCGCTCGGGGTCGGGCAAGTCCACCCTGCTCAACGTGCTCGGGTTGCTCGACACCCCGACCGACGGCGTCCACGAGTTCGGCGGTGTCGACGTCGGTCGTGCCGGGTCGCTCCGGCGGGACCGGATCCGCGGGGAGGACGTCGGGTTCGTGTTCCAGCAGTTCAACCTCCTGCAGGGGCGCACCGCGCTCGAGAACGTCGAGGTCCCCCTGCTCTACGCGACCGGACGCGCCTTCTGGGCCAGGCGTCGGCTCGCGCTCGAGATGCTCGACCGGGTCGGACTCGCGGACCGCGCCGACACGCAGCCGCACCGCCTCTCGGGTGGTGAGCAGCAGCGCGTCGCGATCGCACGTGCCCTCGTGCGTGCACCGCGCCTGATCCTCGCGGACGAACCGACGGGTGCACTCGACGTCGACACGGGTCGTGTCGTGATGGAGCTCCTCGAGACCGTCGCCGGCGAGACCGGGGCGGCGCTCGTGACGATCACCCACGACGCCGCAGTCGCCGCACGAGCGGACGTCGTCCACCGCATCGACCACGGCCTGGTCGTCGACCCCACGGACGTGTCCGTCGCCGGGATCGCCGCCGAGGTCGTCGGGGTGACGCCGTGAACCGGGTCGTGACGACCGTCGTCGGCACGCTGGTCGAGTCCTGGCAGGAACTCCGGGTCCACCGTGGCCGGGTCGTGCTCAGCCTTGTCGGCGTCACGATCGCGGTGGCCTCGCTCGCCGTCGTCGTCGGGTTCGGGTCGCTCGCGGAGCGCGTGACGGCGGCGTTCAACGAGCAGTACGGCGGACGTCCCGCGACCTACAGCATCACCGGGACGCCCGGCACCGGTGCGGCCGCGGCGGCCACGGCGGACGCGGTCGACCGGGAACTCCGCGCGGCCGCGGACCGGTACGACGTGCAGTACGCGACCGAGGCGTCGTACACGTCCCGTCGCATCCAGTTCCCGGACGGTGTCGCCGAGGTCCAGGGCATGACGGTCGACCCGCCGTGGGCCGAGATCCACCGGCTGCGGATCGCCGCGGGGGACTGGTTCTCCGAGTCCGACCGGGACCGCCTGGCACCGGCGATCGTCGTCAACCAGGCGTTCCTCGACCGGCTCGGTGGCGCGGACGTGGTCACGCACCCGACCGTCCGGATGCCGGGCACCCCCGGCGTCACCGCGGTCGTCATCGGGCAGTACGTGTCGTCGGAGTACGACACTGACCCGATGTTCTACCAGCTGGCGAACTCCGTCGCGACGGCGAGCGTCACGCCCGGTGCGGACGACGGCAACCAGCGGACGTTCGAGGTCTGGATCCCCGAGCACGGAGCGAAGGCGCTCGCGAACCGGATCGCCAGCGACGCGGAGCGTGCGGTCGGTGGCGACGTGTCGGTGGACGCCGGCCGCATGGACGCCGCGGGCTCGGTGGACGGCGACCCGCTCGGCGCGATGCGCTACGTCATCGCTGGCGTCGCGGTGCTCGTCCTCGTGCTCGGAGGCCTCGGCCTGCTCAACGTGTCGCTCGTGAGCGTCCGCCAGCGCATCCGTGAGATCGGCATCCGTCGTGGCGTCGGCGCCTCGGCGGGGCGGATCTTCGTGGCAGTCCTGCTCGAGAACGTCCTCGGCACCGCGGTGGCCGGCGGCATCGGCGTGATGGTCGGCGCCGCGGTCCTCGGGAACGACACCGTGCGCGGACTGATCACGAGCGGGGTCGAGGTCGGTGGGGCGCCGTTCCCGCTCGAGGCGGCGCTCATCGGCGTCGGGTCGGCCGTGTTCGTCGGCGCGCTCGCCGGCTTCCTGCCCGCGGTGCTCGCGGTCCGGGTGAAGGTCATCGACGCGATCCGGTACTGACACCGCGCCCGCCGTGGCATCCGTCGCGGATGCTGCGGCGGGCCGCGCTCGGTTTGTCCTGAGGGGGGATTAGGGTTCTGCCCATGGCCGGAGGCACCAAGTCGACCACGCGCTCGCGCGCGTCCTCGTCGTCCCGTGGAAGCGGGACGCGTGGCTCGTCGCGCACCCAGGCCACGACGAAGAAGCTGCCGCAGGCCGCACCGACCCCGGTCTTCCGCGAACAGAACCCCCTCGTGACGTTCTGGCTCGCGATGGCGCACGGCGTCGGCGCGGTCTTCCGCCTGCTCGGCACGGAGACGCTCGAGAAGGACCAGCGGCGCGACGGGTTCCCGTTCCTGCTCTTCGTGCTGGCGGTCGCCGGCGCGGTGGTCGAGTGGCTCAACCCGTCGAACGCCGTCTCGGTGGCGCTCGACGCGTACACGTTCGGCGGGCTGTTCGGCCGGCTGGCCTTCGCGTTGCCCGTCATCATGGTCGTCTTCGCCGGGTGGCTCTTCCGGCACCCGGCGTCCGTGCACGACAACACCCGGATCGGGATCGGGCTCGGCCTGTTGCTCGTGTCCATCGCGGCGCTCTGCCACGTGTTCGGCGGGCAGCCGAGCGCCTCGGACGGCATGCCCGCGCTGGCGACCGCCGGCGGTGTCATCGGCTGGGTCGTGATCGCCTGGCTCGTCGCGGTCGCCACCGAGTGGGTCGCGGTGCCGGTCGCGGTGCTGCTGCTCGTGCTCTCGCTCTTCATCATCACCAAGACGCCGCCGAACAAGATCGGTCGGCGCCTGCACGAGCTCTACGCGTACCTGTTCGGCGCGCCGGCCCCCGCGACGGAGACGGACGAGCCCGTCGCCGAGGCGCCCGCCGCACGGACCAAGCCGACGAAGAAGCGCGGCGCGAAGGGCGACACCGACTTCCAGCTGTTCGACGACCTCGGCTTCGAGGACGACAAGGCCGCCGAGTCCGACGCCGAGGGCGGGACCATCCCGTGGTGGCGCCGGAACAAGTCCGGTCGCGAAGAGGACCCGGCGTACGACAGCCCCATGATCAGCGGTGCGACGTCGACCGTGCCCCCGGCCGCCGCAGCCGCGCCGGCTCCCGGCCGGAACGCCGGTGCCGCCGCCGGTCTGGTCGACCACACGCCGGCCGAGCCCGGTTCGGTCAACCTCAACGACTCGGTCGAGCAGGACCTGCAGATCGCCGAACAGGCCCTGCGCGACTTCGGGACCCCGGTGCCGGAACGCCCGGCGCCGGCCGAGGTCGTCCGTCCGGACGCCTCGGTGTCGCCGGTGGTCTCGCCGTCGCTCCCGGCCGAGGACCTCTCCGTCGACGCCGCCGACGACACGGACGGCCTGCCCCCGGTGGCCGGCCCCGATGAAGACCCGGCCGCGCCCTACCGGCTGCCGGCCGCCACGACGCTGAGCTCCGGCACGCCGTCGGTCGCACGCAGCCAGGCGAACGACGACATCGTCGCCGCCATCACGAGCGTCCTCACCGAGTTCAAGGTGGACGCGAAGGTCACCGGGTTCTCCCGTGGGCCGACGGTGACCCGGTACGAGATCGAGCTCGGCCCCGGCGTGAAGGTCGAGCGCGTCACCGCCCTGTCGAAGAACCTGTCGTACGCGGTCGCCTCGAACGAGGTCCGCATCCTGTCGCCGATCCCGGGCAAGAGCGCGATCGGCGTCGAGATCCCGAACACCGACCGCGAGACCGTCTCCCTCGGTGACGTCCTGCGCTCGAACGCCGCTCGCAAGTCCAAGCACCCGATGACGATCGGCGTCGGCAAGGACGTCGAGGGCGGCTTCGTCGTGGCCAACCTCGCGAAGATGCCGCACCTGCTCGTCGCCGGCTCCACCGGGTCCGGCAAGTCGGTGTTCATCAACTCGATGATCACATCGCTGCTCATGCGCGCGAAGCCGTCCGAGGTCCGCATGGTCCTCGTCGACCCGAAGCGCGTCGAGCTCTCGATCTACGCCGGCGTCCCGCACCTCATCACGCCCATCATCACGAACCCGAAGAAGGCGGCCGAGGCGCTGCAGTGGGTCGTGAAGGAGATGGACATGCGGTACGACGACCTCGCGTCGTTCGGGTTCCGGCACGTCGACGACTTCAACAAGGCGATCGCGAACAACGAGATCGTCCTTCCGGCCGGCAGCGAGCGGAAGCTCAAGCCGTACCCGTACCTGCTCGTCGTCGTCGACGAGCTCGCCGACCTCATGCTCGTCGCGCCGCGTGACGTCGAGGAGTCGATCGTCCGCATCACCCAGCTCGCCCGTGCCGCCGGTATCCACCTGGTGCTCGCGACGCAGCGTCCGTCGGTCGACGTCATCACCGGGCTCATCAAGGCGAACGTGCCGTCGCGGATCGCCTTCGCGGTGACCAGCGTCACCGACTCCCGGGTCATCCTCGACCAGCCGGGCGCCGACAAGCTCATCGGGCAGGGCGACGCGCTCTTCCTGCCGATGGGGTCGTCGAAGTCGCTCCGCGTCCAGGGTGCCTGGGTGCAGGAGAGCGAGGTCGCCGAGGTCGTCCAGCACGTCACCCGCCAGGCCCGTCCGGAGTACCGCCAGGACGTCCAGGCCGTGGTCGAGCGCAAGGAGATCGACGCGGACATCGGCGACGACCTCGAGCTGCTGCTCGCGGCGGTCGAGCAGGTCGTGTCGACGCAGTTCGGGTCGACCTCGATGCTCCAGCGCAAGCTCCGCGTCGGGTTCGCCAAGGCCGGCCGTCTGATGGACCTCATGGAGTCCCGCGACATCGTGGGGCCGTCCGAGGGCTCGAAGGCGCGCGACGTCCTCGTGACGACCGACCAGCTGCCGGCCGTGCTCGCGAAGCTCCGGGGCGAGGAGCCACCAGCGGGTGCTGCCCCGGCAGCCCCCGCTGCCGGTCCGGCTCCCGTGGCGCCGGCTCCGGCGTCGGCCCCGACCGACGACGGCGACCGCTACGGTGCCGACCCGGTGGCGGACATGACGCGCGGGTACGATGAAGCAGACGACGAGCCCGATGAGGACGCGTGGGGACTGACGGGCAGGGAGTGAGTGCGATGACCGCCTCGGACAGCACGGAGACCACGCACGGCGCACGCTTCCCGTGGCGCGGACGACTCCTGCGCAAGGGCCCCGGCCCGGCGTCGACGGGCAACGTCGCGAACATCATCACGGTCGTGCGCATCCTCATGGCGCCGCTGTTCTTCGTGCTGCTCCTGACGGACGCCGGCACCGACGGGCCGCTGCGCATCTGGGCGGCCGTCGTGTTCGTCGTCGCCATCGTCACGGACAGCGCCGACGGCATCATCGCCCGCCGGCAGAACCTCGTCACGGACTTCGGGAAGCTCGTCGACCCGATCGCGGACAAGGTCCTCATCGGCGGCGCCCTCGTCGCGCTGTCGATCCTCGGCGAGCTCCCCTGGTACGTGACCGTGCTGATCATGGTGCGCGAGATCGGCATCACGGTCTTCCGGTTCGCGGTGCTCTCGGACCGGGTGATCCCGGCGAGCCGGGGCGGCAAGATCAAGACCGTGCTGCAGGCCGTCGCGTTGACCGCCGCGCTCTTCCCGTGGTGGAACCTCGTGGGGGACTGGGCACACTGGGTGAACGGCATCCTGATGACCGCGGCCTTCCTGGCGACCATCCTGAGCGGCATCGACTACGTGTACCAGGCGTGGAAGCACAACCGGACCACCGCGTGACGGCGGCCGACGACGTCACCGGCACCGCGCCTCCAGGACACGACACCGGACCCGACGTCCGGACGTCCGCTCGCGACCTCGTCGCGCGCCTGACCGAACGGGGCGACACCGTCGCCGTGGCGGAGTCGCTCACCGGTGGACTCGTCGTCGCGACCCTCGTCGGCGTGCCGGGCGCCAGCGCCGTGGTGCGCGGGGGAGTCGTGGCCTACGCGACGCCCGTGAAGCACACCGTGCTCGGCGTCTCGTCGGCGCTGCTCGCGTCCAACGGTGCGGTCGACCCCGAGGTGGCTCGGCAGATGGCCTCGGGCGTGCGAGCAGCACTCGCGGTCGACGGAGCACCCGCGACCTGGGGCATCAGCACGACCGGTGTCGCCGGACCCGACCCGCAGGACGGTCAGCCGGTGGGGACGGTCTTCGTCGGCATCGCGGACGCCGACGGTGCCCAGGCGTACGAGTTGCACCTCGACGGCGATCGCGATGCAATCCGCTGGGCGACCGTCTCCGAACTCCTGGCACGGATGTCGTCCACGATCCGGGCCCGGGAATAGGTCCCGTTTCCACTGGGTTACATCTCACGCAATCTCCAGCAGTAGAGCAGCCGGCGTGGTTAGCATGCTGCAACCGGCAACGCTACTGTTGCTGAACCCGAACTCGGCCATCAGGACCGAGCGGGCGCGGAGACGACAGAGAGGAGGAGTTCTCATGGTTCTCGTTCGTCAGGAAATCGGCGACGTTCTGCGGGACTTCCGCTTGCAGAAGGGCCGGACCCTCCGTCAGGTCGCGTCCAAGGCCAGCGTGGCTCTCGGGTACCTCAGCGAGGTCGAGCGTGGGCAGAAGGAAGCCAGCTCGGAGATCCTCGCGTCCGTCGCGGACGCGCTGGACACCCCCATCTCGACCATCATGCGTGAGGTCGGCGACCGTCTCGCGGTGGTCGAGGGGCTCACCCCGGTGCCCGACACGCTCCCGGACGACCTCGTCGCCGAGTTCGACAACGACCTCGCGGTGCGCTGACACCACCGCTTCCCGAACGCCCCCGCTGGTCCGCCAGCGGGGGCGTTCGGCGTTCCGGGGCCGTGCTCTGGCGGCGAGGCGGCGCGGTTACGCTGGGATGATGCGCGTGAGTGAGTTCTGGCGGGCCGTCGACCAGGTGTTCGGCGATGCCTACGGTGCCGTCGTCAGTCGTGACGTGGTGCTCGAGGAACTCGGCGGACGCTCGGCGGCCGAGGCGCTCGACGCGGGCATCGATGCGCGCCGCGTGTGGGAGGCGCTGTGCGAGTCGCAGGACGTCCCGCTCGAGAAGCGGCACGGCAAGGGGCTGGCGGAACCGCGGGACTGACGCGCGGTCTCCGTCCGAAACTCTGTTCGGCGTGTTGCTCGAACGGGTGTTCGATCGGTGGTAGCTTCCTCCACAGCGGCGCTGTCCGGAGAGTTCGTCCACAGATCGCGCGGTCGTCGGCAGTGATGTCGGTGGCCCGCCCTAGGTTCGAGTCAACGGGAACAGCCCGAAGCCTTGTCGCTGAAGCACCGGCCCTGCACCACCGGCCGGGTGGACGCGACAGCCTACAGGCGGCCGACACCGAGCACGAAGGAAGCACACCATGCCCTCACCCCAGGACCGCGAGAAGGCTCTCGAGACCGCTCTCGCCCAGATCGACCGTCAGTTCGGCAAGGGCACGGTCATGCGCCTCGGCTCTGACGAGCGCGCTCCCGTCGCCACCATCCCGACCGGTTCGGTCGCCCTCGACGTCGCGCTCGGCATCGGCGGGCTCCCGCGTGGCCGCATCATCGAGATCTACGGCCCGGAGTCGTCGGGTAAGACGACCCTGACGCTGCACGCCATCGCCAACGCCCAGCGCGCTGGCGGCATCGCGGCCTTCATCGACGCGGAACACGCGCTCGACCCCGAGTACGCGAAGAAGCTCGGCGTCGACATCGACGCGCTGCTCGTCTCCCAGCCGGACACCGGTGAGCAGGCGCTCGAGATCGCCGACATGCTCGTCCGTTCCGGCTCCATCGACCTCGTCGTCATCGACTCCGTCGCGGCGCTCGTGCCCCGCGCCGAGATCGAGGGCGAGATGGGTGACTCGCACGTCGGTCTGCAGGCCCGCCTCATGTCGCAGGCACTCCGCAAGCTCGCCGGTGGCCTGAACCAGACGCAGACCACGATGATCTTCATCAACCAGCTGCGCGAGAAGATCGGTGTGTTCTTCGGCAGCCCCGAGACCACCGCCGGCGGTAAGGCGCTCAAGTTCTACGCGTCGGTCCGCCTCGACATCCGTCGCATCGAGACGCTCAAGAGCGGCACCGACGCGGTCGGCAACCGCACCCGCGTGAAGGTCGTCAAGAACAAGATGGCCCCGCCCTTCAAGCAGGCCGAGTTCGACATCCTGTACGGCACGGGCATCTCGCGCGAGGGTTCGTTGCTCGACTTCGGCGTGGATCACGGCATCGTCAAGAAGTCCGGTGCCTGGTACACCTACGACGGCGACCAGCTCGGGCAGGGCAAGGAGAACTCGCGGTCGTTCCTGATCCAGAACCCCGAGATCGCTGCTGAGATCGAGGGCAAGATCCTCGCGAAGCTCGGTGTCGGCGGCGCGTCGGCCGAGGCGGTCGAGGCTCCCGTCGAGTCGATCGCGCCGAAGATCGCGGAGCGCAAGGGCGCGTGACGACCGACCACGACGGCGACGAGGACCTCGCACCGGTCACCGACCTGTTCGGTGCGCGCGGTGCGCGGTCCCGTCGCCGATCCGCGGCTGGGCCGGAGACGGCGGGCGACACGGATGCCGTGGCTGATGGCGGCGGAGCCGATGCCGACGCACCGGTCCCGCTGCCGATCCAGGGCGCTCGGGCACAGGCGGAGTGGCTCTCGCCCGTCGTCGGGGACGGCAGTGGCCGCAGTGCCCGTGCCGAGCAGGACGGCTACGACGACGACCGGACGGCGGACGCCACGACGGCGTCCGTGTTCGCGATCGACGGCGGTGCCGAACTCGACCCCGCGGACGCCCCACGGCCGATCGACGAACAGCGTGCCGACGCCGAGCGGCTCAGCATGCGGGCGCTCGGTCGCAAGGGCGTCAGCGAGTCCGAGCTGCGCACGATGCTGACCAAGAACGACCTCGACCCGGACGTCGTCGAGTACGAGATCGAGCGGCTCACCCGCGTCGGACTCGTGGACGACGTGGCGCTCGCGACCGACCTCGTCGACCGCCTCCACGACCGCAAGGGTCTGGGGCGCCAGGGCGTCGTCGCCGAACTGCGGCGCCGCGGCATCGACCAGGTCGCGATCGACGCGGCGCTCGAGGCAGCCGCCGACGACGAGGACGACGAGTTCGTCCGGGCGATCGACCTCGCGCAGAAGCGTGCCGGGCAGCTCCGCGGGCTCGACCGAGCGACGGCGGAGCGACGGCTCTCGGGCTTCCTGATGCGCAAGGGCTACAACGGGGGCATCGTGCGGATCGCGGTCGAGCGTGCGCTCGACGGCGGTGGGCGTCCGCCGGCGGGACCTCGCGGCTCCGTCCGCTTCGAGTAGCGTCGCGACGGTTTTACACTGGGACGACCATGGCCACCGTCGCAGCGCGCCCCCGCACCTACCAAGTCCGCACCTACGGGTGCCAGATGAACGTGCACGACTCCGAGCGGCTGAGCGGGTCGCTCCAGGCCGCCGGGTACGTCGCCGCCGACGGCGAGCAGGCGGACGTGGTCGTCATCAACACGTGCGCCGTGCGCGAGAACGCCGACAACCGTCTGTACGGCAACCTCGGGCAGCTCGCGGGCATCAAGCGCGAGCACCCCGGCATGCAGATCGCGGTCGGCGGGTGCCTGGCGCAGAAGGACAAGAACGTCATCCTCGAGAAGGCGCCGTGGGTGGACGTCGTCTTCGGGACGCACAACATGGGGTCGCTGCCGACGCTGCTCGAGCGTGCCCGGCACAACGACGAAGCGCAGATCGAGATCCTCGAGTCGCTCGACGTCTTCCCGTCGACCCTCCCGACCAAGCGCGACTCGACGCACAGTGGCTGGGTGTCGATCTCGGTCGGCTGCAACAACACCTGCACGTTCTGCATCGTGCCGTCGCTGCGCGGCAAGGAGAAGGACCGCCGCCCGGGTGACGTGCTCGCCGAGATCCAGGCACTCGTCGACGACGGCGCGATCGAGGTCACCCTGCTCGGGCAGAACGTCAACTCCTACGGCGTCGAGTTCGGGGACCGCCAGGCGTTCGGCAAGCTGCTCCGTGCCGCCGGTCAGATCGAGGGCCTCGAGCGGGTCCGATTCACCAGCCCGCACCCCGCCGCCTTCACGGACGACGTCATCGACGCGATGGCCGAGACGCCGAACGTGATGCCCCAGCTGCACATGCCGCTCCAGTCCGGGTCGGACCGCGTCCTCAAGGCGATGCGCCGCAGCTACCGGAGCGAACGGTTCCTCGGCATCCTCGACCGCGTCCGGGCGAAGATCCCGCACGCGGCGATCTCGACGGACATCATCGTCGGCTTCCCCGGCGAGACCGACGCGGACTTCGAGGACACCCTGCGCGTCGTGGAGCAGTCGCGGTTCGCCTCGGCGTTCACGTTCCAGTACTCGATCCGGCCGGGGACGCCCGCGGCGACGATGGACGAGCAGCTGCCGAAGCACGTCGTGCAGGAACGGTACGAGCGCCTCGTCGCCCTGCAGGAGCACATCACGGCAGAGGAGAACGCGAAGCAGGTCGGGCGTACGGTCAAGGTCCTCGTCGCCACCGGTGAGGGCAAGAAGGACGACGCCACGCACCGGCTGTCGGGCCGCGCCGAGGACTCCCGACTCGTGCACTTCTCGGTGCCGGGCGGATCGGACGTCCCGCGGCCCGGGGACGTCGTCACCGTCGAGGTCACCCGCTCGGCACCGCACTTCCTGATCGCCGACGGGGACGCACCGTTGCGGATCCGGCGCACCCGTGCCGGCGACGCGTGGGACCGTGCCCAGGCGGAGATCTGTGGCGTCCCGACGCCGGCCTCCGCCGGGGCCGCTGACGGCCCGCGGCCGGTGTCGCTCGGTCTGCCCAGCATCCGTGTCGGCCGCTGACGAGGAGCGCGCCGGCGCCGGCGACCTGATCGCCGTCGTCGGGGCGACCGGCACCGGCAAGTCCGACCTCGGGATCGCGGTCGCCGAACGCCTCAGTGCCGCAGGCCGCCCCGCCGAGATCGTCAACGCTGACGCCATGCAGCTCTACCGAGGCATGGACATCGGCACCGCGAAGCTCAGCGTCGAGGAGCGCCGGGGCATCCCGCACCACCAGCTCGACGTGCTCGACGTCACGGACGAGGCCAGTGTCGCCGCCTACCAGCGTGATGCGCGGGCGGAGATCGAGGCCATCCACGGCCGCGGGAACGTCGCCCTGCTCGTCGGCGGCAGCGGGCTGTACGTCTCGGCCGTGCTCTTCGACCTCGCGTTCCCCGGCACCGATCCCGAGCTCCGCGCCCACCTCGAGCGCGAGCACGAGGAACTCGGGCCGGGCGTCCTGCTGGAACGACTCCGCGGTCTGGACCCGGCGGCCGCGGCGACCATCGACGCACGCAACCCGCGGAGGTTGATCCGTGCACTCGAGATCGCGAGCCGATCCGAGGTGGTCACGCCGAGCCTCCCGTCCGCGCCCCGCGCCTGGCGACCCGCTCGGATCCTGCACCTGCGCCGCGACCGAGCGCAGCTCGTCGCCGCGCTGCACGAGCGCGCGGCGCGCATGTTCGACGCCGGTCTCGTGGACGAGGTCCGTGGGCTGCGCGAGCAGGGCCTCGAGTCGGGGCGGACCGCGCGGGCGGCGATCGGGTACTCGCAGGCGCTCGAGGTGCTCCGCGGGGACGCGACCGTCGAAGATGCGGTGGAGGCGACGGGCATCGCGACGCGCAAGTACGCCCGACGGCAGGTGTCGTGGTTCCGGCGGTACGCCGACGCGGAGCTCCTCGACGTCACCGGCGCCGATCGAGTGGCTCTGACAGCGGCTGCCCGTAGGATCGTCCCGTGACCGAGCTGCACTTCACCAAGGGCCAGGGGACCGGCAACGACTTCGTCCTGTTCGCCGACCCCGACGCGTCGGTCGACCTGACCCCCGAGCGGATCCGCGCCATCGCCGACCGCCGGTTCGGTGTCGGCGGCGACGGCGTCATCCGGGCGGTCCGGTCCGAGGCGCTGCCGGAAGGGCAGGCGCTCGTCGCCGAGGACCCCGCGGCGACCTGGTTCATGGACTACCACAACGCCGACGGCACGGTCGCCGAGATGTGCGGGAACGGCATCCGCGTGTTCGCGCGCTACCTCACGGAGTCCGGGCTCGTCGACCTCACCCCCGGCGAGACCCTGACGGTCGGCAGCCGCAAGGGACTCGTCGACATCCAGCGGACGACCAACGGCTTCTCCGCCGACCTCGGGCGCTGGGGGCTCGGCATCGAGGGCGGCGGCGCGGACGACGTGCTCGTGCGGGCGAAGAACCTCGACGGAGCACGCCCCGGGCTCGGCATCGACGTCGGCAACCCCCACGTGGTGGTCGCCGTCGCGACCGAGGACGAACTCGCCGAGGTCGACCTCACGTACGTGCCGGTGCTCGATCCGGTCCCCGCGGCCGGCGCGAACGTCGAGTTCGTGCTGCCGGGCGACCCGCTCGTGCAGGACGGCGTCGGTCAGATCACGATGCGCGTCCACGAGCGCGGCAGCGGCGAGACCCTGTCGTGCGGCACCGGGGCCGTCGCCGCGGCCCTCGCGACGCGGTACTGGGCGGGCAACGGGGCGCCGGACACGTGGCGCGTGCGCGTGCCGGGTGGGGTCGTCACGGTGCGCATCTTCGCGGCGGAGGACGGCGAGCACGTCGCGTTGTCCGGGCCGGCGGAACTCGTGTTCTCGGGTGACCTGACGGTCTGAGCCGGGCGGGGCTTCCGGCCAGGAGGCGCGGTTCGGCGCGCCGACGCTCGTCACGTGGGTCGCGCCTCCTGGCCACTGCCGCGGTGCGGACGGGCGGGTCGGTCGCGCTGGCCGCGTTGCCCGGTAGCGGCGCGCCGGCCGCGGCGTGCTGGCCGCGCTGCCCGGTCGCGGCACGCTGACTGCGGCGTGCTGGCCGCGCTGGCCGGTCGCGTGACGTGTCGAACCACGTTCCCGACATCGAACTGCCCGTTTGCGCTGGTTCGATGTCGGAACCGTGGTTCGACTCGGACCGCGCGCTTCGCGCGACGGCGCCAGCCGTGCGCCCCGCGCGCCGGCGGCCGGCTGCACGCGGCACGCGGCCCGCGTCGCCTACTCGGCTGCGCGGTCCACCCGCAGCACCCGGAACCCCTTGTCCGTCGACGCCCGCGACACGTGGAACCCCGCGTCCAGCGACTCCCGCAACCACCGCTGCAGCGAATCGCCCCCGAGGTCCTTCGACACGACCAACCACGCGTCCCCACCGACCTCGAGCCGGGGGAGCCACGTCAGCAGGATCTGGTGCAGCTCGTCCTTGCCCACCCGGATCGGCGGGTTCGACCAGATCGTCCGGAACCGCAGGTCGGCCGGTACCTCGTCCGGCAGTGCGACGGTGACGTTGTCGGCCCCCGCAGCAGCAGCGTTCGCCCGGGCGAGACCGAGCACCCGCTCGTTCACGTCGACGCCCCACACCTGGGCGGCCGGGGAGTCGAGGGCCATGGTGATGGCGATCGGACCCCAGCCGCAGCCGACGTCGAGCAGCGCCCCCTCGTGCGCGGGCGGCGGCACCGAGCCGAGCAGCACCCGCGTGCCACGGTCGAGCCCGTCCGGGCTGAAGACACCCGCGGCGGTGGTCAGCGTGAGCGGGCGACCGGCGAGGGTGACGTGGATCTGGCGTTCGCGGGTGTCCGACGACGGGTTCGCGGAGAAGTAGTGGTCGTTCGCCATGGATGAACCGTACCGGCAACCCCGTGTGTCCCGAGGCCCCGAGCGGTACCCTGTGGAGAAGATGACGGACACCACGAACCGAGACGCAGAGACCACCGACGACAGCGCTGCTGGTGTCGTCGAGCGGGTCCTGCGCAACGCCGACTCCCGCGCGAGCTCCTCGATCTTCGCCCCCGCGCAGGCGATCCAGACCCGATCGGTCGACGACCACGCCTGGACGGGCGACGGCGACCAATACGACCGCGAAGACCGGGCTGCCCTCCGCCGCGTCGGCGGCCTCTCCACCGAACTCGAGGACGTCACCGAGGTCGAGTACCGGCAGCTCCGGCTCGAGCAGGTCGTCCTGATCGGCGTGTACCCGCACGGCGACGCCTCGGACGCCGAGAACTCCCTGCGTGAGCTCGCCGCCCTCGCCGAGACCGCGGGTGCGGTGGTGCTCGACGGGCTCCTGCAGCGCAGGCCGAACCCCGACCCCTCCACGTACCTCGGCAAGGGCAAGGCCGAAGAGCTCGCGATGGTCGTCAAGGCCACCGGCGCCGACACGGTCATCGCCGACACCGAACTCGCCCCGTCCCAGCGCCGCGCGCTCGAGGACGTGGTGAAGGTCAAGGTGATCGACCGGACGGCCGTGATCCTCGACATCTTCAGCCAGCACGCCAAGAGCCGCGAGGGCAAGGCCCAGGTCGAACTCGCCCAGCTCGAGTACCTCCTGCCGCGACTCCGCGGGTGGGGTGAGTCGATGTCCCGCCAGGCCGGTGGCCAGGTCTCCGGCGGTGCGGGCATGGGTTCGCGTGGTCCCGGTGAGACGAAGATCGAGCTCGACCGTCGTCGCATCCACACCCGGATGTCGAAGCTCCGTCGCCAGATCGCCGGGTTCCGCCCCGCGCGCGAGGCGAAGCGGGCCGACCGACACCGCAACGACGTCCCGAGCGTCGCGATCGCCGGCTACACCAACGCGGGCAAGTCCTCGCTGCTGAACCGACTGACGAGCGCCGGCGTGCTCGTCCAGAACCAGCTCTTCGCGACGCTGGACGCCACGGTCCGCCGGACCGAGAGCGCGAAGGGCCGCGAGTTCACCTTCGTCGACACCGTCGGCTTCGTGCGCAACCTGCCGCACCAACTCGTCGAGGCGTTCCGCTCCACCCTCGAAGAGGTCGGCGAGGCCGACGTCATCGTGCACGTGGTCGACGGCTCGCACCCCGACCCGGCCGCCCAGCTGGCGACCGTGCGCGAGGTCATCGGCGACGTCGGCGCCCGCGAGATCCCGGAGATCGTCGCCTTCAACAAGGCCGACCTCATCGACGAGTCGCAGCGGCTCGTGCTCGTCGGCCTCGTGCCGGACGCGGTGTTCGTCTCGGCGCGCACGGGCGAGGGCATCCAGGACCTCCTCGACGTGATCGAGGCACGTCTCCCCGAACCCGACGTCGAGCTCACCGTGGTGGTCCCGTACGACCGCGGTGACCTGGTGTCGTCGCTGCACGACGCAGGCGCGGTCGAGACCGTGGACTACGTCGAGGACGGCACGCGCCTGCGGGTGCGCGTGTTCCAGCGGCAGGTCGCGGAGCTCGACCCGTTCGTGGTCGCGCCCGTCGCGTCCTGAGGCGCGCCCTGCGCTGACGCGCGGCGTGCGGTCCAGGAGGCGCGGCGCACGCCCGCGCCGCACCCACCGCGGCTGCGCGGTTCCGTTCGGCGCCGCACAACGAAAGCCGGTTCGAACCACGTGATCGTGTGGTTCGAACCGGCTTTGGTTGTGCTCAGCGCAGAGGCACGCGGTGCCTGCGCCGTCAGATCGAGCGGAGGACCGCCACGACCTTGCCGAGCACGGTGGCCGCGTCGCCGAGGATCGGCTCGAACGCGGTGTTGCGGGGGAGCAGCCACGTGTGGCCGTCCCGCTGGCGGAAGACCTTCACGGTCGCTTCCTCGTCGAGCATGGCGGCGACGATGTCACCGTTCTCGGCCGTCTGCTGCGACCGGACGACCACCCAGTCGCCGTCGCAGATCGCGGCGTCGATCATCGACTCGCCCACGACCTTGAGCATGAAGAGGTCACCAGTGCCGACGAGCTGCCGGGGGAGCGGCACGATCTCGTCGACGTGCTGCTCGGCCGTGATCGGCACACCGGCGGCGATCCGGCCGACGAGCGGGACGAGCGTCGTCGCGTCGACGTCCGGGCCCTCGACGTCGGGGGTCGGCTCGTCGACGAGGACCTCGAGCGCGCGGGGGCGGTTCGGGTCGCGGCGGATCCACCCGCCGAGCTCGAGCTGGCCGAGCTGGTGCGAGACGCTCGACAGCGAGGACAAGCCGGCGGCGTCACCGATCTCGCGCATGCTCGGCGGGTAGCCCCGGCTGGCGATCGACGCGCGGATCGCGTCGAGGATCGCCTGCTGCTTCGCCGTCAGCGGCTTCTGGCCCCGCAGTTCGTCCGCCACGTCGTCTCGCCCTTCGTCGGTGCCGGGACCGTGCCCGCGGGAATGTCGGTGGTGCCCGCTTGACTTGTCCCAGTCGATCGAAACAGTATCCGACCGGTCATCGCCGGACAAACACCTGTTCGAGCGTGTCGGCAGAAAACCCCCCAGAAATCTCCGCGCAGGACTTGTGCGGCTCGTCATTCGAAACTATGTTCGGTACAGGACTTCGGTTCACCCGAACGGGAAGGCAAGAACGACATGAGCACCATCGCCATCGCTGACATCCAGCGCACCGCGCCCGCCGTGCGTACGCGCCTGCGCCTCACGCGTCGCGGCCGGGTCGTCCTGACGACGCTCGCAGCGATCCCGCTGCTGATCGGTGTGGCACTCGCCGTGCTGAACGGCGGACAGGCATCGGCCGGCAACACCGAGTCGCACGCCCACTTCGAGACCGTGACCATCCAGCCGGGCGAGACGCTCTGGCAGCTGGCGGAAGAGACCGCCCCGAACGCCGACCCGCGCGACTTCGTGCAGGACGTCGTCAGCCTGAACGCGCTCGACGGCTCCGGGCTGCAGGCCGGGCAGGAGATCTCGATCCCGGCGCAGTACACCGCCGCGCACTAGCACCGTCCGGACGGCCGGTCACCATACCGTTCGAGCGGCCTACGATGGATCGGTGGCATTCACGCTCGAAGACCTCCCGATCCGAGACGACCTGCGCGGGCAGAGCCCGTACGGCGCCCCGCAGAAGCACGTGCGCGTGCAGCTCAACGTCAACGAGAACACGCATCCGGTGCCAGCCGACGTCGCCGAGGACATCGTGTCGTCGATCCGCCAGGCGCTGACGACCGTGAACCGCTACCCCGACCGTGAGTTCACCGAGCTGCGGCAGTCCCTCGCGGACTACCTCCAGCGCGACCTCGCCCCGGGGCAGGCGCTCGGTCCGGAGCAGATCTGGGCGGCCAACGGCTCGAACGAGGTGCTCCAGCAGCTGCTCCAGGCCTTCGGTGGGCCGGGTCGTACCGTGCTCGGGTTCCCCCCGACCTACTCGATGCACTCGATCCTCGCGTCGGGCACCGGCACGACCTGGATCCCGGCGCAGCGCGACGACGAGTTCCGCATCGCGCCCGAGACGGTGGTGGCCGCCATCCGTGAGCACCAGCCGGACATCGTGTTCCTCTGCGGGCCGAACAACCCCACGGGTACGCCGCTCCCGATCGAGACCATCGAGGCCGCCTACGCCGCGACCGACGGCATCGTGATGGTCGACGAGGCCTACGCCGAGTTCATGCCTGCCGACGCCCCGAGCGCCCTCACCCTGCTGCCCGGGCGGGAGCGTCTCATCGTGTCCCGCACGATGAGCAAGGCGTTCGCCTTCGCCGGTGCCCGCGTGGGCTACATGGCCGCCCACCCGGCCGTCATCGACGCGATCCGACTCGTCCGGCTGCCGTACCACCTCTCCGCCCTGACCCAGGCGGCAGCGGTGGCGGCGCTCCGGCACGCCCCCGCGATGCTCGCGATGGTCGACGACATCACGCAGCAGCGCGACCGCATGGTGACCGAACTCCGGGCGATGGGCTACCGCACGTACGAGACGTGGTCGAACTTCGTCCTGTTCGGCGGCGTCGCCGACCCGCACGCCGCGTTCGAAGCGCTGCTCGAGCAGGACGTCATCGTGCGCGACCTCGGCATCCCGAACCACCTGCGGGTGAGCGCCGGCACGGAAGAGGAGACCACCGTGTTCCTCGACGCCATGCGCCGCGTCGCCGCCGATCAGCCGCCGGTTAGGGTTGCAGCATGACCGCGCGCACCGCCACGATCAGCCGGAGCACGAGCGAGTCGAGCATCGAGCTCGAACTCGACCTCGACGGCACCGGCACGTCCGACATCTCGACGAGCGTGCCGTTCTTCGACCACATGCTGACGGCGTTCAGCAAGCACTCGCTCATCGACCTCCGCGTGCGATCGACCGGCGACACCCACATCGACGTCCACCACACCGTCGAGGACACCGGCATCGTGCTCGGCCAGGCGCTCAAGCAGGCCCTCGGTGACCGTGCTGGTATCGGTCGGTACGGGGACGCCCTCGTGCCGCTCGACGAAGCGCTCGCCCAGGCAGTGGTCGACGTCTCCGGCCGGCCGTTCCTCGTGCACTCCGGCGAGCCCGCGGGCTTCGAGTTCCACCGGATCGGCGGCCACTTCACCGGCTCGATGGTCCGCCACGTGTTCGAGGCGATCACCTTCAACGCCGGCATCACGGTGCACGTCCGCGTGCTCGCGGGCCGCGACCCGCACCACATCGCCGAAGCCGAGTTCAAGGCGTTCGCCCGGGCGATGCGCACGGCGGTCGAACTCGACCCCCGCGTGGACGGCATCCCGTCCACCAAGGGCTCGCTGTGACCGCCGGGGCGAAGCCGAACGTCGTCGTCCTCGACTACGGGTCGGGCAACGTCCACTCCGCTGCCAAGGCCCTCGAACGCGCCGGCGCCGACGTCACCCTGACGTCGGACAAGCAGTCGGCGCTCCGGGCCGACGGACTGCTGGTCCCCGGCGTCGGGGCGTTCGGAGCCGTGGTCGAGCAGCTCGAGGGCGTCCGGGGCGGCGAGATCGTCGACCACCGTCTCGCCGGCGGCCGTCCGGTCCTCGGGATCTGCGTCGGCATGCAGGTGCTCTTCTCGCGCGGCATCGAGCGCGGTGCCGACGTCGAGGGGCTCGGTCAGTGGCCGGGCACGGTCGAGCAGATCCAGGCCGACGTCCTGCCCCACATGGGGTGGAACACGGTCGACGCTCCTGCGGACTCGGTGTTGTTCGAGGGCCTGCACGACGAGCGCTTCTACTTCGTGCACTCGTACGGCGTGACCGACTTCCCGCTCGAGGCGTACGGGCCGTTCCGGGCGCCGCGCCTGACCTGGGCCGAGCACGGGCAGCGCTTCGTCGCCGCGGTCGAGAACGGTCCGCTCACCGCCACCCAGTTCCACCCCGAGAAGTCCGGCGAGCCGGGCATCCGACTGCTCCGCAACTGGGTGCAGTCGCTCTGAGACCCGCGGCGACACGTCGCGAACGACGACGCGCCCGACGACCCCCGCAACGAAGACAGGACCATGACCGAGCTCTCCACCACCACGCCCCTCGTCCTGCTGCCCGCCGTGGACGTCGTCGACGGTCAGGCGGTGCGCCTCACCCAGGGCGAGGCCGGCAGCGAGACCTCCTACGGCGACCCGGTGACGGCGGCCCGGACGTGGCGTGACCAGGGTGCCGAGTGGATCCACCTCGTCGACCTCGACGCGGCGTTCGGCCGCGGTGACAACCGCAAGGTCATCGCGCACGCCATCCGCGAGGTCGAGGGCGTCGCCGTCGAGCTCTCCGGCGGCATCCGCGACGACGCCTCGCTCGAGGCAGCCCTCGCGACCGGTGCGGCACGCGTGAACCTCGGCACCGCCGCGCTCGAGGACCCGGAGTGGGCTGCCCGCGTGATCCGGACGTACGGCGAGCAGATCGCCGTCGGGCTCGACGTGCGCGGCACGACCCTCGCCAGCCGGGGTTGGACGGAGGACGCCGGCGACCTGTGGGAGGTCCTCGACCGCCTCGAGGAAGCCGGCTGTGCCCGGTACGTCGTGACCGACGTGACGAAGGACGGCACGCTGCAGGGCCCGAACGTCGACCTCCTCCGCGAGGTCTGCGACCGCACCGACCAGCCCGTCGTGGCCTCCGGCGGGATCTCGACGCTCGACGACCTCCGGGCACTGCGCGAGCTCGTGCCGCACGGGCTCGAGGGCGCGATCATCGGCAAGGCGCTCTACTCGGGGGCGTTCACGCTCCCGGCCGCGCTCGACATCGCCTCGGAGTAGGCGCGTGGCGGGCATCTCGAACGGTCGCGGCACCGGACCCGACGGGCCCGCGGGTGACGGGCACCCGGACGACGCGCACACCCCCGGTGGGGCGGCGGACTCCGCGGGCTTCGCCTGGGCCGGTCGCACGTTCGACCAGCACGACACGACGTTCGACGACGACGACGGTCTGGCCGACGCGGCCGTCGTCGCTGCGATCACGGCGCTGCCGGACGGGGGGTCGCAGCGGGCGGTCGTCGACGCGCTCCGCACCGCACGGCTGCTCATCCCGCTCATCGCCGAGGCCGGCGACATCGGGCACACCGACGCCGGCAAGCTCGTCGACAAGACGCAGGAGCTCTCCATCGTGACGGTCGCCGGCCCGGACGGTCGCAGCGTCATGCCCGCCTTCACCTCCGTCGAGGCGATGCGCTCCTGGGATCCGGACGCCCGACCGGTCCCAGCGGACTCCCGCCGCGTGGCCATGGCCGCGGCGAGCGAGGAGACCCAGCTCGTGGTCCTCGACCCGACGGCGCCGACCGAGTTCGTGCTCCGTCGCCCCGCGGTGTGGGCGATCGGGCAGGACCTGCCGTGGATGCCCTGCTTCGAGGACCCGGAAGTGGCCCGGGCCTTCGCCGACTCCGTCGTGGGGGAGCGTGCGGTGGCGCGGGTCGAGCTGGCCCCGGGGGACCCGCTCGGACGGTTCGCCGGTGCGGAACTGACGGTGGGGCTGGCGCTCCACCCCGGACTCGACCAGACGCAGGTGCAGGAGCTCGTGGGGCGCCTGCAGCAGCGCTGGACGGCGGACGCCGTCATCGCGGAACGCGTGGACAGCATGCGGGTGGCGCTGCGCCCAGCGTGAGTCGCGCCTCCTGGCCTCGACCTGCGGCGGTGCGGCCCGACCTGCGGCGGTGCGGCCCGGCCCGGCGGCCGGTCGCCGGTACGATGACGGGGTGAGCACGAACCCGACGACCACCCCCGGAACCGGCGAGACCACCTACGGTCCGACCGGACGGCCCGTCCGGCAGTTCGCGGTGCCCGAGGAGCTCGACGGCCACGGTCCCGCTCGCATCATCGCGCTGTGCAACCAGAAGGGCGGCGTCGGCAAGACCACGACGTCGATCAACCTCGGCGCGGCGCTGGCGGAGTACGGGCGCAAGGTCCTCGCGGTGGACTTCGACCCGCAGGGCGCCCTGTCGGCCGGCCTCGGCGTGCGGACCCACGACATCCCCACCGTCTACGACCTGCTGATGGGGTCGATCAAGGACCCGAACCAGGTCATCCAGCCGACGAACACGCCCTACCTCGACGTGATCCCCGCGAACATCGACCTCTCCGCGGCCGAGGTGCACCTCGTGAACGAGGTCGCGCGCGAGCAGATCCTCGCGAGCGTGCTCCGGAAGGTCGCGAACGACTACGACGTGATCCTCGTCGACTGCCAGCCGTCGCTCGGGCTGCTGACCGTGAACGCCCTGACGGCCGCGCACGGCGTCCTCATCCCGCTCGAGTGCGAGTTCTTCGCCCTGCGTGGTGTGGCGCTGCTCATCGAGACGATCGACAAGGTGCGCGACCGCCTCAACCCGGCGCTGCAACTCGACGGGATCCTCGCGACGATGTACGACTCGCGCACGCTGCACTCGCGCGAGGTCATGGAGCGCGTCGTGGACACCTTCGACGACCGCGTGCTCGACACCGTCATCGGCCGGACCGTGAAGTTCCCGGACGCCACGGTCTCGGCGCGGCCGATCACGCAGACCGCGCCGGACCACGCGGCCGCACACGCGTACCGGCAGCTCGCCAGGGAGCTCGTCGAGCGTGGCGCCGTCGCCTGACCCCGGACCTGCCGGACAGCCGGCCCCCGGACCGGCCGGACAGCCGGCACCCGGACAGCCGGCCCCCGGACCGGCCGGGCAGCCGGCTCCCGGACCGGCCGGGCAGCCGGCTCCCGGACCAGCCGGGCAGCCGGCGCCCGGACCTGCCGGACAGCCGGCACCCGGACCGGCCGGACAGCCGGCACCCGCCGGCACGCAGACCGCGGCCGGCTTCCGGGTCCGGCTCCGCAACTTCGACGGCCCGTTCGACCTGCTCCTCTCGCTCATCACGAAGCACGAGCTCGACATCACCGAGGTTTCCCTCGGCGCCGTGACGGGCGAGTTCATCGAGTACGTGCGCCAGGCCGAATCCCAGGACGAACTCGACGAGGCCAGCGAGTTCCTCGTCGTCGCCGCCACGCTGCTCGACCTCAAGATCGCCGGACTCCTGCCGCAGGGCGAGCTCGTCGACGCCGAGGACGTCGCCCTGCTCGAGGCCCGCGACCTCCTGTTCGCCCGACTGCTGCAGTACCGGGCGTTCAAGCAGGCCGCCGACTGGTTCGGCTCCCGCTGGCTGACCGAGTCCCGACGCCACGTGCGGAGCGTCCGGCTCGAGGAGCGGTTCCGCGCCCGGACCCCCGAGCTCGTCTGGACCCTGTCGGTGCAGGACTTCGCCGCGCTGGCGACCCTGGCGTTCGCGCCGCGTGAGCTCCCGACGGTCGGACTCGACCACCTGCACGCCCCGCTCGTCAGCATCCGGGAGCAGGCCGCGATCGTCGTCTCGATCCTCCGCACGCGTGCCGACGAGGACGTCTCGTTCCGCGAACTGGTCGCCGGCGTCTCGGAGACGGGTATCGTGGTGGCTCGCTTCCTCGCGATCCTGGAGCTGTACCGGAACGCATCCATCTCGTTCGAACAGTTCGAACCGCTCGGGGAGCTGACGCTGCGCTGGACCGCCGACGACTGGTCCGACGAGAGCCTCGCCAACCTGGGAGCCGACTATGACGGATGATGTGCACGACTCGTCCAGTGCCGAACCCGGCGGCGCCGACGAGATGGCCGACGCCCGCGCGATCGAGCGCGAGATCCACGAGGCGCACGAGCGTGCCGCCCGGCCGGAGATCCCCGTCGACCGGCAGCTCGAGGCGATCCTGATGATCGCCGACGAACCCCAGTCGCTCGTGTCCCTCGGCGCGGCCGTGGGGGCTCCCGTCCCGGTCGTCCGGCAGGCCATCGAGCGTCTCGTGGCGGACTTCGACGGGGTCGACGGCACGATCCGCCGCGGGTTCGAACTCCGCGAGGTCGGCGGCGGCTGGCGCTTCTACGTCCGGCAGGACCTCGACGACGTCGTCGAGCAGTTCGTCGAGGCCGAACGCCCCTCCCGCCTGTCGCAGGCGGCGCTCGAGACCCTCGCGGTCGTCGCGTACAAGCAGCCGATCACCCGGTCGCAGATCGCCTCGATCCGGGCCGTCAACGTCGACGGCGTCGTCCGCACGCTCGTCGCGCGCGGCCTCATCGAGGAGTCGTTCACCGACGCCGAGACCGGCGCCATCAACTACGTCACGTCCGACCTGCTCCTGCAGCAGCTCGGCATCAACTCGCTCGACGAGCTGCCGCTCATCTCGCCCCTCCTGGACGACGGTGCCGGCGGCTTCGAGCAGAACGAAGGGATCCCCGATGGCCGCGTATGAGGAAGAACGACGAGGCGGCCCACGGGGCGGCGCGGGCCGGGACGGCGCGGGTCGCCGGGACGGCGCAGGTCGTCCTGGAGGCGCGTCACGCGACCGCACCGCCGGCTCCGGCCGTGCGGGTGGCCGGTCCGAGAGCGCTGGTCGCGACGAGCGCGGAGGCTACCGCGGGCGTGACGAGCGTCCTGCTTCCGGTGGGTACCGGGGCCGTGACGAGCGTCCGTCCTCCGGTGGCGGGTACCGGGGTCGTGACGACCGTGCGGGGTCCGGCCGGCGTGACGACGACCGCGGGGGCTACCGCGGCCGTGACGACCGTCCGTCGACTGGCGGCGGGTACCGCGGGCGTGACGAGCGTCCGTCGAGCGGTGGCGGGTACCGCGGCCGTGACGAGCGTCCGGCTTCCGGTGGGTACCGGGGTCGTGACGACCGCCGGGATACCCCGCGCCGTGACGATGACCGTGGAGGCTACCGCGGCCGCGACGACCGTCCGGCCTCCGGTGGTGGGTACCGCGGGCGTGACGAGCGTCCGGCGTCCGGTGGCGGGTACCGGGGTCGTGACGACCGCCGTGATGCTCCGCGCCGTGACGATGACCGCGGTGGCTACCGCGGCCGCGACGACCGTCCGGCGTCCGGTGGTGGGTACCGGGGTCGTGACGACCGCCGTGATGCTCCGCGCCGTGACGATGACCGCGGTGGGTACCGCGGCCGCGACGAGCGTCCGGCGTCCGGCGGCGGGTACCGGGGTCGCGACGACCGCGGGGGAGACCGGGGCCGGTTCGTCGGCCGCGAGGACGACCGCCGCGGCAGCGACCGCGGCGGGT
>NZ_MJGR01000020.1:123365-128891 GCF_001865105.1 Curtobacterium sp. MCBA15_016
CGACCGCGGCGGGTACCGGGGTCGTGACGAGCGCCCCGCGTCCGGTGGGTACCGCGGCCGTGACGATCGGCGCGACGACCGTCGTGACGCCCCCCGACGCGACGACGACCGCCGCCGCGACCCGGCCCGCGAGGACCGCCGTGCCCCGGACGGCCGACCCAGCACGGTGTGGCACAACGGCCGACGCTACGTCGGCGGCACCACCACGGCGCGCAACGGCGACCGGCCCCGGAACACCGGCCCGCGCGGCACCGACCGCCGCACCACCCCGCAGCCCGAGGGCGCCCGCGACCAGCAGGGCCAGCCGCTCGAGGGCACGCCCGAGCGCCCGATCATCCCGGACTGGGACGCGGCGGACGGGACGGCGACCGCCGGGGCCGCGCCGCGCCTCCAGGCAGAGGGGGAGCGCCTGCAGAAGGTGATCGCCGCTGCGGGCGTGGCATCTCGCCGCGTCGCGGAGAACCTGATCGTCGAGGGCCGCGTGACGGTCAACGGCGAGGTCGTCGACGCGCTCGGCCGGCGTGTCGATCCCGAGACCGACCAGATCGCGGTGGACGGCGTCCCGGTGCAGATCGACAGCTCGCGCCGCTACGTGCTGCTCAACAAGCCGACCGGCATGGTCTCCAGCCTGCAGGACGAGCGTGGACGTCGTGACCTGTCCGAGTACGTCGACCGGTACGAGGAGCGCCTGTTCAACGTCGGGCGGCTCGACACCGAGACGTCCGGGCTGCTCGTGCTGACGAACGACGGGGACCTCGCGCACGTCCTGGCGCACCCGTCGTTCGGGGTGACGAAGACGTACATCGCGAAGGTGCGCGGCAACGTGAACCCCGCGACGGTGCAGCGGCTGCTCGACGGTGTGGAGCTCGAGGACGGTCCGATCGCGGCCGACAAGGTCCGCCTGCTCGAGTCCTCGCGCGGGGAGTCGCTCGTCGAGATCACGCTGCACTCCGGTCGCAACCGGATCGTGCGCCGCATGCTCGACGAGGTCGACCACCCCGTCCTCGAACTGGTCCGGCGGTCGTTCGGGCCGCTGCACCTCGGGTCCCTGCCGATCGGCAAGACCCGGGAGCTGTCGACGGTCGAGCTCGGTTCGCTCCTCCGCATCGCCCGTGAGGCGAAGGGTTCTCCCCAGGCCTCGGACGGCGAAGAGTCCTCGGACTGACGATCGGTAGGCTTGCGGGGTGACCGACGCCACCACCCCGCTCGCCGAACCGGCCATCGACCGGCGGCTCCGGGGACCCGTGCGGATCGTCGGCGCGGGCCTGCTCGGTGCGTCCATCGGCCTGGCGCTGCGTGAGAAGGGTGTCGAGGTCGTCCTCGACGACGTCTCGCCCGCAGCCCTGGCGCTCGCCGTCGACTACGGCGCCGGGCGTCGACCGGCTCCCGGTGACCGTCCGGAACTCGTCGTGGTGGCCGTCCCGCCGGACGTCGTGGCGACGGTGGTCGAGCGCGAGCTCGCTGCCTTCCCCGGTGCCGTCGTCACCGACGTGGCGAGCGTGAAGTCGGGGCCGCTCGCCTCGCTCCGGGCAGCCGGCGCCGACATCTCGCGCTACATCGGCTCGCACCCCATGGCGGGCCGCGAACGCAGCGGGCCGACGGCCGCGCGCGCCGATCTCTTCCTCGGGCAGCCGTGGGTGATCGCCGGGCACGACGACATCACGTACCAGCGTGCCGCCGTGGTGGAAGACCTGGCGCTCGACGTCGGCGCGACCGTGGTCCCGATGGAACCGGAGTCGCACGACCTCGCGGTGGCCTACGTCTCGCACGCACCGCAGCTGGTGTCCACGCTGATGGCCTCCCGGCTGCGGGACGCCCCCGACGGCTCGCTCGGCCTCGCGGGCGGCGGCGTCCGCGACGTGACCCGCATCGCCGCGAGCGACCCGGGGTTGTGGGTGCAGATCATCGGTGCGAACGCATCGCGCATCCGGCCGGTGCTCGCGGACCTCCGCGACGACCTCGACCGGGTGCTCGCCGCACTCGACGACCCGACCGCGCCCGGTTCGCCCCGCGCCCTCGCCGAGACCATCGCCGCGGGCAACCGCGGCGTCGAACGGCTGCCGGGCAAGCACGGCACCACGAAGCGCTTCGCCCAGGTGGTCGTCCTCGTCGACGACACCCCGGGCCAGATCGCCGCGCTCCTCACGTTCATCGGGGAGATCGGCATCAACCTCGAGGACATGCGCCTCGAACACTCACCGGGCGCGCAGATCGGCATCGTCGAGGTGTCGGTCGTGCCCGAGCAGGAACAGCGACTCGTCGACGAACTCGAGGGTCGCGGATGGAGGATCGCAGCAGCATGGGCCTGAACAACGACGACTCCGGCGTGACCGGTGGACCCGACGGACCCGACACGGGGCTGCCCACGCCCGGCGACCAGCCCGGCCCGATCGGCGGCGCCGGCGGTGCGGGTGGCGGTCTCGACGGGCAGGGCGGCGGCGAGCCCGGTTCGACGCGCGACCCCCTGCCGGCCGGACTGCCGGACGGCGCCTTCGTCGCGAAGTTCGTGATCGCGGTCGACGGTCCCGCGGGCAGCGGCAAGTCGAGCGTGTCCCGTGCCGCGGCGCGCGCGCTCGGCTTCGGCTACCAGGACACCGGTGCTGCCTACCGCGCGCTCGCCTGGCACGCCCTGCAGCAGCAGGTCGACCTCGACGACGCCGCTGCGGTCCTGGCGAGCTGGGACACCTTCGACTACGAGATCGGCACCGACCCGGACGCCTACTTCGTCCAGGTGAACGGCACCGACGTCACCGACGCGATCCGCACGCCCGAGGTCACCGCCGCGGTCGCCCACATCGCGAAGCTGCCCGAGGTCCGGCAGCGGCTCGTGCAGCTCTTCCGGAACGTGATGCGCAAGGCCGAGGGCCGGGGCATCATCACCGAGGGGCGTGACATCACCACGGTCGTCGCGCCCGATGCCGAAGTCCGGATCCTCCTCACGGCCGACGAGTCCGTTAGAATGGCTCGGCGCTCGGCTGAGGTCACCACCCAGTCGGCCGCCGAGACCTCCGCCGCACTCGCTCGTCGCGACGCGGCGGACGCGAAGGTCGTCGACTTCATGAACGCCGCCGACGGCGTCACGACGCTCGACTCCACCGACCTCGACTTCGACCAGACCGTGCAAGCGGTCGTCGACCTGGCCCGCGCGACCGGGCACTGACCACCAGGGCCACGCGCGGCCACGCACTGACAACACGCGGCCGAAGGGTCGCCGGCAAGGACACCCACATGGCGCAGCTGGACAACCCAGAACACGACGACTTCCCCGAGTACGACGACGCCCTCGGCGAGCGGATCGCCGGGCTCGACGAAGCCGAGGCCGAGCAGCGGGCGAACGCGCTCCGCGCCGGGCTCGAGGACTACGAGCTCGACGAAGAGGACGTCGCCCTGCTCGAAGCCGGGCAGCTCGGCGAGGACGGCATCACGTACCTGCCGGCCTACCCGGTGCTCGCGATCGTCGGGCGACCGAACGTCGGAAAGTCGCAGCTGGTGAACCGCATCCTCGGCCGCCGCGAAGCCGTCGTGCAGGACACCCCCGGTGTCACGCGTGACCGCGTCGCCTACAAGGCGGAGTGGAACGACAAGCGCTTCACCCTCGTCGACACCGGCGGGTGGGAGCCCGACGCCAAGGGCATCAACGCCTCCGTCGCCGCCCAGGCCGAGGTCGCGATCGACCTCGCCGACGCGGTGCTCTTCGTCGTGGACGTCACGGTCGGCATCACCGCCACCGACGAGCACGTCGTGAAGATGCTCCGCGGCACCGACCGTCCGGTCATCGTCGTCGCGAACAAGTCGGACGACGACCGGCGCGACCTCGACGCCTACGAGCTCTGGAACCTCGGTCTGGGGCAGCCGTACCCGGTGTCGGCGCTGCACGGTCGTGGCGTCGCCGATCTCCTCGACCTCATCATCAAGACGCTCCCCGACACCTCGGCCGTCGCCAAGCAGGAGGTCGGCGGACCCCGTCGCGTCGCGATCCTCGGCCGTCCGAACGTCGGCAAGAGCTCGCTCCTGAACAAGGCCGCGGGTGAAGAGCGCGTCGTCGTCAACGAGCTGTCGGGGACGACCCGCGACCCGGTGGACGAGCAGATCGAGCTCGGCGGCCGTGTCTGGCGCTTCGTCGACACCGCCGGCATCCGCAAGCGCGTGCACCTGCAGCAGGGGGCCGACTTCTACGCCTCGCTCCGCACGACCGCAGCGCTCGAGAAGGCCGAGGTCGCCGTGGTCGTCCTCGACGTCACCGAGCCGATCTCCGTGCAGGACCTCCGCATCATCGACCTCGTCCTCGAGTCCGGTCGCGCGCTGGTGCTGGCCTACAACAAGTGGGACCTGCTCGACGACGACCGCCGCCGCTACCTCGAGCGCGAGATCGAGCAGGACCTCGCGCACGTGGCGTGGGCCCCGCGCGTCAACATCTCCGCACGCACCGGTCGCCACCTCGAGAAGCTCGTACCGGCGCTCGAGACCGCGCTCGACTCGTGGGACACCCGCATCCCGACGGGCAAGGTCAACGCCTTCATCGCCGAGCTCGTGCAGGAGCACCCGCACCCGGTCCGTGGTGGCAAGCAGCCCCGCATCCTGTTCGGGACCCAGGCGTCGAGCCAGCCGCCGACGTTCGTGCTGTTCACGACGGGCTTCCTCGACCCGCAGTACCGACGCTTCATCACGCGTCGACTGCGCGAGGTCTGGGGCTTCTCGGGCACGCCGATCAACGTCAACATGCGGGTGCGCGAGCGCCGCAAGCGCTGAGGTCGATCAGGAGATCCGACATGACGAGGGCGAGTCGACGATGGCTGTTCGCAGCGGTCGCTCTGCTCGCCCTCGTCGCGGTCCTGGTCGCTTGGCGCGCCATCCAGACCGAGCGTGGCATCGACGCTGCGGAGCCGGTCGCGACGACGACCCCGCTCACCGAACAGGGGCTGCAGGGCGGCACGCTCGTGTCCCCGTCGAACACGCTCGGCGCGCCGGTCCCCGAGCCCGCCACCGATGACCATGCCGACGGGTCGCCCATCGACCCGTGGTGGCGGCGCGTCCCGCCGGTGGCCGGCGACCTCGTCCCGATCGCTCCGATCGACGGGATCGCCTCGGCAGACGACCGGTCCGCCTCGGGTCACGTCCGGATCGCCCGCGCCGGGGAGCACCTGCTCGTCAGGATCACGGACCTCCGGGTGGCGTCCTCCGACACGGAGCTGCCAGGGGTCCGGGTGGTGCTCTCCGAGGGCACGGTCGTCGGCGCGCGGCCCGGGCTCTGGACGGGGCACGAGGACGACGACGACCTCGGCACGATCCCGTCCGACGTCGGGACGATCACCTTCGACCTCGAAGCGCCCCGCGGCATCCCGGACCCGGTGCGCTCGCTCGTCCTGCTGGACCCCGACTCCGGTGCGGTCCTCGGGGGAGCTGCGCTCCTGCCGACCGACTGAGGCGTCGCCGGTCTGGAGGCGCGGTGCCGGTTCGCGCCGCGGGACACGGCAGGGTGGTGCGGTGCCGGTTCGTGCCGCGGGATACGGCAGGGTGGTGCGGTGC
>NZ_MJGR01000020.1:129571-152576 GCF_001865105.1 Curtobacterium sp. MCBA15_016
GGGTGGTGCGGTGCCGGTTCCCGCCGCCGGATACGGCACCATGGGAGGGTGACGCAGCAGAACGCCGGGCTCGGTGCCCTCGCCGACCGCCTGTGGTGCCGTCTGCACCTCGACCGACTGGCCGGCGGCCGCCAGGCGGACTACGTCATCCGCGAGGACATGCTCGACCACCCCGAGACCGTCCGCTCCTTCCGGTGGATCCGGTGGCTGCTCGTCGCCGAGACCGTCGTCGGCCTGACGGCGATCGTCGTGGCGATCCTCCTGACGAACGCCGGGCAGACGGTCCCGTGGGCGGTGTGGTTCCGTGCGACCGTCGTCCTGCTCATCACGCTGACGCTCTACGTGTTCGCGTGGCGGGCGCAGCTCGGGTACTACTGGGCGTACCAGCGGCTGCGGTTGTTCAGCAGGATCTTCCCGGTCGTGACGCTCGTGGTCGCGGCGATCCCAGGGCTCTACCCGTTCTGGATGGTCATCGAGCAGATCGTGTTCTCGCTGCTGATGATCGGCATCGGGGACGTGCTGACGACCGACCACATGCGGGCCGCGTTCCCGAAGCCGGCGCGACGCTCGGGGCCTGCGGCGCGCTGAGGGGACGGCGGCGGCGCGCGGTGAGGGCGCTGGTGGTGCCGAGCCGATGCGACATCGTCGACGTCGTTCGACACCGGTCTTGTCGCTCGTTGCGGACGCGCACCGTTGCACACGCGGGGAAGCGACTCAGTCGAGGTCGTACGACGTCGACGATGTCGTTCCGAGTCGGCCCGCCGCGCCGCCCGCACCGCCCGCGCCGCCCGCCGCGCCGCCCGCTCCGCCCGCGCCGCCCGCAGCCCCCGCGGCCAGGCTCCCGAGCAGCGCCAACGCCCCCGCCGAGGGCGACCCCGGTTCGGCGTGGTGCAGCACGAGCAGCTGCCCGTCCGTCCCGCCGATGCCGAGCTTCTCCCGCCGGAGCTCGAGCTCGCCCACCTCCGGGTGCCACATCCGCACGGTGCCCCCGGCGAGCGGCCGGACGTCGTGTCTCGCCCACAGCCGACGGAAGTCCTCGCTGCCGAGCGACAGTTCGCCGACGAGCGAGGTGATCGCCGGATCGTCCACACGGGTCCCGATGGAGGACCGGAACGCGGCCACCATGCCGCCCATCTGCTGCTCCCAGTCCGGGTAGCGCCCCTGCTCGGTGTGGCCGAGGAACATCGTGCGCAGCCGGTTCTCGCCGGCACGCATCCCCGGCGCCAACGCGGACGCGAGCCGGTTCGCCGCGAGCACGTCAAACGCACGGTTCTCGACGAAGGCGGGCAACCCGACGACGTCGAGCAACTGCAGCGTCCCGGTCGGGACCCGGTCACTCCGGCCTCCCCGGGATCCCCTGGCCCGGTCGGGCGCAGCGGCACCCGATCCGGACGCGCTGGCCAGACCGCGCAGGTACGCGTTCGCCGTGGCGTCGAGGTCGAACACCCGTGCGATCGCGTCGAGCACCTGCCCCGACGGGTTCCGGTCACGCCCCTGTTCGAGACGGAGGTAGTAGTCCGCGCTGATCCCCGCGAGCGTCGCCACCTCCTCGCGGCGCAGCCCCGGCGTGCGTCGGACGCCGGTGACGCGCAGCCCGGCGTCCTCCGGGCGCACGAGCGCGCGCCTCGCCCGGAGGTACTCGCCGAGGGTGTTGTCGCTCACCCCTCGATGCTACGGACCCGGCGCGGTCCGATCCTGGTCCCCGTGGTCCCAGGGTCGACGGGGACCTGTCCGTCCCGGCGGACCGGGAGCATCGTGGTGGACATGACCGACACCACACTCCCCGGCGGTTCCTTCCGCCTCGCCGACGACCTCGACCTCACCCGCGTCGGGTACGGCGCCATGCAGCTCGCGGGCCCCGGCGTCTTCGGGCCGCCCACCGACCGTGACGAGGCGATCCGCGTCCTCCGCACCGTCGTCGAGCTCGGGATCACCCACATCGACACGGCCGACTTCTACGGCCCGCACGTCACGAACGAGGTCATCCGCGAGGCCCTCCACCCGTACGCCGACGGCCTGCACATCGTGACGAAGGTCGGTGCCCGGCGTGACGCGGAGGGCGGTTGGCCGCACGCCCGCGAGCCGCACGAGCTCGTCGAACAGGTGCACGACAACCTGCGCAACCTGGGGCTCGAGCAGCTCGACGTGGTGAACCTCCGCGTCGGCGGCTTCGACGCCCCGGAGCCGGGCAGCCTCGCGCCGCAGTTCGAAGCGCTCGCCGAACTCCGGCAGCAGGGACTCATCAAGCACCTCGGGCTGTCGACCGTGAACGCCGAGCAACTCGCCGAGGCGCAGTCGATCGCCCCCGTCGTCTGCGTGCAGAACTTCTACAACGTCGCCCGCCGCGAGGACGACGCGATGGTCGACAGCACGGCCGCGCAGGGCATCGCCTACGTGCCGTACTTCCCGCTCGGCGGCTTCTCGCCGCTGCAGTCCGGTGCGCTCGACGCCGTCGCCGGACGGCTCGGAGTGTCGCGGCTGACCGTGGCGCTGTCGTGGCTGCTCCAGCGCTCGCCGAACATGCTCCTCATCCCGGGGACCTCGTCCGTCGCGCACCTGCGCGACAACGTCGCGTCGGCGGGCTTCGCCCTGCCGTCCGACGCGCTCGCCGAGCTGGACGCGATCGGCGCCTGAACCGCACCCCGGCGGACTGGAGGCGCGGTGCCGGCCCGCACCGCGCCTCCGGTGTGCGACGATGACCGCCGGGGCGGCGCCCATCGCGGCGTCCGGGGGAGGTCCGACATGACAGCACGTTCGTCCGGCGAACGCACGCTCGGCGGCGCGAGCAGCTGGTGGCTGGCTGCGCCCGGGGCCGTCGCACTGATCGCCGGCGTCGCACACGCGGTCGGCCTGGCGCGCGTGTTCACCGAGGGGTTCCCACCGTGGTGGGTGGTGACGGGGATCGTCTCGCTCGCCGCGCTCCTCGCCACGGTGGTGGCCCTGTTCCGGGTGCCCGGGCCGCGTCCGGCAGCGGTCGTCGTCGCAGCGGCCGGGTTGTTCGTGGCCGGCGGGACGCTGCTGATCGACGTGGCCGTCGTCGTCTTCCTGCAGTGGGTGGCCGACGGGCTGAGCAACCCGAACGGCTGACGACCGGCTCAGGCGACCGTGGCCAACGCGAACGGCAACACGGCCGACGCCCCTGCCCGCCGCAGTTCGCGGCCCGCCACGGTCATCGTCCACCGACTGTCGACGAGGTCGTCCACGAGCAGCACCGGCCCCTCGTGCGACTGCAGCGCGGCCCCGAGCGCGGGATCGACCACGAACGTGTCCCACACCCCCGACAACCGGTAGGCGCTGTTCGTCGCACCGTCGCCGCGCGGCGTCCCACCGTTCCGACCGAGGGTGCCCAGGAACTGCAACCGCCCGATCGAGGACAGTGCCTGCGCGAGCGACCCGACGAGTTCGGGCCGTGACCGCGACGACATCGCGACGACCCCGGTCGGACGGGTCTCCCACGGCCAGTCCTTGAGTGCACGGACGCACCCGTCGACGAGCTCCCGCGAGATCGGGGCATCGGGGACCCCCGGTGCGAAGAGGGCACGGAGCGGCCCACCCCACCCGAGGTCGGTGAGCCGGGCGACGGCGCGTCCGGGCTGGACGAGCTCGTCGGCGCTGATCTTGCCGCGCACGGGGACGCCGAGCGACGACATGCCCGACGGCCACTGGGCACGCGGGGCGATCTCGACCCCGACCTTGTCGAGCGCCGCGGCGGCACCCGAGGCATCCGACGACGACACCGACGTCGGGTACCAGGCGTCGGTGCAGTTGTCGCAGCGACCGCACGGTTCGGCGGACGGGTCGTCAAGGTCCTGCTGCAGGAGCTGCATGCGGCACTGCGACGTGGACTCGTAGTCGAGCATCGACGCGGCCTCGGCAGCGCGGGCAGCGGCGACCCGCTCGTAGCGGGGCGCGTCGTACTCCCACGGCTGCCCCGTGGCGACCCACCCGCCGGCGACGCGCTGGACGGCGCCGTCGACGTCGAGCACCTTGAGCAGGAGTTCGAGGGTGGAGCGCTTGATGTCGACCAGTCCCTCGAGGGCGACGGTCGACATCGCGGAGTCACGGGACAGCGCGTGCAGCACCGCGGACGCCCGGGACTCGGTCGGCATCGAGGCGCTCGCGAAGTACTGCCAGATCTCTTGGTCTTCACGCCCGGGCAGCAGGAGCACGTCGGCGTTGTCGGTGGCGCGACCGGCGCGACCGATCTGCTGGTAGTACGCCACGGGGGAGGACGGCGCCCCGACGTGGACGACGAAGCCCAGGTCCGGCTTGTCGAACCCCATGCCGAGCGCACTCGTCGCGACGAGGGCCTTCAGCTCGTTGCCCTTGAGCTGCTGCTCGAGCTGCTCGCGCTCGTCGGCGTCGGTGCGCCCGGTGTAGGCGCGGACCGCGTACCCGTTGTCGCGCAGGAGCCGGGCGATGTCCTCGGCCGCGGAGACGGTGAGCGTGTAGATGATGCCGCTGCCCGGCAGGTCGCCGAGGTGCGCGAGCAACCAGCCGAGCCGCTGTCGGGCATCGGGGAGCGACAGCACGCCGAGCCGCAGCGAGGCCCGCGCGAGGGACCCGCGGATGGTGAACACGGGGTCGTCGGGGCCGGCGGTCAGCTGCTCGGCGACGTCCTCGACCACGCGCTCGTTCGCCGTCGCGGTGGTGGCGAGGACCGGCACGCCGTGGGGGAGCGACCGGATGAGCTCGGCCAGCCGGCGGTAGTCCGGCCGGAAGTCGTGCCCCCAGTCGGAGATGCAGTGCGCCTCGTCGACGACGAGCATGCCCATGCGGGCGATGAGCGTCGGCAGCTGTTCGTCGCGGAACCTCGGGTTGTTGAGCCGCTCGGGGGAGACGAGCAGGACGTCCACCTCGTCACGGGCGAGCGCCGCCTGCGTCTCACCCCACTCGTGCGCGTTCGCCGAGTTGATCGACACCGCACGCACCCCGGCCCGGGCAGCCGCGGCGACCTGGTCGCGCATGAGTGCGAGCAGCGGCGACACGAGCACGGTCGGGCCGCCCCCGCGTCGCCGGAGCAGCAGGGTCGCGAGGAAGTACACGGCGGACTTCCCCCACCCGGTGCGCTGCACCACGAGGGCGCGCTGCCGGTGCTCGACCAGTGCCGAGATCGCCTCGAGCTGCCCGGGGTGGAACACCGCGTCGGGCCGCCCGGTCAGGGCGTGCAGCGCCTCCTGCGCCTCCGCAGCGATCGCAGCGGACGGCGGAGCAGGTGGTGGGGCAACAGACATGACCCCATGCTGTCAGCACCGACCGACGAAACGTGGGTCGCGCCTCCCGTCTGTGGAGAACTGGCCGAGGCGATCCGCTACTGGTACGTGATCAGCGACGGTGTCGGCGCCACGTCCGCCATGGTCTGCTGCGGCGTCAGCATCGGCTGGTCCTCGTCGTAGAAGTTCTTCCATCCCCAGTGCATGCCCTCGGGCGCCCCGACGTGCAGCGCCTTCCACGTCGCCTGCTTGTCCGGCTGCGACCCCTGTCCGTCGACGTGCACGAGCATGTCGAGCTCGGGGTGCTGCTCGAGCGACGCGCGGTCCTGGATCATCGACAGCCGGAACTGGTGGAGCACGAACGCCTTCGGGGGGAGCCCCTTCGAACGGACCAGGTCCGCGAGCCACGAGGACACCTCGTTCACCTCGGAGGCCTTCACACTCCCGATCTGCTCGAGCGGGACCTGGTCGTGCCCGAGCCGCCACTCGGGGTCGAGCGCCAGCCACACGCCCGGCTTCGACAGGAGCGACTCGTACCGCTTCGCCTGCGACAGGAAGTCCGCGCGCCCCGGCTGGAGATCGAGGATCACGGGCATCCCGGCGTCGTGCGCGGCATCGACGTAGGGCTCGAGCGTCGACACGGGCAGCTCGGTCGAGTAGTCCCCGTCCGCGCCGGCGTCCCCGGCGGCGACGGTCGCGATGACCTCCATCGCGGGCGTGATCGGCACGTCGCCGAGCCCCTTGTAGGACGCCGCGACGGACTTCGCGCGCTGCACCGTCGCCGTCGGGTCCTGTTCGCCGAGGACGCCGAGCGCCGGCGCTCCCGGCGCACCGTAGAGCGCCACGTACCGGTGGCCGTCGAACGGCCGCTGACCGCCGTCGGGCAGCTGCCACCCGTTCTCGGCGGCGCGGACGGTCCACTCCGGGTCCGGCAGGTCGGCGAACGCCGCCCCCACCAGCACCGTCGGGTGGTCGCTCCGCTCGTGCAGTGCGGTCACGACGTCCGGCGCGGCCGCGGGGTCCGTCACACCGTCCGGCATCGTCACGACGCGGGCACCCGCCGCCTTCGCGGTCGCCACGGATGCGGCGTCGGCGGTCGCGTCCGCCACGACGACGGTGGCCTGCCTGGAGGCGCGGCTCGGCTCCGGCGCGTCCCCGCCGTCCGGCGCGTCCTGCTCGGGGACGTCGGTGTCGAGCGAGACCGTGCCCTCGGCCTGGTACCACCGGGCGCCGAGTCGTTCGAGCTCGTGCGCCGCCGGCGACCCATCCTTCCCCGTCGACTCGTCCTTCCCGGTGAGGAGGACCGGGACGTGGGCCGCCTCGGCGGCGCTCGCCGCGGACCGCACGGCGTCGGCGTCGTCGGCGGGCGCGACGACGGCTCCGGGAGCGGACGCGAACAGCGCGCGGCTCGTCCGGACGGACCGCTCGGCGGCGTCGGACTGGGCCACGACCGACACGGACTCCGCCGTCGCCGTCGCGAGGGTCGGCCGGGGTGTCTCGGTCTGTGACCCGGTGCACCCGGCGGCTCCGAGCAGCAGGCCGGTTGCTGCGAGTGCGAGGAGGACACGGGAGGTGGGACCGGAACGCATCGGGCCACCCTACGAGCCGGGCGGCGGAGACCCTGGGAATCCGACGGGTGTCGTGTGGGGTCGCAACGCGCTGGACGACTCGCGCGGGACGACACCGCGTGGCGCGGGAGGGGTCCGGCGTCCGCTATGCTGGTCGGGTTGCTCCGCGCTCCGGTCGGACGCGGGCGACGTGGGTCCCTCGGGGCTCGCGGGCTGTGGCGCAGCTTGGTAGCGCACTTGACTGGGGGTCAAGGGGTCGCAGGTTCAAATCCTGTCAGCCCGACCGAAGGAGTGCCTTAAGAACTGTTTTAAGAACCCAACAACGAAGTGAGGCCCGCAGCCATCCGGCTGCGGGCCTCACTTCGTCAGACGGGGCCTCCGAGCTCATGCGAGCTTGGTTGCCGCCTTCCCTCGCTTCGATTGACTGGTCTTCGCGGCGGCCGCTCTCTCGGCGGCTACCTTCGACGCCTTCTCCCGTCGCGCTTTGGCACGCTCCCGACGAACCTCCAGGTCCGCCACTCCGCCCGGAAGCGTGCCCGTGTATTCGTTGAAGAACTCGCGGTCTCGACGACTCAGGATTGGCGGCTTGCGCGGGGGCCGCTTCTCGGCTACTCGGCGGTCTTCGATCTCCTTTGCCTTCAGGAAGTCGCAGATCTGTTTGATGTTGAGAGCGACGAGCAGGAACGTCAGGACCACATAGCCGGATGCGAAGCCGCGGGACTGTCGGTTGAGGTGGTCGTGCAGGGACCCGTACTTCGGAGCCTTGAGCATCGAGTTCCCGTTCTCGATGAGGTTGCGCGCGTAGCCGTGGAAGTCGGCCCACTCGCGGGACTTGTAGCGCAGCGCTTGCGTGAGCGGCGGCAGGTTCTTCTTCGGGAACTTGACGGAATCCTGGCAGCAGATGAGGGGAAGGTCGTCGCCGGCGGGGTAACCGGGCTCGCTAGGGTCCACCTCGTCCATTGTCAGCAGCTTTGCCTCCGAAACGCCCGCTCGGGTCTTCTTGAGCGGGCACTTGATGCGGGGGCTGTCGCCGGAAGCCGGGCACATCATGGTGACGCTGCCGTCCGGGTTCGGGCGTGCCTCTGGTCGGACCTCCCACTTCTCCCGCTCTGGCCTGTCCCGGGTTTCCCGGACAGGTCAAGACCGCCGTCACGGACTTCAGCGATTCGAACCAGAACCACGACGCAGTGATCCGCTCGCAGCACATCAGCGAGAAGATCGTGAACACGCTTGCCGAGTGGCGCAGCGCCGACCAGACCGCGCGACGCCCGGAGGTCACCGCCGCCGCAACACGGCCGCTGGCACTCCACGCTGAGGGGCGCTTCTACGCTCTTGCGACGCCCCGCCACCTCGCCGTTGCGTTCGACGCCACCCACGTCGCGCGGCCCGACCAGATCAGCCTGCGCCGGTACCAGGTCAAGCAGGACCGCAACGGGAACCCCCAGAGCTCCGGCGCGAATCGGCGGGTCATCCGGTGCCCGCTCCGAACCAACGCCTTGTAGTCGCCCCAGACCGAATACGACGAAGCCCTCCCCAAAGCGGGAAGGCTTCGTCGTGTCTTGGTTTCCGGTGGCTCCGGAGCCTTCGCAAGCGGGACCCCTTCCCGTTAGATGCCCTGTCTCATGTCGAGGTGATGTCGTGCCGGCTTTCCCTGTGATGGCACCGTTAGGCTGTTAGCTGAGGATAGATCTGGTCTGGCCGGACTTGAAACGGCGCCTTTTTGACACGGAGGTCAATTCATGCCCACGGTTGAAGGACAGGTGCGTGCCGCCAGCGATGGCATCGAGCGCAATATCTCATTGATCAGCTCGGACCGTGGGTTCCTGTCGAAGAACGTGTTGCAGTACCTCCGCGACCTCATCGAGGGGTTGATCGTGTGGGCGCATACCGGCGATCCCGCACAACCCTTCACGTACCAGACGCAGTTCGAGCCAGCCCGCGACTTCGCGAAGGCGCAAGCGAAGTACCGGCCCCTGGAGCGGTTCCATGCAATGCTGCAGGTCAGTGTGTCGCATTTCACGCTCGACGAGGATCCGTCCGAGCGCCTGATGCTGAAGTACTACGAGTTCTTGCTGCGTACGCGCCAGATCGCTAAGGACAGCCTGGGCATCGAGATTCTGCGGAACCTCGAGAGCTTCCCCCTCGACCTCGATCCGCTGCTGCGCGAGTACCACGAGAAGATCGCGGCGCGGATTGAGGAGCCGGGTCGCATCCCGCCGGGCAGCCCCCGTCGCGACCGGTACTACGTCATCAGCTCCCGACCGTTCTACGCGAACGGGCGGATCTACTACGAGGTCACCTTCGCTCCGGCGCACAACCGGACCAGCAAATTCGACCGCATCATCGGCTTCACCAGCATCGACGTGTCGGACTCCTACGCCGCGAACATGGAACTGCAGAGCAGTTCGATCGACGTCTTCGGCCAGCCGATGCCCATCGTTCTGATCCGGTTGTGGGAGGTGTCAATCCGCCCCTGCGAGTTCAACAACTTCGCCCGCTTGCTCGGCCAGCAGACCAAGGTGAGCGCCGGGCAGCTCGAGTATCGAAACCTAATGCTCTACCTCACGACGACGAGGTTCAGCCTGCTCGACCTCATCGACATGCCCGACGCGGAGTTCACGCGCATCCGGACGTGGGCTACAGACGGCATCAAGCGGACCGACGAGATCTTCAGCGCGCTCCAGAGCTCGCGCGACATCATTCGCCCGGACATGCCCGGCTCGCGAATTCTGCGCTACTTGCTGCTCACCATGAACAACAACGTGGTGCGGGCGCAATATCAGCGCGACCGCTGCCGATGGCTGTCAAACCTCTATATCACGCCGATGTCAAGGCCCTTCGACACCATGCCCTTCTGTACATACCCGCGGCGCCACACTCCGCGCTTCTTCGACCTGGCGACGGCGATCGGCAGCAACGGGCGCGAGCACGAGTTCCTGGCGCGGCGCGTCATGAACAACGTCGAGCAGCACGGAGTCATCTACACACCCGACGCGGAACTCGAGGACCTGGGCGACCTGGACCAGCTGGTCGCGACCTACAATCGGCTACTGCCGCCCACAGACAAGCACAAGCCGCGCATCATGGCCCACGACAAGGGACACATCTTCATCACCGGGTACGAGGACGACTCGGTCACGATCATCAACGACCTCCAGGCCATCGCCGCAAGCGGCCTCGGCGACCACGAATCGGAGGCGAAGGCATGGCTCGACGCCAACCCATTCGAGATCGATGACGATCTGAAAGCCCATGCCCTCACCCGGCTGTTCGCCGAGTCCAAAGTTGCCCTCATCTACGGTGCCGCCGGCACCGGCAAGACTCGAATGGTCGAGCACATCGCGTCGTACTCCGATGGATCGCGCCAACTCTTCCTCGCCAAGACGAACACCGCCGTTGACAACCTTCGGAGCCGAATCGCGACCAGCGACGCCAACTTCAGCACCATCGACAGCCACCTCGGGTCGGGGTCGACGAGCGCGCTGCACTACGACCTGCTCGTCATCGACGAGTGCAGCACTGTCGGCAACAAGGAACTGCTCAAGGTGCTCGACCGGACATCGTTCGACCTTTTGGTGCTGGTCGGGGACGTCTACCAGATTGAATCCATCGAGTTCGGCAATTGGTTCCGAACCATCCGCGCCTACATCCCGCCGGGCTCGGTATTCGAGCTCACCGAGCCGTACCGCACTAAGGACAATGCGCTCCTGACGCTCTGGAACCGTGTCCGTACCCTAGATGACAAGATCGAGGAGTCCATCTCCGGAAGCGGCTACGCTGGCCCACTCGACGCGTCTCTCTTCAGCCGTGCTGACCCAGACGAGATCGTGCTGTGCCTGAACTACGACGGCCTCTACGGCATCAACAACATCAACCGCTTCATGCAAACGAGCAACCCGGCACCCGCCGTGGTGTGGGGCGACTCGACGTTCAAAGTCGGCGATCCAGTGCTCTTCAACGAGACGGACCGCTTCCGCCCGGTGATCTTCAACAACATGAAGGGCACGATCACCAGGATCGACCACATACCGGGGCGGATCACCTTCGACGTCGACATCAAGCGCACCGTCACGCAGACTGATCTATGGGGAACCGAACTGCGATGTGTGTCGGACAGCGTCGTCCAGTTCGACGTGTTCGAGCGCGCGAATACCGACGACGACGATGACTCCACGGCGACCGTGCTACCGCTCCAGATCGCATACGCGGTCTCGATCCACCGCGCGCAGGGCCTGGAGTTTTCCAGCGTCAAGATCGTCATCACCGACGCCAACGAGAAGCGAATCTCGCACAGCATCTTCTACACGGCCATCACGCGCGCCCGTCAGCATCTGAGGATATATTGGACGCCCGAGACTCAGAAGCGGATCCTCAGCCGCATGATCGTGATCGAGAACACGAAGGATGAGGCGCTGCTGCGTGCGCGGCGAGGCGTCGCGCCCGTTGCTACGAGGCCCAGGCTGCAGAAGTCGCGGAAGGCGCCCTGACGCTTACCTGCCCACAACTCTGCTGGAGGTCGTCGTGATCTGCTCGGCGCTAGGCTCGCTCGCTCGAGGAGCGGACGCCGCAACGCTCGATGGAACGGACAGCGTCAGCGAAGCTCGCGGCCGCAGGTCCGAAGCCTGCTTGATCGGTTCGTGGTGATGCATGCCGTGCGCCTCACCGCACCACATGCCAACAGGCCGAAGGTTCCGATTCGCGACGTTCGCTAACGGCCCCCTTCGCTCCTCGGCGAGCCGCAGCTCACGGTGGTGCTCAACTAGGCGGAAGGTTCGGCGGCCGTCAACACGGAGAGCAAGCAGATCGACGCAGTGACCTGAATGCAAGCAAATCGAGAAAGTCGTCTGCTTCGACGGCGTCAAGTGTGTGACACTCGACGTCGGAGCGATCCGCGTCAGCGGCTGCGCAGCTGCGCGGTCTCTCTTTGAAGTTCGCTGGAGCCGGGCGAACGAATCTGTGCGGGCGCCACTTGTGCAATAACACGGACCCTCTGGGGCAGAGAGCTTGAGGAGCCACCCGCTGCTCGGCGTCAGATCGGCAGTCAGATGAAGCGGTCCCTGCACTCGAGCAACCGCTCCTCGTCGATCCCCAGGGGTCAACCGCCAATGCGTCGCAGACGTGGTGAAAGGAGAACGGGCGTGATTAGCCGCTCGGCGCGTGTCGCCCAGGGGCGAAGATACGGATGAGGGAGAGTGAGAGGATGTCGACCGAAGCGTAGGTGGCCCGGTCACCGGTAGGAGGATCTCGCGAGCTGATGTCACCCAACCCCGACAAAGCAAGTCGTCATCCGGGTGCAGCTTCGCCCTGCCCGTTTCTCGGGGAGCGTTGAAGAGTGGTTGCGGCGAGGACGACATCCGCTCAGCGGAACAAATCCAGCGCGTCGGCACGAGTGCGCGCCTCGCGCGACGGTGATCGATTCCACTACACCTGGGGGGCGGCTCGTCTACTGCACCTTTTGAGCCCCGCGTCCAACCTCCGGCAGGTGTTCGTCGAGGGAGCTGGCTCCACTTCTCCGGAGGGAGAGCCAGACGGCTCCGAAGTTATTGACCTTACCGAGTTTTACGGCCCTCCAGGGGGGACCTTCACATCCCTGGAAGTGCGCCAGTTCAAGCACTCGACGCTGCGCTCAGACGAAAACCTCACTCTGGGCGAGGTTGGCAAAGTCTTCAGCAAGTTCGCTCAGATTGACGCTGCGTTACGCACGCAGCATCCTCATGCCACCGTTCGTTTTTCTATCGTCACGAACAAGCCGATCGCCCCAGAAGCGATGATTGCCGTGCGCGATCTGGCGACTGGTCAGCCGCCCGCAGATGGATCGCCGGCCGCCAAACTGAAGGATGCTACGAAACTCGCTGTCGCTGCAGCGGCGTCTCTATGTTCGCGGCTCGACCTTCGAGGCGAAGCGCCCGGAATTACAGCTCTCCGGCGTGGGCTTGATCGAGAGGTTGGCGGAATCACCGCCGACGCTGACCTTCGCGTGTCTGCCTCTCTTGTTGACCTTGTCGCGTCGCGAGCGAGCACCGAGTCGGACGGCCCAATCCTGAGGGCAGATGTCCTCACCGCATTTGGGTGCCGAGAGGATGAGATTGCTCCGGCGCCGTCCCTGCTCGACGACGCGCCTTTTATCCCGCGAGATTCGTATCTGGATCTCACGGAGCGGATTCTTGAAGCCACTGGATCGATTGTCGTTACTGCGGAGGGCGGCGTGGGCAAGAGCACATTCGCTCGTGCGCTGTCGGACCTGCTATCTGATCGCGCCGACGTCATTATCTACGACTGCTTCGGGAATGGTAACTATCGGAATCCGGCTCACCCGAGACATCGCCACCGGGACGGGCTCGTTCAGATAGCGACTGAGATGGCCGGACTGGGGCTGTGCTTTCCGATCGTTCATGCCGGGAATCTCGCTCCCGAGGAGTACATCAAGGCTTTCGTTCGTCGCCTCGATCAAGCTAGCGAGATGCTCATGCAGAGCGAGAATCGCCAGTTGGTCATCGTGGTGGACGCGGCCGACAACGCTGTGATCGCGGCCGAGGACAACGCAGATCCCAGATCTTTCGTGCGCGACCTTCTCAGGTTGCAAGCCGATATTCCCCCGAATGTTCGCATCGTGCTCACCTGTCGACCAGAGCGTCTCGATCGCCTCGAGGCTCCGGTTGGCATAGCCTCGATTGAGTTGCCGGCCTTCACTCCCCAAGAGACGGCGAAGGTTGTCTCAGGCTCTCATCCGTCGGCGACCAATCTGGACGTGCGGGAGATTCATGATCGAACTGCGGGTAATCCGCGCGTCGTGTCAACGGTGTTGTTCGAAACCGCGACTATTCATGAGGCTCTTGGTAGAGTCACGGGCTTTGCGAGCGCCACATCGGCGCTTGACTCTCTCATGCAAGAGCAAGTTACGAACGCGTTCAACAACGCCGGCAAATTGCGAGCAGAACTCGAACGCGCGGCGCAACTCCTTACGCTCTTGCGTCCGAGTGTTCCGTTGAATGTGCTTGCGGAACTTGCCGGCACGCAGCCCGCGAGCGTGCGCAGCTTCATATCAGACCTCGGCAGAGGCCTGATCTTGGATGGGCAAAGTGTTCAGTTCCTCGACGAGCCCACCGAAACGTACTTCCGAAACCGGCACCCGGCAACACAGGGCGTCGCGGCCCAGGCTGCGTCACAGCTAAGAGGACTGAGCGGATCGTCCGCCTACGCCGCGTCATCCCTGCCTGAGGTTCTGTGGAGTGCGAATCTCCACGACGAACTCCTCGACCTTGTCGCTACCGGCGATGCCTTGCCGTCAACGAGTGACGTCGAGCGTGCTCAAGTTGAGCATCTGCGGGTGGAGTTCGGTCTTCGTGCAGCTGTCCAGCTACGCCGTCCGGATTCGATCGTCCAGCTCGCGATGCGGGCGGGTGCTGGACGTGCAGGAAAGGGTCGCCAATTCACGATCATCAGAGACAATCCTGACCTGGCGGGTTCACGGATGGATTCTCGAGTGCTCGGTGAGTTGATCGCGTCGCGAGAGCTTCCAGAGAGCTGGCCGGGTTCGACACTTGGCGCCGAGGCAGCGTTGCTTGCGCACACCGTTGGGGGTGCGAGTACAGCCAGGAGCAGATCGCGGCAAGCAGCGTCAGCCATCGCCGCCTGGGTACGCGCGCCGAGGGAACGGTACTCGCGAGACGATGCCGTCACTCCGGAACAAGTGGCACACATTGCATTAGCGGTCCTTCGAACCGACGGTCCAGATCCGGCTGCGCGATACCTATCAGCGTGGCGCCCAGCTCGCTTCGTCCTGGAATCGAGCAGAGCGCTTGCTCGGGTGCTCATTTCTTCTGCCGGCGATGAGGACGTTTTGGGCTTGATTGCGAGTTCCACCCATCCCGGGCTACTGCTCGGCGTTCTTGGTGAGATGCAGCGGGTTGGCATGACCATGGATGCGCATGAAGTCGGCGACGTGTGGAAAAAAATGAAGCGATTCCGTCTTCGCCTTCTTGCCAAAGACTTCGATCACCGGAATGCTGAGGATACGGCGTTTCGTGGCGCTTCCTGGCTTTGCGCGCTCGCGGTGCGTTATTCGATCGTCGACGCAACGGAAGCCGCGGAACGGCTTCGCGAATGCCTACCATCTTCGCTGCCGGTTGGGCTTGGTGACAGACATGGTCCGGGTCGATCGGGCCTCCTCTTCGCGGTTGCGTTGCGTGCGGAACTCATGAGGGAGGCACTCGATGTCGATCATTACCGGCCGACTCTAGTTCCGGCGAAGCGTGGCAAGTACGATCCCGCAAAGTCCAACGACGAGGATCTCAATCGCTATCTGCGTCCCGCGCTCAGCTGGCTCGGCGCCTGGGCGAAGTACGCTCGCGGCGACCTCGACCCGCAAGCCGCAGCAGCAGTGATCGCGAGCTACCCTAAACGCCACTCGCAAGATGATCTCTGGTCGATGCCCAATCGAATCGCTCGGCAGGTCTTGCCCTTGCTCAGCGCGGCCTCCGAGGAAGAAGCAGTGACGGTCGCCTGCAACCAAGCGATTCAAGCAATCGCTGCTGATGCTCCGATTGCTGGTGCTCTCGATCTGATCCTGGGTTTGCGTGGCGACGACCGTTTCGCGCAGGCGGTGCTCGATCTCTCCAACGCGGCGCGGCACGCTCTAACCACTAGCGCTGAAGGGGCCGACAGCAAGGCCGACACGCTGGTGTGGATAGCTCGGGGACTGCACCGCTTCAGCCAGGCGGAAGCTCAAAGCTACTTCGACCAAGCTGTCAAAGCTGCGACCGGAGTGGGTGACGACGCGCTCCATCGATGGGATGCAATAGTCGCCCTCACGCGGGCAGCTGCTGGCGTCGATCCTCGCGATGGAATCACTCTCGCCGAGCGCATCGCTCACCTCGGCGAGGCAGTCGAGCCGATCGTGTATGACGGAGTCAACCAACACCAGCTTGTCGCGGCGCTCGCGCTGGTGTCGGGTACCAACGTTCTCCGAGTTCTTGGGCAGTGGCGGGATCGCCGGTTCGGGACGCTCGACTGGCAGTTCAGAGGACTTGTTGAAGGGGATGATGCCCTGTTGGCGGGACGGCCAGACCTCAAGATGATTCTGGCGCCCTTCTCAACCAACCTCGGTCTAAGCGTCGCGCTTCGTGAACTTGACGCATCCGGAGCTCTCAACGCAGACACCCTGTTCACTGCGAATAATCTTGCGAACCGACTTGGGCGCTCCCTCGACGCCGATTTCACGAAAACTTCACTTCCTGACCCCCCTCAGGTCAATGACCCTGACGAGTTCCGAAGTGCCACCCTCGACCTCACAACAGACGAAGAGGCAGAGCGCGCCGCTCGGCTGGAGGAATGCAAGGTGCAGATTGCGGCGCTCGACCTCACCCAGATACGCGGCGTGGACGCGGCGCTCCGGCTTCAGCACGAGGCTCATGCATACGGAGACAGCCTCTTCGTCGCCGAGGTTTTTACACGTCCCGTGCTCCAGTGGGGGCCGATCCTGGACGCCGCATTGGGCTCCGACGCCCTCAACGACTACGAGCTAGCTGAACTCTTGAACGCGGCGCTCGCGCGCCCTAGATTCGCTCAATCCTTCGTTGATTCGCTGAAGAGAGCCGTCAGCACTTACGTCGATCGACACGGTGCCCGTCTGCTTCAACACAACTGGATGAGCTTTGACCTGCCTTCGGCAGCAGATCTCTTGGAGGTACGCAAGGCTGATCTCCTTCAACGTGCCCTCGACCACCTGAATCTTGAGGAAGCGTTGACCGACGCCGACCACTGTTACATGCTCGCAGCTGGAGCCTCAGCCGTCCTCGAGCCTCCCACGGCTGCCCGCGTGCTCAGCGATGCGCTCACCGCCTTTGAGGCAGAACTGGGAATCAGTTCCGGGACGGCCATCGACCCGGCGCCAGAGGACCCGATCGATACTGCCGTAGCCAACTTCCTCTGGGCCGCGCTGGGCGACCCGCGCTCAGCAGTTCGTTGGCAGGCTGCACACGCAGTGCGTACTGTCATTGAGCTCGGCGTCAGCGACGTGGTCGTTGCGCTCGGCTCCGCCGTTATACGGGGCGATGCAGCTGGGTACGCCGACGAACGGTTCCACTACTACGAGATGAGCGCGGCAGAGTGGTTCCTGATCGCTGTCGAGCGAGTCGCACGTGACAATCCGTCTGCCACCGACGCACTCATGAAGGCAGTGATCGAGCTAAGCGATCGTTATCCGGACCACGCCTCAATTCAAGCTCACTGCTCATCAATTGCACGACTGATCTGCACACCGATTGATCGTCCTATCGGGACCGACTGGAATGCCGAGGTTGCAGAGCCCGTGGTCCTCGAGAGCTGGCATCGCCCCACTCCACCCAGTCCAATGATGAAGGGCGCACCGCAAGGTGAGTACCGATTCCAGCCCGACTTCGATGAGTACGTCCTCGGTAAACTGACGAAGGCATTCGTCATCACACACCAAGAAGTGCTCGATGGGGCTAGCGCTCTCATCCTCGATGAGTGGGGGTGGCGAGCCGCCGGCGAACGGCTGGAGGACCCGAGGCGGACGGCAGCTGTTTACCAGGACGGCGAAACGTATGGATACAAGTGGGAGATTCCTAAAGCTGAGAACCTCTACTACTACCTCGAACGGCACGCTGCACTCACCATCGCCGGGAGGCTGATGCGCACCACTGCGCCTTACTGCGACCCCGATGCGGAAAAGCTGGACGTCCTAGAATGGCTTGCGGACTTCGACATCGCACGCGACGACGGGCGATGGATTACAGATCAGCGAGGCTCAGTTCCTGGTCCCCTGGCGACGGTCGGCCCACGAGGGAGCAACGAAGTTCGCGAACTCGAGTTCCTGGCCGCGCTCAAACCCGCGGACGGATGGGTAACGGTCTGGCAGTCAGCGTCTGTCGCCGAATACGATCGATCACTCAGCATCAACATCGCGTCAGCTCTGGTCAACCCGGAGACGGCTGGGGCCCTTGTGCGTGCCTTGCAAACTGCCGACGGTTACTGGAGCTTCCGAATCCCGTCAGCTGACTTCGACGACGAAGACTTCCAGTTCTCTTCACTTCCGTTCCAACTCCAAGGTTGGGTGTCAACGCCGCACTCTGAAGGCGGTATTGATCGGTTGGATCCTCTGGCTACCGAACTCAGTCCCGAGCTGCCTCGCCCTTCCGCGGACATAGCTAGGATACTCAGCATCACATCCGCAGACGGGGGCCTGCGCTGGGAGAGCGAGAATGGGGACGCCATCTTGGCATCCGAGACCTGGGCGGAGATAAGCGTCGGCCGTGAACCACACGGCCCATCAGGCAATCGGTTACGGATCACGACCGAAGCGCTCGACCAGATGTTGGAACGCCGCGAAGCCGCGCTTGTCGTGGAAGTACGAGTGAGGCGCGAAGATCGTCGCGCTCGCTATTCCGGCGTCTCGGACAACGATGATAAAGGAGGTGGCGCCGATCATGACAACGACTTCCGGGTCTTCTCCTACCAACCAGGAACAGGATGGAACGACTGCAACGGCTGTGTTGGAACTAGGTAAGTTGCTGGCGGCTGAGCTGGAACAGACCGACACTCTCGGGCGCTGGATAGCTCACTATCTCGCGGAGCGCATGATCAGCCTTGAAAAGAAGACTGGATCTGAGAGAGGCGTCGCCGAGGCTGAGATCGCCGACCTAATCCTCCGCCTCTGGTCGCTCCGTCGTCGGCTGCCCGGCGGCCGGTTACCTCTCGCTGAAGTGGACAAAGTGGAGGCGGCGGTCGAGAGGCTCGCACCCGGACGAAGACCGTGGGCCTACTTTGGCGCATTCGCCGCTGATACCGAGCCAAGCGCGGAGGAGACCGAGACGAGCACCACTCTGAAGGCTGCATTGCTCGTCGATCGACTCGCCGGCGATCTCGTTCATGGGCTGATCGGCCGTGCGGCTTCGCTTGCGGAGGAAGATGCTGCGGCTTGGACCAAACAAGCAGAGAAGATCGGAGATGGTGCTCTGCGAACACTGCGTCGCATCCGTTTCGCCGCCAACGGCGGCGAAGACGATGCCGAGAGTATGAACTGGATCAGTGAGGTTACTAGGAGAGCAACAGCGCTCTCATCGGCGGTGTCGACGTTGGTCGCCGCGCTTGATGCTGAGGGTCAGGAGCTTCCGGGTGCTGGCCGTGGTTGACCTTTCCAACATCCTCGCTCCAACATCTCCGTTGGGTTGCACCATGAGTGAACTTGCGCGTTCGGCTGGTTCAGCCGTCGTACCGCACAGTGCGGCTGGAGCCGAACTCACCAAGTTTGGTCGAGCGTACGCGGCATGCCTTAGGAGTTCGGGCTCCCAAACTCAGCAGCTCTTCGTGCTGGTCTCGGAGCGGGTCGCGATGGTCAGCAACGTTGGTAACGTCCTGTCCGAGCTTGACTCCGTGCAGCAGTCCGAGATCGATGCCGGCGACCCGCCACGCGTCACCACGCGGGAACCTAGATCAGCTGCTGTTTGCGCCCCGGGATCATCCGTGCGAGAGGATAGCCGAGGCCTCTCGGGAGGATAGGCCTCATTGGAGAGCTGTCCAACACCGCGCCATCGCGGGCCTCGAAGGGTGCTTAAGACAGCCCCCGGAAAGCCCCGACGGAACGATGGTTCCGCCGGGGCTCTCGTGTTCTCCGAGCGGAACACGCTCCGGCCGCACTCGCTGGCGTCAGCGTCCCGCGGCCGCCGCCCCCGGCGCCCACCCGAGCGCCGGCCCGAGCCGCTCCGCCATGTCCGTGATGATCTGCGCGTAGTCCTCCGCCTCGAACGAGAACGGCAGCGCGAACGCGACCTCGGTGGACACCTGATACCCGGCGTCCGCGCGCAGCCGATCAGCGATCTCGGCCGACGTCGCGACCAGGTCGGCGGCGAAGAGCAGCTTCCCGGGCCCCATCGGCACCCCGACACGGCCAGACCGACCCTCGACGTACGAGCGGTACCGAGCCACCTGCGAGGGTGTCGCGGTGTCGGTGGGGATCACGACGAGGCCCTGCGAGACGCGGGCGGTCCCAGGGGACGGGTGCGCCTCGAGGTACGCATCGATCTGGGCGCGCTGGTTCGTCGCGAAATCCGTGCCGATCTCGCTCCGCGTCACGCTCGAGGTGAGCAGGTGGAACCCGTTCTGCGCCGCCCACACGGCGGACCTCGTGCTCCCCGTGCCGTACCAGAGCCGGTCGGCGAGGCCGGGGCTCTGCGGCTGGACGGTCGTGGCGAACTCCTCGATGCCGCGCTGCTCGGCGACCTCGACGACCGGGTCGCCGCGGACGAGGTTGCGGAAGCGCAGGAGGCGGGCCTCGCTGAAGTCCTCCTGCTCGGCGGTGTCCGGGTACAGCGCCTCCCGGTAGAGGTCGTAGTTCATGGGCGTGCCCGACGAGAAGCCGGGGTTGAGCCGACCGCCGAGGAGCACGTCGACCGTCGCCAGGTCCTCTGCCAGTCGGAACGGGTTCTCGGCGCCGATCGGGGTGACGGCGGTCCCGAGCGCGATCCGGGAGGTCCGTTGTGAGGCGGCGGCCATCACCGCGACGGGGGAGGAGATGCCGTGCTGCAGGTGTCGGTGCCGCAGCCACGCGCTGTCGAAGCCCAGGGCCTCGGCGCGCTCGATGACCCGGAGCGTCTCCTCGTGACCGAGTCGGGGCCGTGCCGGGTCGAACGACCCGATGGTGAGGAAGCCGAGGCGTTCGAGGGGACGTCCGTCGAGGGGCATGCGTCGATCGTCGCAGACGGATCCGATGCGAGGGGCGTCGGCGGTCGTGTCGGGTGGGTCAGGGGACGCGGACGGTCCGGCACCCGAGGTCGATGCCGCTCGTGCCCCAGTAGGGGTCGGCCGCGGTGACGCACACCCGGTGTGCCCCCGACGCCGCCCGGACGACCCCTCGGAAGCCGTGGTCGCCGGTCACGTGCAGCGCGCGGTCGACGTCGGCGCGCGGCCTCGTCGTGGTCAGCAGCGCCGCCTGGGTGCCGTCGACGTCCACGGCGACGTCCATCGGGTCGGCGGCGCGCTCGACGTCGACCGCCCAGCCCGACACCGTGACGCCACCCGTGGTGCCCGCAGCGCCGTCGAACGCGCCGTGGGTCGGGACGATCGTGGTGCCGCTGATCCGACTGTCGTACGGCACTTCGGGATCGGACGTGCCGCGCACGGCCTGGAACTCCCAGCCCGTCAAGCGTGTGGTCCGGGTGTCCCATACCTGCCGCGCCGTGGTCGTCATCGTCACGGAAGCGCCGGGGCGGAGCGCGGGCAGGGTGCAGGTCGTCACACGGGTGACGGTGTCGACCATGCAGCGGCCGGAGGAGCTCGAGACGGCGACGTGGTCGAAGGCGCGCAACGACGCCTTGTCCGGTGGGTTGGTACCGGTGTCGTAGGCGAAGCGGAGCCGGACCGGCCCCGCCGTGGCCGCGGTCCCGACGTCCTGCACCGTGAAGGCCCACTTCGCCGTGTCGTGGAACGCCACCTGGGTGGTGTCGACGGCGTCGATCTGGAGCCCGGCGGGGTCGTCGGCCGCAGTCGCCGCGACGGGGGCAGCGAGTGCGCCGAACGGGACGGCGAGGCCCATGAGGACGACCATCGACAGAGCGACGCGTCGGGAACGTGTGGACTTGACGGGCATCGGCGCCTCCTCGTCGGGTGCGACGAACGCTACGGCGCAGGTGCAGTGCTGTCCGGCGTGGACCGTGAGAGCTGGCTCAGCCCCCGACGCACCCGGGACACCGCGCACTCCCACCGACGCAAACCGGACTCCCAGGCGAACACGCATGTTCCGCCCCTAGTGTCGCGCCAAGCGCAAACGCGTGAACTCACTCGCATTGGTTGAAGGACCGATCCGTACCGGAAGGCGGTCCTCATGACCACCACTCCGCTCGCACCGGGTTACACCCGCACCCGTCCCGCAACAGGTCCCCGCAAGGGCACCTCGACCTACTCCGCGCTGCTGGCGCAGGTGAAGGACAACGGCCTCCTGCGCCGCCGCACCGGTTTCTACTGGTCCCTGTTCGGAACCCTCATCGGCACCCTCGCCCTCGCCTGGGTCGCGTTCGCGTTCCTCGGCGACTCGTGGTTCCAGCTCATCGTCGCCGGAGCCCTCGGCGTCCTCTTCACGCAGTTCGCGTTCCTCTCGCACGAGGCCGCGCACCGCCAGGTCTTCGCCTCGCAGAAGTGGAACGACCACGCCGGCCGCTGGCTCGGCACGTTCATGGTCGGCCTCAGCTACTCGTGGTGGATGAACAAGCACACCCGCCACCACGGCAACCCGAACACGGTCGGCAAGGACCCGGACATCGCGCCGGACGGCATCCGCTTCCTGCCGGAGGACGCCGCGTCCGTGAAGGGCCCGCTCATGACGACGTTCATGCGCTTCCAGGGCTGGCTGTTCTTCCCCCTCCTCACGCTCGAGGGCCTGAACCTGCACCGCTACGCCGTGATGAGCATCGTCACGGGCAACGGCACGAAGGCCGATGTGAAGCACCGCTGGCTCGAGGCCGGCCTGCTCGTCGCCCGCTTCGGCATCTACCTGACGATCGTGTTCTGGTTCCTGCCCTTCGGCATGGCGTGCGCGTTCCTCGGGGTCCAGCTCGCCGTCTTCGGTGTGATGATGGGCGCCTCGTTCGCCCCGAACCACAAGGGCATGCCGACCATCGCGCACGACGCCAAGGTCGACTTCTTCTCGCGCCAGGTCCGCACCTCCCGCAACATCCGCGGTGGCTGGTGGGTCTCGTTCCTCATGGGCGGCCTGAACTACCAGGTGGAGCACCACCTGTTCCCGTCGATGCCGCGTCCGGCGCTGAAGCAGGCCCGTCTGCTCGTCCGCGACCACTGCGACACGCTCGACGTGCCCTACACCGAGACCACCCTGCTGCGCTCGTACGGCATCGTCGTCCGGTACCTCAACCGGGTCGGGCTCGCCGCTCGTGACCCGTTCGCCTGCCCGATGGTCGCGCAACTGCGCATCCACTGAGAGGGGTGGCTCTGATGCCCACCGGAACCGTCAAGTGGTTCGACAACAACAAGGGGTTCGGCTTCATCACCCCGGACGACGGGTCCGACGACCTGTTCGCCCACTTCTCCAGCATCGTCGCGTCGACGGGCCTGCGCTCGCTCGAGGACACCGACCACGTCCGCTACGTGGTCGGCCCCGGCAAGAAGGGTCCGCAGGCCGACGAGATCTCCGTGATCCGCGGCTGACGTCACCAGGTGACGGACGGGAGGCGCGGTGCCAGCTGGCACCGCGCC
>NZ_MJGR01000020.1:153066-200809 GCF_001865105.1 Curtobacterium sp. MCBA15_016
TGGCACCGCGCCTCCCGTCTTTCCATGACCGGGATCAGGGCGTCAGGACGATCCGTCCGAAGACCTCGCCGTCGTCCATGCGGCGGTGCGCTTCCGCAGCGTCTGCGAGCGGCAGCACCGCGTCGATGACCGGGGACAGGGTCCCCGCGGCGGCCGCGCGGAAGAGCTCCGTCCGCGCCGACGCCAGGGCGTCGCGCGGCACGGAGTCGAGACTGAAGGTCGCGACCGACCGCGACTGCTGGAAGCCGCGGAGCAGGTGCGCGCCGAAGTCCGCCGGGGGCATGCCGGCCACGGCGCCGACGAGGACCAGCCGACCGTTCGGTGCCAGACGGTCGATGAACGCGGGCATCGCGGGGCCGCCGACGACGTCGATGACCACGTCGTACGACTCCGGCCCGTCGCCCGCGCCCTGTCGGTCGAGCACGTGGGTGGCGCCGAACCCGCGCAGACGGTCGCCTCGCTCGGCCGAACCCGTCGTCACCGCGACCGCCGCGGCACCGGCCTGTGCGGCGAGCTCGACGGCGGCGATCCCGATGCTGCCGGCGGCTCCGCGTACCAGCACCCGTTCGCCCGGGGCGAGGTGCGCGTGCGCCAGCGCGAACCGGGCGACCGGGGCGGCCGACCCCAGGGCGACGGCGTCCACGGCGTCGAACCCGTCGTCGAGCGGTGTGAGGTCCCCGGTCCCGGCGACGACACGCTCGGCGTACGCGCCACCGACGCCCGTGAACGCCCAGACCCGACGGCCGAGCCAGTCGGCGTCCCGCTCGTTCCCGACGGCGACGACGCGCCCGGCGACCTCGCTGCCCGGGACGTACCCGGGCTCGAGGCCTGGGCGCGCGATGGTCCCGCGCCGGATGACGGCGTCCACGCCGCCGACGCCGATCGCCTCGACGTCGACGAGGACCTGGCCGGGTGCGGCGACGGGTTCCGGGAGCTCGGTGGGGACGAGGCCGTCCGGCGGGCCGAAGGACTGGATGGTGACTGCGTGCATGCTCGCGACGCTAACGGACGCCCGCGTCCACTTGACTAAAGTGGGAGCGATGACCGACGAGACGTCTCACCTCCGATCCGACGCGCGCGAGAACCGCGACCGCGTGGTGCAGGCCGCGCGCGAGCTGTTCGGCGCGCGCGGCCTCGACGTGACGATGCGGGACATCGCCCGGCACGCGGGGGTCGGGCCGGCGACGCTCTACCGGCGGTTCCCGACCCGGCAGGACCTCGTCGACGCCGCGTTCGAGGACGAGCTCGAGCTCTGCCGGCGCATCGTCCTCGAGGGTGCCGCGCTCCCGGACCCCTGGCTGGGCCTGCGTTCCGTCGTCGAGCGGACCGTCGAGTTGAACGCCCGCAACCAGGGCTTCGTCGATGCGCTCGTCGCCGCGGGCCAGGTGTCCGACCGGCTCGCCCGGCACCGCGCCGAGCTCCTGCACGCGATGGCGGGCCTGGCGTTGCGAGCCAAGGCCGAGGGACGGTTGCGGCCCGACTTCGTCGTCGACGACCTGCTCCTCGTGCTGCTCGCGGCGCGGGGGCTGGGCGGGGACGACCCGGCCGAGCGACTCGGTGCCGCGCGGCGGTTCGCCGCGCTCGCACTCGACTCCTTCCGGGCGTCGGCCACGAACGAGCGGCTGCCCGAGCCCGCTCGCGTCGTGGGGGCCGTGCTCCGCGCCGCGGTCTGACCGTGCTGCCGTCCCGACCAGGTACGCCCGCGCGCCCGCGGCCTACTTGATCCCGGTCGAGGCGATGCCCTGCACGAAGTGCCGCTGGAACGCCAGGAACACCACGAGCAGCGGCAGCACCGTGACGGTGGCGATCGCCATCACGGCGCCCCACGGCGAACTGAACGCCGGGTTGTTCGTCAGCGTCGACAGCGCGACCGGCACCGTGAGGTTCTCGTTCCCCTGCAGCACGACGAGCGGCCAGAGGAAGTCGTTCCACCGCGTCATGAAGCCGAGGATCACGAGCACCCCGACGAGGGGACCGCAGGTCGGCAGCACGACCCGGAAGAAGGTCTGGAACTCACCGGCGCCGTCGAGCCGCGCGGCCTCCATCAGGGCGTCCGGCACCCCGAGCATGAACTGCCGGGCGATGAAGATCCCGACCACGTCGAACACCGTCGGCAGGATGACCGCCCAGGGGGAGTCGACGAGCCCGATCTTCGCGACGACGAGGAAGCTCGGCACGAGGGTGACCTGGATCGGGATCATGATCGTGACGAGGAACGCCGAGTAGAGCAGCCCCCGCCCGACGAACCGGAACTTCGCCAGGGCGTACCCGGCCATCAGCGAGACGACGACGCTCAGCGCGGTGCCGACACTGGTGATGAGCGCGGAGTTCCCGAGCCACCGCCAGACCGGCTGCGTGCTGAACACCTGCGTGTAGTTCTCGAAGGTGGGCCGGGTCGGGAAGAGCGAGAACGTGCCGCTCTGCGACTGGCCGCCAGGGGTGAGCGCGGAGACGACCATCCAGTACAGCGGGAAGACCATCAGGATCGCCAACGCGGTGAGTGCGGCGACGAGCACCCAGCGGCCCGGGCGCGGCTTCCGCCGCGCGGCGGTCGGACGGGAGGCGCGGGTCGACCCCGCAACGGACAGTGCCATCAGATGGCCTCCTCAGCCTTCTTGTTGGCCCGCTGCCGGAGCAGCGTGAACACGAGCAGGATCGCGACGAGCACCAGCCCGAGCGCCGCGGCGTACCCCATCCGCGCGTCGATGAACGCGGACCGGAACACGTACTGGATGAGCACCGTGGTGGAGAAGCCGGGGCCGCCGCCGGTCATCACGTAGATGACGTCGAACGCCTGCAGCGAGAACACCACGTTGAGGATGAGCAGGATCGACGTCGTCGGTCGCAGGAGCGGCCACGTGATCGTCCGGAACCGCGCCCACCGCGAGGCACCGTCGATCGCGGCTGCCTCCTTGAGCTCGGCGGGCACGGACTGCAGCGCACCGAGGTAGATCACCATGCAGAACCCGATCCGGGTCCACACGACGACGATCACCAGGGTCGCCATCGCCCAGCCCGGCGCGGTCAGCCAGGGCACGCGGCCGAGACCGAGCGCCTCGAGCAGGTTGTTCACCACGCCGTAGTCGCCGTTGAAGATCCACGACATGATGACCCCGACCACGACGCCGGCGGCGACCATCGGCACGAAGAAGAGCGCACGGAACACCGAACGCCCGGGCAGCGGTCGGTTCAGCGCCACCGCCAGGGCGAGGCCGATCGCCATCGCGGTCGGGACGGTCCCGATCGTGAAGACGAGCGTGTTCCGCAGCGCCGTCCCGATCAGCGGGTCGGAGCCCATGTCGACGAAGTTCTTCCCGCCGACCCAGGTGCCGTCGCCGAGCGAGGTGCTCGAGTCCTGGAAGCTCAGGGCGATCGCGGTCACGATCGGGATGAGCGAGAAGCCGAGGAACAGCAGTGCGGCGGGGCCGACGAACACCCAGGGGACGAACCGGCCCTGACGTCGTCGTGCGGCACCACCGGCGGGGAGCCCACCGGTGGGCGGTGCGGTCGACGCCGTGGTCCGGACCGGCGCGGTCTCAGTTCGCAGTGACACTGCGCATCGCCTCCATCATCTGGCTCGAGGCCTCCTTCGGGCTGAGCTGCCCGAGCAGGCACAGGTCGAGGTAGTCGGCGAACACCGCGTTGAGCGACGAGAAGTACTGCCCGCTCTCGGCCTTCACCATCGACAGCGGGATGGTCGACCCCTGGTCGATGAACCGCTGCATGGTGTCCGAGTTCGCGGCGTACCCGATGTCCGCCGCGTCGAGGGACTCGCGGGCGGGCAGCCAGTTGCCGTCGTGGCAGAACTGCTGCATCTTCGGCCGCGAGGTGATCATCGCGACGAGTTCGGCCGCGAGCTCGGGGTGCTTGCTCGACTTCGTGACGGCGAGGGCGTTGCCGCCGAGGTCACTCGCCTCACCGACGTTGCGGATCATCGGCGCCGTGCCCCAGTTGTCCCGCATGTCGGTGTCGAGCTGCACGATCGACTCCGGGTTGTTGAGCATCATGCCGATCTGCCCGGTCAGGAACAGGTTGCGGGAGACGTCCCCGCCGCCGCTCTTCGACAGGTTGCCGGTGGTGGCGAGGCCGTCGGCGTACCACTTGCGCCCGAACGCCAGGGCGTCGATCGCCTCGGGGGTGTCCATCGAGGGGGTGGCACCGTCCTCGCCGAGGAACGCGCCCCCGTTCTGGTAGACGAACGGCAGCCACCGGTAGGCGGTCTCCGGCGCGGACCAGCCGTACCCGAACGCGTACTTGCCGGTGACCTGCTTGACCTCCTTCGCGACGTCGAGGAACTCGTCCCACGTCCACGCGTCCGCGAGGCTCTCCGGCGGGGTGACCCCGATCCGGTCCATGACCTCGCGGTTGTAGTAGGTGATGAAGTTGTCGGTGTGCTGGAAGACGCCGTACACACCGTCGTCCCGGGCACCGATCGCCCAGAACGGCGTGCTGTAGTCCTGCTGGTAGTCCTTCGGGATCGAGCCGGAGATGTCGACGAGGCTGCCGTTCGCGGCGTACCGGCCGATCTGCTGCGGGGTGATCCGGATGACGTCGGGCGCGAGGTCCGCGGCGAGCCGGGTGATGAACCACTGGTGGAACTGGCCCGTGGTGACCTCGACGGCGACGCTGGTGCCGGGGTGCGCCGCGACGAACTCGTCGGCGATCTGCTGGTAGCTCGTGATGTCCGTCGGGATGTTCCAGGTCGAGAGGCGGATGTGCTTCGTGCCGCCGTGGGCAGCGGTGCCCTGGCCGGCGCAGGCGGCGAGTGCGCCGGCCATCGAGATGCCGGCCAGCGCGAGGAACCCGCGTCGGGCCAGCTGGGTGGGTGGTCGGGTCGGCATGGTCCTCTCCTTCGAGGTCGTGGTGCCGTGGTGGTCCAGGAGGCGCGGTGCGCGTCCCGGGGTCCGGGTGCGTCCGTGACGGGGCCGGGTCGCGCGGTGGACCCGGCCCCGTCGGCGGACGGGGCGGTCAGACGAGGGCGGGTCGCGCCTCCTGGACGGCACCCTGCTCGGCCGGTGCCGCGGTCGCCGGACGCAGCGACTCCGGGAGCAGCGCGGCGTGTGCGTGCAGCAGCTCGTCGGTCATCTCGGCGATCCGGTCGAGCGTGAGGTGCGCCGCGGTGAGGGGGTCGAGCGCGACCGCGTGGTGGACGTGCTCGACGCTGCCGGTCAGTGCCGCGCGGACCGCCAGCGTCTGCACGTTCGTGTTCGTCCGGTTGATCGCCGCGAGCTGCGGGGGGAGTTCGCCGAACGAGATCGGGGTGACCCCGTTGCCGTCGGCCAGGCAGGCGACCTCGACGCAGGCGTCCGACGGCAGGTTGGCGATCACGCCGGTGCGGTTCGGGACGTTGCCGTAGACCACCGCGGGGACGCCGGTGACGATCGCGTTGACGATGCTCGCGCCGTACTCGACCGACGGGGACAGGTCGGCCTTGAGCTTCTCGAGCTGCTGGTCGACGTCGCCCTGCTCGTCGTGGGCGAGGCAGATCTCGTAGTAGTCCCAGCGCTCCGGGATGTACTCGAGCACCGTCTCCGGGTCCTTGCGGAAGTACGGCACGTACTCGCTCGCGTGGTGGCTCGACTCGGTCTCGAAGTAGCCGAACGACCGCATCAGCTGCGTGCGGACCTGTTCGTTGCCGCCCTCGTAGTTGCTCGCCGCCGCAGCCGCCTCGCTGTGGTCGCCGTCGTCGTCGTGCAGGTCGGCCGCCGCGACGCCGCGCCGGTGCTTCGCGGTCATCACCTCGCGGAGGCGCGGGTACAGGTCCTCGCCGTTCCGCCGTTTGAACTCGAGGATCCAGGCCTGGTGGTTGATGCCGGCGCTGACGTACTCGACCTCGTCGTACGGCACGTCGAGGGTCCGGGCGAGCATGCGCGTGGTGCCCTGCACGCTGTGGCAGAGGCCGACCGTGCGCAGGCCCTTCGCGTTGAGGAACGCCGTGGCCATCGCCATCGGGTTCGCGTAGTTGATGAACTGCGCGTCCGGGCAGAGCTCCAGCGCGTCGCGGGCGATGTCCTCGTAGGCGCGCACGGAGCGCAGGAAGCGGAACACGCCGCCGGGTCCCACGGTGTCGCCGACGGCCTGGTCGATGCCGTACTTCCGGGGGATCTCCACGTCCCACCTGTACGACTCCACGCCGCCGACCTGGAACGTGATGATGACGACGTCTGCGCCGGCGAGGGCCTCGCGGCGGTCGGTGGTCTCGAGGACCTCGGTGCCGAGGCCGTGGTGGGCGACGAGCTCGCGGGCAGCGCTCGCGGTGCGGGCGACCCTGCCCGCGTCGAGGTCCATGAGGTGCAGCGTCGCGCCCTGCAGTGCGGGGAAGGAGACGAGGTCGCCGATGAGGCGGAACGGGAAGACGAAGCCGCCGGCGCCGATGATGGTGATCTTGGTCATGCCACGACGGTAGGAAGCGGGGGCGGGTGCGGGCCTCCGGCTTCGGACGGCGGGGTTCCAGGATCCTCGGATGGGCGCCCTCGGGTCGCTGTCGGGCCCGGGGGTCGCTGTCGGGCCCGCGGGTCGCTGTCGTAGGCTCGCGGTGTGCTCGACGTGGAGACGATGGAAGCGGCGTACTGGAGCCACCGTGGCCCGGCGCCGCTCATGCCGTCGTCCCACCGGCACGACGACCTCGAGATCAACCTCGTGCTCGACGGGCACCTCGACTACCGCTTCGGCGGCGCCCCGGTCAGCGTGCACGCCGGCGAGATCGCGCTCTTCTGGGGCTGGACCCCGCACCAGCTCGTCGGCGACGGGACGGGGACCGGGGAGTTCCGGTGGGTGCACATCCCGCTCGGCGAGGTGCTCGCGTGGGGGCTGCCCGACCACGACCTCGGCGCGATGCTGCTCAACCGGCCGGTCGTCGTGCCGACCGAGGCCGCCGGACGTGACGTCGAGTCGATGCTCGGCTCGTGGCAGCGGGACTTCGCGGACGAGGGCGCCGAGACCATCGCGAACCTCGAGGCCCAAGCGCTCGTCCGACGGCTGCTGCGGCACCACCGGGACGCCGTCGACCTCCGCCCGGGCGGCGGGCACGGCACCGCGGACGCCATGCACCGGGCGATCGACATGGTGCGGTTCGTGGTCGACCGGTTCCGTGAGCCGATCGAGGTGGCCGACGTGGCCGCGGCGGCGCACCTGCACCCGCACTACGCGATGTCGGTGTTCCGGCAGGACGTCGGGACGACCATCCTCGAGTACCTCACCCGGTGCCGGGTGGCCGAGGCACAGCGGTTGCTCGCGACGACCTCGATGACGACGTCGGAGATCGCGCACGCGGCGGGGTTCGGGTCGCAGTCGAGCTTCTACGCGCACTTCACCCGGGCGTGCGGCGGGCCCCCGGGGGAGTACCGGGCGCGGTCGCGCTGACTCCGGGCTCGCGCGAGCGCGGGCTTTCGCGATGAACGACACTTCACGGCGCCCCGATCCCGTGAACTGTCGCGCAGCGCGAAATCCCGGTCCGAGGGCGCGGCGGTCAGTTGATGATCTCGCCCCGCTCGTCCGCGCGCAGCGCCGCCAGCCGATCGCGCCACGCCTGGAGTGCCTCGGGCGTCAACCGCGGCCAGCCCGTCACCTCGCCGGTGATCCGGAGCGGCGCCGTGCTGCGGTAGGAGCGCGTCGGGTTGCCCGGGAACTTCTTGTCCGTCACGTTCGGGTCGTCCTCGAAGGCGCCGGTCGGCTCGACCTCGTACACCCGGGGGAGTCCGTCGCCCGCCGCGAGCTCGGCCGCGAGCCCGGCGCCGTCCCGGAGCGCGGTGAAGTACACGTGGTTCATCACGACCTCGGGCCGGTAGTTCGAGCGGAACCCGGCGGTCAGCAGGTGGCCGACGTGCAGGTCCGCCTTGGTCCCGTGGAAGAACGGCCCGTCGTCCAGTGCGTCGCTCACGGCGTCAGGGTAGCGCCGGCGCAGGCTGCGGCGGCACGTCAGGCCGTGGCGACCTCGACGCGCCGGACGCTCCGGGTCGACGCGGCGACGGCGGTGGCCAACACGATCACGACCGCGCACCCGACGAGCGTCGCCGGGGTGCCGACCACCCCCCCGAGGGGTCCGACGAGCGCCTCGCCGAGCGGCACGGCGATGAACGACCCGACCATGTCGTACGAGTACACCCGCGAGAGCAGCTCCCGCGGCACGTTCGTCTGCAGCGCGTGGTCCCAGGCGATGGAGAACAGTTCGAGGGCCGTGCCGCCGAGCAGGAACGCGACGAGGAGCACGGGGAGGGTCGGCACGAGTCCGAGCGCGGCTGCGGGCAGCGCGGTCACCGCCATCGTCGCGACGCCGATGCCGAGCGCTCGCCGGGGCCGCCACTGCAGTGCCACGACCGCGCCGAGCGCGAGCCCGACGGTCTGCGCGGACACCACGAGCCCCCAGGCGGCCCGCCCGAAGGACCCGTCGGCCACCACGGGGCCGAGCACGGTCGTCGCACCGACGAAGGCGGCGTTCAGGACGGTGAACTGCGCCACCACGGTCCAGACCCACCGGCGCCGGGTGAACTCCGCCCAGCCGTCCCGGAGGTCGGCGAGCACGGACGTCGGCTCGGCGTCGACGTCCCGCACGCGTCTCGGCAGCCGGATCCGTGTGAAGAGCAGCGCGGCGAGCGCGAACCCCGCCGCGTCGATCGCCAGCCCCCAGCCGGCACCGACGACGGCGACGACCGCCGCACCCGCCGACGCACCGACGATGGTGCCGCCGTTCAGCGCGAGCCGGATCACCGCGTTGGCGGGGCGGAGTTCCGTCGCCGGGACGGTCTCCGGCACCATGGCCGCGGTCGTCGGCAGGCTCACCGCGGCGACCGCGCCGTTCAGGATGCTCAACAGGACGAGCAGCGGGACGGTGGCGTTGCCGGTCAGGACGAGCACGGCGATCGTCGCCTGGGTGGCCGCGGCCGCGAGCGACGTGACCACGAGCAGCACGTCACGGGGCAGCCGGTCGGCCAGCACGCCGCCGAAGAGCAGGACGGCGACGTTCGCCACCGATCGCGCCGCCACCACGAGACCGAGGTCGACGGGGGAGCCGGCGAGGTCGAGGACCGCGAACGCGAGGGCGATGGGTGCGACCGCGTTCCCGACGATGCTCACCGTCCGGGCGGTGACGAGCCACCGGAACGGGGCGTGCCGGAGCGGCCCGGTGCCCCTCGGCGTCCTCACGGTCGCCGCAGCGGGAACATCGAGACCGTCATCGAGACCGGTACCGTTCCCGGGGTCCGCGGTGGTCGGGCCGCGGCGTGCAGGAGCGCGGCCGCGTCGCCGACGTGCTGCACCACGCGGCGCCACGTCTCCGGTCCGACCCAGAGCTCGGCGTCGGTCGAGGTCGACGGACCGGTCGCGCGGTCGTCGGTGCGCCGGAGGAGCTCCTGGACCAGGGCCTCGACGTAGACACGCTGGTCGTCCGCGGGGACGACTTCCGGAGCGGCACCCTCGTCGCCGTCGTCGAGCCGGAAGCGCCGTGCCGACGACTCGTGCCGGTACCGCTTCGCGTCGCCGCCCCGGAGCCGCACGGTCTCGACGACCCGCACGAGCCCGGCGCGTTCGAGCACCCGCAGGTGGTAGCTCGCCGCGGCCTGGGAGACGCCGAGCTCTCGACCGGCCTCGGCAGCGCTCATCGCCGCACCCGTGACGAGCGACAGCAGTCGCAGGCGGACGGGGTGCGCGGTCGCCCGGAGGCTCTCGATGGTGGACACGGAGGCCATCGTGGTCGGACCCGGCGTGACCGTCAAACGGGTCTTTGGGGGTCGCGCGCCGAGTCGATCTCGCGACGGGGTCCCCCGAGCGGTCCACCCCATCTCCCCCTCAGGGTGGACGCGGCCGACTCCCAGGTCCCCGTAGCGTGGCCGCCGTGATCGAAGTCGAGCACCTCACCAAACAGTACGGTCCGAAGACCGCCGTCGACGACGTCTCGTTCGTCGTGCGGCCGGGCAGCGTGACCGGCTTCCTCGGGCCGAACGGCGCCGGGAAGTCCACCACGATGCGCATGATCATGGGGCTCGACCGCCCCACGGCCGGGCGGGCGATCGTGAACGGGCAGCCGTACACGTCCTTCCGCGACCCACTCCGGCAGGTCGGGGCGCTCCTCGAGGCCAAGGCCGTCCACCAGGGCCGCAGCGCCTACAACCACCTCCTCTCGCTCGCGGCGACCCACGGGATCCCGAAGTCCCGCGTGCACGAGGTCATCGACATGACCGGCCTCGACTCCGTCGCGAAGAAGCGCGTCGGCGGGTTCTCCCTCGGCATGGGGCAGCGACTCGGCATCGCCGCGGCACTGCTCGGCGACCCGAAGACGCTCATCCTCGACGAGCCGGTCAACGGCCTCGACCCGGACGGCGTGCTCTGGGTGCGGCAGCTCGCTCGCCGCATGGCCGCCGACGGGCGCACCGTGTTCCTGTCCAGCCACCTCATGAGCGAGATGGCGCAGACGGCCGACCGCGTCGTCGTCCTCGGCCGCGGCCGGGTCCTCGCCGACGCCCCCATCCAAGAGTTCGTCGCCGCGGGCGGCGGCACCGGCGGCAGCCGCGTCGTCGTCCGGACGCCGGCTCCCGACCAGCTGTTCCAGGCGATCGGCCCGAACGCGTCCGTGACCCCGCGCGAGGACGGCACCTTCATGGTGGTCGGCCCGGACGCCACCACGGTCGGGAACATCGCCGCACAGGTCGGCGTCCCGCTCCACGAGCTCACACCCGTGGGCGCCAGCCTGGAAGAGGCCTACATGGCGCTCACCCGCGACGACGTCGAGTACCGATCGGAGGGCACCCGATGACCGCCACGACCCTGCCGCCCACGAACCTGCCGCCCACGATCGGGCTCGGCTTCGGCCGGCTCGTCCGCAGCGAGTGGATCAAGCTCCGCAGCATCCGCTCCACGATCTGGTGCCTGGCGATCCTCGTCGTGGTCACGATCGCGATGGCGGTCCTCATCGGCAACGCCCTCGACGTCGGCACGCCCGTCGCCCAGGACTCCGCGAACGGCACCCTCGTCACGATCAACACCGCGAGCGTCTCCCTGACGGCACTCGTCGTCGCGGTGCTCGGCGTGCTCATCATCACGGGGGAGTACGGCACCGGCCAGGTCCGCTCGACCTTCACCGCCGACCCCCGTCGGACGGGTGTGATCCTCGCGAAGGCTTCGGTCCTCGCGGTCACCACCTTCGTCGTCAGCGCGGTGTCGATCTGGATCGGGGTGTTCGCCTCGGCAGCCCTGCAGGCGGGCAAGGGCGTGCACGCCGACCTCGCCGATCCGTCGGTGTTCATGCCGCTGCTCGGCGCCTCGGTGTACGTCACGCTCCTCGCCCTGCTCGCGTACGGCATCGGACTCCTCGTCCGGTCGAGCGCCGGCGGGATCGCGATCACCCTCGGGCTCCTGCTCGTCGTCCCGATCGTGCTGTCGCTCATCGCGAACGTGCTGCAGGCGCAGTGGCTCCTCGACGTCACGAAGTTCCTGCCCGACCAGGCCGGGATGCAGCTGTTCACCTACTCGGCCGGCGACGCCGCGCCGCAGGAGGGCATCGTCCTGAACGGCTGGGGCGGCTTCGGCGTGCTCGCGGCCGAGGTGGCCGTGGTGGGCGCACTCGCACTCGTGGTCGCACGCCGACGCGACGTCTGACGCCACCATCCCCCGGACGGGAGGCGCGGTGCCAGCTGGCGCCGCGCCTCCAGTTCCGTAGGCTCGCACCGTGCGCCGCCCCCACCTCCTCGTCCCGCCGCTCGCCGTCCTGCTCCTGCTGGCCGGCTGCACGGCGACGCCGACGGTCGACGAGGAGGCGCTCGCCGACTGGCGGAGCGCGCAGGAGGCGGCGACCGAGACCGACCCGGACGTCCTCGGCGTGCTGACCGCGGACATCCAACCCGGCGACGAGGACCCGTCCGAGGTCGGGACCGGCGTCACACTGCGGTTCCCGGCCTCGAAGGCGATCGACCACCTCGAGTTCTCCTGCTTCGGCAACGGGCACATGCGGGGGATCGTCCGCATCGAGTCCCGGGGCGGATCCGGCGACTTCACCGTCGACCCCGTGGCCTGCCGGGACAGCCCGAACCCGATCCGTCTGACGCGGCTCGCGAGCACGGACGTCGACTCCGTCGCGTTCAACGGCTTCGACAGCGACCGGTCGAGCGCGTGGCGGCTGGTCATCGTCGGGACGGCACCGTCCGCCGGCTGATCAGCGCCGGAGGTCGTACCGGTGCAGCGTCACCCCGTTGTCCCACCGCTGCTGCTCGAGCAGGTCGAGGACCAACGGCGGTCGCGCACCCGACGGCGGCGGGTCGAACAGCGGACGCCCACGCCCGAGGACGGCGGGGTGCGTGAAGACCATCAGCTCGTCGAGGAGTCCGGCGTCGAGCAGCTGCGTCGCGATGCTCGGACCGCCGACACCGACGTCGCCCTCGGACTCGGCGCGGATGCGGGCGAGCTCGTCGATCGCGTCCTCGTCGCGGCCGATGATCCGCGTGTTGTGGTCCGCCGCCGTCCGCGACCGGGAGACCAGGACCTTCGGCTGCTCGGTCCAGATCTCGCCGTACTCGCGCATGTACGCGGGCAGGGACTCGTCGGCGCGGGCGTCGGGCCAGAACGGGTCCATCATGTCGTGGACGATGCGGCCCTCGACGGACAGCGTCATCGCCCGGGCGCGGCGGTTGAACTCGCGGTGCACGGTCTCGTCGATCCGGATCCACTCCGGGCCCTCGACGCCGCTGTGCTCACCGGCCTCGGTCTCGACGAAGCCGTCGAGCGAGGCGTTGATCCAGTACACGAACCGTGCGGGCATCTCGCGACTCCTTCGTCGGACGGGCCGGTGGGCGTGAGCGTACGCTCGCGCTCGTCCGCACGCTCCTCGACGACGAGAGCAGGTCCACCGTGCGCCGGTCACTCAGAGCAGTCCTCGCGATCGCGACGGTCGCGGGACTCGCGACCCCGTTCCTCCAGATCGGTGCCAGCGGTGCGCCCGCCGTCGCCGCGGAGACCACGTCCGCACGGGGCGGTGCCGCGCCGACCCACCAGAACCCGATGACGCTCGCCCTGCCGGACGGCCAGACCGCGGCGAGCTGCGCCGACCCGACCGTCGTGCGCGGGGTGGGACGCGACCGGAACTGGTACCTCTACTGCACGACCGACGCCCTCACGGCGACGGAACAGAACCCGGACGGGTCGCTCGTGCAGCACGGGGTCCCGACGTACCGGTCCACCGACCTGACGCACTGGACGTACGTCGACGACGCCTTCCCCACGAAGCCGGCCTGGGTGGGCGACGCGAACGGCATCTGGGCGCCGGACGTCGTGTACCGCGCCGGGACGCACGGGCGCCCGGGCACCTGGTACCTCTACTACGCGGCGTCCGACACCCCCAGTGGGACGGCACCGACCGGCGGCGGATCGGCCGTCGGTGTCGCGACGAGCCCGGGCCCGACCGGACCGTGGACGGACTCCGGCGGACCCGTGGTGGCACCCCAGGCGGCACCGAACGGCACCGGGCAGCGGTGGGAGTTCGACCCCGAGGTCATCACCGACCGCGGCAGCACGTACCTGTACTTCGGCAGCTACTTCGGCGGGGTGAACGTCCGCCGGCTGAGCACCGACGGCCTGCGGTCGATCCCCTCGACCGAGCGGCAGATCGCGATCGACAACCGCTACGAGGGCACGTACCTGATGCGGCACGACGGCTGGTGGTACTTCATGGGGTCCGCCACGAACTGCTGCAACGGCGCCCTGACCGGGTACGGCGTGTTCGTCGCCCGGTCGCGCAGCCCGCTCGGCCCGTTCACCGACCAGGACGGCGTGCGGATCACGAGCACCCGGGTAGGTGGCACGCCCCTGCTCGCCCAGAACGGCAACCGCTGGGTCGGCACCGGGCACAACACGGTCGTCACCGACCTCGCCGGGCAGGACTGGATCGTCTACCACGCCGTCGACCGGGACGACCCGTACTACGCGGGCCAGGGCACCTACACGAAGCGGCCCGTGCTCATCGACCCGCTCGACTGGGTGCACGGCTGGCCCGTGGTCCGCGGCGGAGCCGGCCCCTCGGACGGCGTGCAACCGGGGCCGGTGGCGCAGCCCGGTCAACGGCCGACGTACCGCGCCACCGCCGCACCGGTCGACGTGCCCGGTCGGACGATCCGTGCGCTGTCCACCGACTTCGACGGGACGACCCTGCCGCCGGCGCTCCGCTGGACCCGTGAGCCCGATGCCTCCGCGTGGACGGTCGCCGGGGGCGCCTTCCGGTGGCGGACGCAGGACGCCGACATCCACCCGCCGCAGACACCGCTCGCCTCGGTCCTGTCCGAACCGGCTCCCCGGGGCGACTGGGTGGCCGAGACCACCGTCGCGGTCGACACCCCGGCGACCGGCGACGGCGTGAACTACGTGCAGGGCGGGCTCATCGTGTACGGGAGCGACAGCGACTACCTCCGATTGACGTCGAACTCGATCTTCGACACCCGGCAGACGGAGTTCGGCAAGCAGGTCTCCGGGCCGCCGGCCGGTGCCCCGACCTACGGGAACATGGTCGTCGGGCCGGTCGGGGACACCACCACGCTGCGGATCGTGCACCGGTTCGTGGCCGGGGAGCACCGCTACACCGCGTACACCAGCGTCGACGGACGGCACTTCGTGCGCGGCGGGACGTGGACGGCGGACCTCGGGGCCGAGTCGCGGATCGGGCTGATCTCCCTCGGCGGTGCGGGCTTCACGAGCACCTTCGACGACCTGCGGGTGAGCACGGTGGCGACGGGCCGCTGAGCGCGTCGACGGAACACGATCCCCGCCGGGATGCGAAGATGCATCGTTGCCTGCCGGAACCGAGAACGAGGGTCAGATGAGTCCGACCGAGGACACCGCGTCCACGGCCCCACTGCTCGACGGGCGGTACCGGCTCGAACACGCCATCGGCCAGGGCGGCATGTCCGTCGTGTACCGCGGGGTCGACGAGAGCCTCCACCGGCCCGTCGCCGTGAAGGTGTTCCACGCCGGCACCGTCGACGTCGCCCGGCAGGAGGCCGAGCTCGGCGTCCTGGCGTCCCTCGAGCACCACAACCTCGTGAGCCTGCTCGACACCGGCGTCGTCACCGGCCACGACGGCACCCGCCAGCGGTACCTCGTGATGGCGCTGGTCGCCGGGCAGGACCTCGAGGACCGGCTCTCCGTCGGCCCGCTCGCCTCCCGCCACATCGCCGAGATCGGCTACGACATGGCCGAGGCGCTGCACTACATCCACAGCCACGGTGTCGTGCACCGCGACATCAAGCCGTCGAACATCCTGCTCGTCGACTACGGCAACGACTCCGACCGCGCACGCGCCCGGTTGACCGACTTCGGCATCGCGCTCGCCGCCGGTGTCGAGCGGCTGACGGCCGACGGCGTGACCACCGGGACCGCCGCCTACCTCAGCCCCGAGCAGGCGCGGGGCGGCGAGGTCGGTCCGCCGAGCGACGTCTACTCGCTCGGGCTCGTGCTGCTGCAGTGCTTCACACGCCGTCGGGAGTTCCCGGGGTCGCTCGTCGAGTCCGCCGTCGCGCGGTTGTCCCGCGACCCGGTGCTGCCCGAGCCGCTGCCCGAGCACTGGAAGGTCCTGCTCCGGGCGATGACCGCGCAGGACCCGGCAGCGCGCCCGGCCGGCGCCGATCTCGTGACCATGCTCCGCGACGTCGTCATCGCGGAGACCACCGCCGCCGACCACGTCGTCGAGACGACGTCCGCGGCCCAGACGACAGTCGACACCGACCGTGCCCGCCCGGCGACGCTCGACAGCCTGCCCGAACAGGCGCTGCAGCGGACGACGGCGATGGCCGCGCGACTGTTCGACGCCCCGATCGCCCTGGTCGAGGTGCTCGACGAGGACCGTGCCTGGTCGCAGTCGTACATCGCTCCCGGTGTCGACGACGCGGCGCGCCACATCAACTTCCGCAACGGGTTCGCCCCGGTGCCGGTGCCCGTCGTGATCCCGGACGGCCAGACGCACCCCGAGATGCAGCACAGCCCGCTCGTCACCGGCCCGCTCGGCATCCGGTTCTACGTCAGCGTCCCGCTGGTGAAGCACGACGGCACCCCGATCGGCACGCTCGCGGTGCTCGACACGAAGCCGCGCCAGACGACCGGGGCGGACCTCGCGAACCTGCACGACCTCGCCGCGCTCGCCGTCACCCAGCTCGAGATCAGTCAGGAGTCGCTCCGCACGACGAGCGACGCGCTGCCGCTGGCACCCTGACGGGTGGTCGCGATCAGGCGTCGGTGAGGGCTGCCGCGTAGGCCCGGACCGACCGGTGGTACCGGGGGAGCGTCGGCTCCACCGCCTCGATCGCGACCCGGAGCGCCTCGTCGTGGCGACCGGCACTGTGCAGCGCGAGTGCGAGGAACACCTTCGGCGCTGCGCCGGTCGCCGGGTGCTCGGGGGCGTCGCGGAGCATCGTGATCGCCTCGTCGACCCGGCCGAGGTTGCGGAGCGTCGAGGCGTGCTGGACGACCATCTGCGCCGCCCTCGTCGGGTCCACGGTGTCGAGCCCGGCTGCCGTCGCGGCCGTGTAGTGGACGTCGGCCTCGGCTTCGTGGCCGCCGGAGTCGTTCGCCCCGCCGAGCTCGAACGCGCCCAGCGCCGGGTGGGGTGCGGCGTCGGCGAGGACCCGCATGCGGTCGATGCGCTCCTGGTCGTCGATGGTGTCGTCGGCCCAGAGTGCGGCGACGCGGGCTTCCCAGTCCTCGGTGCTCATCCCACCAGCGTATTGGCGGACCTGCCCCGGCCGTACTCGCCCGGGCCGGATCGGTCCGGGCCGTGCTCGACCGGGCCGTCCGAGACCGTCGCCCGGAACGACCGGACGAGGGGCACCCCCGGGTGCACGAGCGTCGGGGTGCGCCAGGCGAGCGCCGAGCCGACCGCGGGGTACTCGGCGGCACGGACGAACCACGGGTCGTCGTGGTCGAGGGCCTCGAACCGGACCGTGGCGCCGACGCCCTCGAACGTCGCCGACCACTCGACCCACGGCGCGACCGACCCGTGCACCGCGTCCTCGCCGCTGGCCGTCGCCGTCCGGACCGCGATGTCGGCGCACGGCGGGAAGCGCCAGGTGAAGCCGCCGTACCCGGCCCCGATCCGACCGTTGCTGCCCGGGCCGCCGAGTCGGACGACCGCGTCCCCGGGCACACGGAACGACGACGACCACGTGAGCTCCCACCCGGTGTCGACCGCCCGCCAGGCGAGGGCCCGGTCCTCAAGCAGGGCGACGTGGTCGTCGGGACCGCGCCAGACGACCTCCTGCCGCAGGGAGGGGCCGTGGTGCTCGGCGTGCACGACCGTTGCGCTCCCGTGGTCGTCGCGCCAGACGTAGCCCTCGCCGTGGACGTACGTCCGTCCGCCCCAGCAGTTCACGCCGTCGAGGTCGGGGATCGCGAACCCCACGCCGCAGTGCCAGTCGTGGTCCGGCGGGTGGTGGGCGCTCACGACCGTGCCGCCGAGGGTCCGCACCGGGTGCAGGTACGGGCGGGGCGACGACGTCGGGATCGTCCCCGCGCCGTCGAGGACCGACGCGACCGGGACGCCGTCGACGACGAGCTCGTCGAGCACCTCGTCGCGGTCCGCGTGCGCCCAGGGCGCGCCGACCTCGGAGAACAGCGCGCCCTGGTCCGCCGCGCGGTCGACGACGGACTCGACGTCCGTGACGAGCGGCCGACGCGCGGGCCCCTCGCCGTCCCACGTCACCCACGGGTGGTCGATCTGCACCGGTTCGGTCGCCCGCACGGCTTCGAGCACCTCGACGAACGCGCCGGTCGACGCGAGCGGCACGAGCAGCGCGTCGCCGCGGGACCGGTGGGCGAGCAGGTTCTCGAGCAGGTCGGTGCGCCCGAGTCCGTGGGTCACCCCGTCGATCGTGACCTCGTCGGTCGTGTACCCGAGGACCGCGCTCCCGGTCGTGCCGCGGACCCGCACGCTCGGGAGGACCTCGGTCGGCCCGCACAGGGTGAGCGCCGCGGTCGCCTCGCGTCCGGCGGTCGTCGTGACCCGGACGGCCGAGGTGTCGTCGCCCTCGATCGCGTTCGCCCGGTACAGCTCGACCTCGACGCGCGCCACCTCGTCGGCTCGACGGCAGCCGACGAGCGCGAGGGCGGTCGCCACGGCGTGGGCGAGCGGGTTCGTGACGACGCCGTCGAGGACGTCGACCCCGTCCACCCTGCGGCGGCCGGCCCAGGCGGAGCGGTCCCAGTACGCCTGGTCGCGCGTCCAGGTGCCGACGGCCGCGGCAGACCGGACGGTCCCGACGAGCGACCCGTCACGGAGTGCGGGCAGCGCGTGCGACCCGAGGCTCTGGAACCCCACCTGGACCACGCGCCCGCTGCGTCGTTCGGCGTCGAGCAGGGTCGCCAGGTCCGCGCGCGTCGTGACCGGCGGCTTCTCGAGGAGGACGTCTGCGCCGCTCTCGAGGGCGGCGAGGGCGAGGGGGAGGTGCGCGGCGATCGGGGCGGCGACCACGACGACGTCGACCGGGCCGGTCGCGCGGGCAGCGGCGACGTCGTGGACGACCGGCACGCCGCCGTCCTCGTCGGCGTCGAGGGTCGGGTCGACGACGGCCGTCAGCGTGCAGGCCCCGAGGCCGACGAGCCGGTCGATGGTCGCCCGGTGGTGCAGACCGTAGCCGCGCGCGCCGACGAGGACGATGCCGGGAGGCGCGGTGCGGCTCGGGTCTCCGGCCGCCGGTCGCTCCGTGGTCACGACCCCACCGACGGGGTCCCGATCACGACACGGGTCCGGCCCGGCGCGCGTCCGGTGACGTGGACGTGCGAGCCCGTCGGCCGGTCCGTCCCGCCGAGGAACGCGTAGTCCTGACCGGGCGCGTAGAACGCGGGTTGCCCGGGGCCGGAGCCGTTGCCCGGCCCGAACGTCACGGTGTCGGTGCCGACGCGGTACGAAGCGGTCCCGGTGACGAGGACGCGTTCGGCGGTGGCGGCATCGGTGCTCACACCGGAGAACGTACCCCCGTCGCGGAACGTCAGCTGGAGCGACCACGGGACGTCGGCCCCAGCGGTCTCGATGTCGAGCGTGACCGCGTCGGCCGTCAGGGCGACGTCGATCGTCGTCGTGAGCGCCACCTCGTCGGCGGTCCGGCTGCCGAACGCCATCGACGCCGAGAACCGCCCCTCGTCGGCGAGCGCGTAGTCACCGTCGGCCAGCCGGTGCTCGGGTGCGAGCGGCTGGTGGTAGCCGGCCGACACGCGTTCGGTCAGCCGGAACCGGCCGGCGCCGAGGTCCTCGAGCCTCGTCGGGCGGAACGGGCCGAGGCCGAAGAACTCCCGCGAGAGCCGGACGTCGGTGAGGACGACGGCGCCGGCGAGTACCCGCAGGAACGTCGGGCTGTTCGCGAGCCCGGAGCGGACGTGTCCGGCCGCCGGGACGTCCGAGCCGGCGAAGAGCACGACGTCGCGGTCGGCCTCGCGGACGTGGACGAGCCGTGCCGCCCGGAACGTCGAGGTGTCCCGGGGGAGTGTCGCGCCCGCCGGCAGCGGCCGCTCGAGCACCGGGTCGGTCATCGCCCGTGCGGCCACCGCGCCGGGCTGCCAGGTGTCGGCGACCGCTGCCCGGGCGGCGACGGCGGCGAGGTCGGCTCGGCCGTCGAGCACCGCGACGTGCCAGAGCAGGGGTGCGAACGGTCCGATCCCGAACGGCTGCGACTGGTCCTGCCGTCGGGACTGCACGGTCTCGACGGTGTCGTCGGGCAGGAGCAGCGCGAGCGTCGCGTCGAGCGAGCGGCGCACCGGGTCGAGCAGCTCGGGTCGACCCAGCACCGACGCCAGCACGAGGAAGGACGGGCACGAGACCGCCGCGGCGTAGTTCGGGCTGCGCTCGGACCACAGGCCGTCGGCGTCGATGTCCGGTCCCTCGGCGAGCCACTCGTCGATCCGCTCGACGAGGGCCGGGTCGGGGTGGAGCCGGTGGACGCGGGCGAGTGCGGCCGCGATCTCCCACCGGTGGTTCGGTGTGTGCACGCCACCCGTCAGCAACGCCGGGGTCGCGCGGTGCACGATCTCGTCGAGGTCGTCGGCCAGCGCCGCGGCCGTCGGCACGGTCGCACGGTACGGCGCGAGGAGCTCGAGGGCGTCGCACACGTCGTTGACCGTGAACGCGGAGTCGGGTGGGGAGAGCACGTTGTCGCCGCCGACGAACGTGCCGCCGGGGGACTGCCTGGTGGCGAGGTGCCGGACCCAGCCGTGCGCGGTGGCGAGGTCGTCGTCGGTGGGGCGAGCCGCGCCTCCCGTCCGCTCGTTCCGGACCCACGCTCCGACCAGGGTGAGGGCGCGCGCCATGAGTTCGCGGTGCTGCAGCGTCTCCGGGGCGTCGGTGGCCTGCCGGAGCCGGGCCGCGTCGGCGTCGGCCGCGGTGCCGGCGAGGTCGAGGAAGCCCATCAGTCCTTGAGGCCCGCGTTGAGGTCCGCGCCGTTCACGTACTTCTGGAAGACCAGGTAGATGAGGACGAGCGGGATGATCGAGATCACCGACGCGCCGAGCAGGACCGTCCAGTTGACGTTCTCCGCGCCGACGATGCTCTGCAGCGCGATCTGGATCGTGAACTGGTGCGGGTCGTTGAGGACGAGCAGCGGCCAGATGTAGTCGTTCCACCGCCACTGGAACGAGAAGATCGCGAGCGTCAGCATGATCGGGCGGGAGATCGGCAGCATGATCCGCCAGAAGATGCCGAACTCGCTCGCGCCGTCGATGCGGGCGGCCTCGACGAGGTCGTCCGGCACGGTGAGGAAGAACTGCCGGAACATGAAGATGCCGGTCGCGGTGATGACCGACGGCACGATGATGCCGGCGAGTGAGTCGTACATGCCGAGGTCGCGGATCACGATGAACGTCGGCGCGAGGATGACCTCGGTCGGGAGCATCGTCGTCGCGAGGATGCAGACGAAGAAGACCTTGAGCCACCTGTTGTCGTACTTCGCCAGCGCGTACCCCGTCGCCGCGCTCGCCAGCACGGTGAGGACGGTGGTGACCAGCGCGACGATCACGGTGTTGCCGAAGTAGCGGGCGAAGTCGTAGCTCGCCCAGGCCTCCGTGAAGCCGCTGACCGACCACGTCTTCGGGAACAGGGTGAGCGGGTAGGAGAACAGCTCGCCGCCGGGCTTGAACGCGCTCAGGACGAACCAGAGCACGGGGAAGCCGAACGCGATGATGAAGACCCAGAGCAGGGCGGTGGCGGCGATGGCCCTGGGGCGGGGCGGGCCGTCGAGGCGCTTGGTCCTGGTCGTGTTCCTGGTGGTCCCCGACGTGACGTCGGTCGCGGGTGCGCCGGAGGCGCTGGGCAGGGTGGCGGTCATCGGCGGGCCTCCGTCCGACGGTTCACGGCCAGCTGGATGAGCGCGATGGCCATGAGGATGAGCATGAGGACCATCGACGCCGCGCTCGCGTAGCCGATGTGGGCGTTCTGGAACCCGTTCGTGTAGATGTACTGCACGAGCAGGTTGTTGTCGGTGCCGGGACCGCCGCCGTTGAGTGCCTGGATCGTCGCGAACTCCTTGAAGGCGCCGAGCGACGACAGCAGGACCACGATGAACGACGTCGGTGCGATGCTCGGCAGCGTGATGTAGCGGAACTGGTGCCAGGCGCCGGCGCCGTCGAGGGACGCCGCCTCGTAGTAGGACTGCGGCACGTTCCGGATCGCGGCCACGAACAGCAGCATGTTGAAGGCGGCTCCGGCCCACGCGGTGGCGAACACCACGACGAGCAGCGACAGGTCCGCGTTCGACTGCCACGGGACGGCCTTGCCGCCGAAGGACTCGATGACGAAGTTCGCGAGCCCGAAGTTCTCGCCGAACATCCACCGCCAGATGACGCCGGTCACGATCGGCGAGATGAGCCACGGCACGAAGAAGACGATGCGGGCGACGCTCCGGCCCTTCGCCGCGGGGCTCGTGAGCATGAGCGCCATCGACAGGGAGAGCACGAAGCCGAGCGGCACCGCCACGATCGCGTAGAGGAACGTCCGGAGGAGCGCCGCGTAGAAGGTGTCGTCGGCGAACAGCTCGAAGTAGTTCTCGAGCCCGATGAACTTCGGGGCGACGACACCGTTGTAGTCGGTGAACGAGTAGCCGAGGCCGATGACCGCGGGCCACACGAAGAACACGACGAACAGCACCGCGTTGACGCTGACGAAGAGGATCGGGGCGAGGACGGGCTTGCTGACGCCGGAGCGGCGGCGCTTGGTGGTCCTCGCGGCGCCGGGCCGGCGGGGCGGCACCGGGGTGGGCACGGCGGTCTGCACGTCGCCGGCTGCGGTGGGGATGCTCACGATGATCCTCTTCGTTCGTCGCGGTGTTGCTGGGGGGAAAGACGCCGGGGTCGGGTGCGTGCACCCGACCCCGATCCGTCATCCGACGTGCTCTTCGTAGTACTTCGTGATCGTCTCGAGGGTCTTCTTGGCCGACTGCTGCCCGTTGATGAGCTTGCCGACCTCGGCGGTGGTGGGGTCGGTGCCGAGTTCCTTGCCCTCGACCGCCCACTTCGCGCTCTCCTTGGCGTAGGAGCTCGAGATCGGGTCCGCCGCGTCGATCTCCTTCTGGTAGAGCGCGAAGGAGTCCTTGGCGGCCTGCGACTCGAACGGGTAGCTGATGTCCAGCCCGGACTCCACCGGCAGGAAGCCGTTCGTCGTCACGAGCTTGGCGTAGTTCGTCGGCTCGTACATGTAGTCGATGAACTTCTTCGCCGCGGTCCCGCGGGCGTCCGAGTTCTCGAAGCCGACGATGTTGCCGCCGTAGTTGATCTCGGTGGCGTGCGTCGGGTCGGCCGGGGTCGCGGCGCTGGCCCAGTCGAAGTCGGTGATGTTCGACGCGAAGTCCGACGACTGCCAGACGCCCGAGAAGTAGGCGACGACCTGGCCGCTCTTGAACAGGGCGTTCGGGTCCTGCCCGCTCGTCCACACCGACTTCGGCATCGTGGAGTCGTCGTTCATGTCGGCGAAGTCCTGCAGCGCCGAGACGGTCTTCGAGTCGGTCGGGAAGGAGCCGTCCTTCTCCTGCTGCATGAAGTCGGTGCCCTTGGTGAACATGTAGGCGCGCAGGCGGGACGGCGAGGAGTCGAACACCAGGTCGTACTTCGCGCCGGTCTTCGCCTTCACCTGGTCGGCGGCCTGCAGGAACTCGTCCCAGGTCCAGGCCTTCGCGGGGTCCGTCGGGTAGGCGATGCCGGCCTTGTCGAACAGCGACTTGTTCACGAACAGGCCCGCCGCGGTGACGTCGGACGGGATCGAGGTGACCTTGCCGTCGTCGTCCTTCGCGATGATGTCCTTGTCGATCTTGTTCGCGTCGTCGTCCACGATCGAGGCCAGGTCGACGGTCTTGCCGGTCCAGATCGGGTCGATGCCCGCCGCTCGCACGACGTCGGGCAGCGAGTTCGCCTGCGCCGACTCACGGAGCTTCGTCTGCAGCCCGTCGTACGGCAGGTTCACGATCTTGACCGTGACGCCGGTCTTCTTCTCGTAGTCGGTCGCGAGGTCCTGGTAGCCCTTCTCCTGCGCCGTCGACGTGGAGAGCCAGAAGGTCAGCTGGTCGACCTTGCCGCCGTCGCCGGAACCGCTGCCGGAGGCGCAGCCGCTCAGGAGCGCCAGTGCGGCGATGCCGCCGGCGAGCGCGAGCATCTTCTTGGATGACTTCATCGTCACTGCTTTCGTTCGGGACCACTGGCGTCTGCCGTGGGCGAGCGTTCGGGGTGTCTCGGCCGAGGAGACAAGGTCTACACGACGCCCGGTGATTCTGGCAAGCGCTTTCCTGCAGAATGTTTGGACATTGTGACGTGACGGCTCGGTCCGTTGCCGCGGCTCCGCCCCGGCGCGCGGGAAATCGCTATCCTCGCCACAGACAGCCCTCGCCACACAGCGCGGAGCCGACGGACTGGAGGCGCGACATGCCCGAACGGAGCTCGGTCACCCTGGCCGACGTGGCTGCGCGGGCAGGCGTCTCGCTCGCGACCGCGTCGCGCGCGCTCAACGGCAGCGTGCGGAAGGTCCGGCAGGAGTCGGTCGACCGCGTCCACGCCGCGGCCCAGGAGCTCCGGTACACCGCCAACGTGCAGGCCCAGGCGGTCGCCCGCGGGACCACCACGACGCTCGCGCTCGTCGTGGGCGACATCGCCGATCCGTACTTCGCGGCCATCGCCGCCGGGGCCATCCGCGCCGCCGACGACGCCGGGCTCGTCGTCACGATCACGTCGACGGGAGGGGACCCGTCGCGCGAGGCGGCCGTCCTCGGCGTCGTCGCGGGACTCCGGCCGCGGGCCGTGGTGCTCGCGGTGAGCCGTCGCCTCGGTGGTGGCGCCGAGCTGGCGTCGGCCGTCTCCGGACTCGTCGCGGCCGGGGCGGGGGTGTCGGCGCTCGTGTCCGACCTCGACGGCGCCGTGGCAGGTGTGTCGGGAGTGCAACCACTCGTGATCCGGAACCTCAGCGGTGCTGCGGCGCTCGCCGGCGCCCTGGTGGAACAGGGGCACGACTCGTTCGCGGTGCTCGCCGGGGATCCGTCGCTCGCCACCGCGCACGCGCGCTACGAGGGCTTCGTCGCGGGCCTCGCCGCCCACGGGATCCGGGTGCCCGACGACGCCGTGGTGCCGTCGGAGTTCACGCGGGACGGCGGGTACCGGGCGATGGTGTCGCTGCTCGACCGGGCTGCGGCGGGCTCGGGGGTGTTGCCGCGGTGCGTGTTCGCGGTCACGGACCTCATGGCGGTGGGGGCGGTCGCGGCGATCCGGGAGCGCGGGCTCGTCCCGGGGGTGGACGTCGGGGTCGCGGGGTTCGACGACGTGCGGATGCTCGCCGACGTCGTGCCGGCGCTCAGCACGGTGCGGTTGCCCCTCGAGGAGATCGGGGAGCGGGCGGTGCGGCGGGCCCTCGGGCTCGAGGCGGACGGCGCCATCGACGGCGAGGTCGTGCTGCGCGCGAGCACGGCGCGCTAGCGGGCCGGGCGCGCCGAGCCCGGGCGCCCCGCGCCCGGGCGCCCCGCGCTCGTCCCCGCGCTCGTCCTCGTCGCCCGCGCCCGTCCCCGTCGCCCGGATCGTGAGCAGAAACGGTCGGGTGCCGTGGCGCGACCCGACCATTCCTGCTCACGAAGTGGCGCGGGGCGCCCACGCCCCGCGCCCGCGCGCCCGCGCCGCACGCCCGGCCCCGATCGCACACACCCGAACACGCGCGTGCGGTCGGCACGGGCCGTGGTGTACGGTTCCGGCAAGCGCTTTCCACCACGGTGGCGAGCGGGCCACAGCGAGCAAGGGAGCACGCGTTGACCACGCGCACCATCGGCATCATCATGAACGGCGTCACCGGACGCATGGGCTACCGCCAGCACCTCGTGCGGTCGATCCTGGCCATCCGCGACGACGGCGGGCTCCCGCTCCCGGACGGCACGAGGCTGCAGGTCGAACCGATCCTCGTCGGCCGGAACGCCGCGAAGCTCGAGGAGATCGCCACCCGGCACGGCCTCGAGCACTGGACGACCGACCTCGACGCCGCCCTCGCCGATCCCCGCTGGGACGTCTTCGCCGACTTCGCCGTGACGAGCGCCCGCGCCGACGCCCTGCGGAAGGCGATCGCCGCCGGCAAGGCCGTCTACACCGAGAAGCCCACGGCCGAGACCTCCGACGAGGCGCTCGAGCTCGCCCGCCTCGCCGCCGACGCCGGCGTGCCGAACGGCGTCGTGCACGACAAGCTCTACCTGCCCGGCCTCCGGAAGCTCCGCCGGCTCATCGACTCCGGGTTCTTCGGCCGGATCCTCTCCGTCCGCGGCGAGTTCGGCTACTGGGTGTTCGAGGGGGACTGGCAGACCGCGCAGCGGCCGAGCTGGAACTACCGCCGCGAGGACGGCGGCGGCATCGTCGTCGACATGTTCCCGCACTGGAACTACGTCCTCGAGCAGCTGTTCGGCCGCGTGGAGTCGGTGTACGCCCGCGCGGTCACGCACATCGACGAGCGAACCGACGAGCAGGGGACCGGGTACGCGGCGACCGCGGACGACGCGGCCTACGGCGTGTTCGACCTCGCCGGCGGCATCACGGCGCAGATCAACTCGAGTTGGGCGGTCCGGGTCGACCGTGACGAGCTCGTCGAGTTCCAGGTCGACGGCACCGACGGCAGCGCCGTCGCGGGACTGTTCGGCTGCCGGATCCAGCCCCGGACGGCGACGCCGAAGCCGGTGTGGAACCCCGACCTGCGAGACGACCGCGACTACAGGGCGCAGTGGCTCGAGGTCCCCGACAACGAGGTGTTCGGCAACGGCTTCCGCGCGCAGTGGGAGGACTTCCTGCGCGACCTCGTGGCCGGCCGCCCGCACCCCTACGACCTGTTGTCCGGTGCCCGCGGCGTGGCGCTCGCGGAGGCCGGTCTGCGATCGAGCGCCGAAGGACGACGCATCGACCTGCCGGAGCTGACCCTGCCCACCGGGGCCGAGCCGCGCCTCCAGGGCGACAGCGCCGACCGCGCCGACCGCGCCGAACGCACCGAACGCGCCGACAACGCCGACCGCACCGAACGCGCCGACAACGCCGACCGCACCGACCGCGCCGACCGCGCCGACCGCGCCGACCGCGCCGACGACGCCGAGACCGTCGGAGCACGCGCATGACCACCCTGACCCTGCTCGCGCCCGACGGCACGACCAGCCGGGTCGACCTGCGCGAGCCGGCCGTCGCGGCCACGGCGAAGCCGACCGCCCCCTTCACCGAGCGCGTCGTCTACGCCGCCGCCCACGTCGTCCCGCGCACCGCCGCCGACAACACGCCGGGTGCACCGGCGGACCTCGACTGGGACGCCACCCTCGCGTTCCGGCACCACCTCTGGTCGTGGGGCCTCGGCGTCGCGGACGCGATGGACACCGCGCAGCGGAACATGGGGCTCGACCCGGCCGCCACGCGCGAGCTCATCACCCGCAGCGCCCGCGAGGCGCAGTCTGTCGGCGGCCGCATCGTCGTCGGCGTGAACACCGACGACCTCCCGGACCAGGTCGCCACCGAGCAGCAGGTCGTCGATGCCTACGTCGCCCAGCTCCACCACGCCGAGGACGCCGGCGCGGGGGTCGTGCTCATGGCGAGCCGACACCTGGCGCGCCTGGCGGGCAGCGATCCCGCCGTCTACCGCCGCGTCTACCGCAGGGTCATCGAGCGGGCGAGCGCCCCCGTCGTCCTGCACTGGCTGGGGGAGGCGTTCGACCCCGCCCTCGCCGGCTACTTCGGCGGTCAGCACGGCCCCGACACCGTGCTCGACATCATGGGCGACGCCGGGTCGAAGGTCGCCGGCATCAAGATGAGCCTGCTCGACGCCCGGGCCGAGGTCGCCCTCCGCTCCCAACTGCCCGCCGGCGTCCGGATGTTCACCGGCGACGACTTCCACTACGTCGACCTCGTCGCCGGGACCGATCGGACGCACTCCGACGCCCTGCTCGGCGCGTTCGCCGCCGTGGCGCCGATCGCCTCCGCCGCCGTCCGGGCCCTCCCCGACGAGACCGCCTTCCGCGCGCTGCTCGGCCCCACCGAGGCCCTGTCCCGCCACGTCTTCAGCGCCCCGACCTGGCACTACAAGACCGGCATCGCCTTCCTCGCCTGGCTGAACGGCCACCAGGGTGCCTTCGCGATGGTGGGCGGTCAGCACGCCGGCCGCTCCCTGCCGCACCTGTCCGAGACCGTCCGGCTCGCGAACGCCTGCGGCGCGCTCGAGGACCCGTCGCTCGCGGCGTCGCGGTGGCACGACCTGCTCACCGTGTCCGGTGTGCCCGTGACGGCCAGGAGGCGCGGCTCGACCCCCGCCGACCGCCCGCTCTCCGGGGTGGTCGCGTGAGCCCTTCGGTGCAGGCCTCGCGGACCGGTGCGGCCGCTGGCTCTGCACACCCGCATCCACGGCTCTCGATCAACCAGGCGACGATCAAGTACGCCTCGCTCCGGGACGCCCTCGACACCGTCCGCGCCGCCGGCGTCCAGGCGATCGGCACCTGGCGGGAGCCCGTCGCCGAGGTCGGGCTGTCCGAGGCCGTGCGGATGGTCGCCGACTCCGGCCTCCGGGTCTCCTCGCACTGCCGCGGCGGCTTCTTCACCCTCCCGGCCGGCACCGAACGGCAGCGGGCACTCGACGACAACCGCCGGGCGATCGACGAGACCGCGGCGTTGGCCGAGGCCGGCGCGCCCGGGTCCGCGCCGGTGCTCGTGCTCGTCGCCGGAGGACTGCCCGAGGGGTCCCGTGACCTGATCGACGCCCGGGACCGCGTGGCCGACGCCCTCGCCGACCTCGTTCCGCACGCCCTCGATGCCGGCGTCCAGCTCGCCGTCGAGCCCCTGCACCCGATGTACGCCGCCGATCGGGCCGTCGTGTCGACCCTCGCGCAGGCCCTCGACCTCGCGGCGCCCTTCCCGGCTGCTGCCGTCGGTGTGGTCGTGGACACGTTCCACGTCTGGTGGGACCCGGCACTCGCGGCCTCGGTGGCCCGCGCCGGTGCCGCCGGGCGGATCGCGAGCTACCAGGTGTGCGACTGGCTCACCCCGATCGCCGCCGACCCGCTGCTCTCCCGCGGTGTGATGGGGGACGGGCACATCGACTTCGGGCCGGTCACCGCTGCCGTGAGCGCCGCCGGGTACTCCCGGGACGTCGAGGTGGAGATCTTCAACCAGGCCGTGTGGGACGCCCCGGCGACGGACGTCGTCGACCGGGTGGTCCGGGCGTTCACGGCCTCGGTGCCGCTGCCGCTGCCCCTGCCTCGCTGAGGGGGCGGCGGCGGACCAGCACCACGCTGTCGAGCACCTCGTGCGGCGCTCCCTCGGGCGTCACCGCGGTGCGCGGTCGGAGCTCGGCGGCGACGACCTCCCACCCGTCGTCGAGCCCCAGCGCCGCGAGGTCCTCCGCCGGCGTCGGGAAGCGGTACGCCCGCATCTCCTCGGGCAGGTCCCCGTGCGGGGGCGCGGCGTGCGCCGTCACGAGCAGGTGCCCGCCGGACGCCACGAACCCGGCCGCCCGCCGCAGGATCGCCGCACGCGGGATCTCGACCGGCCAGGACTGCAGGAACGACGCCGTGACGAGGTCGAACCGCGCCGCGGTGTCCCACGAGCCGAGGTCCGCCGCGACGAACGCCGTCCGCTCCTCGACCCCGGCGGTGACGGCAGCCCGGGAACCGCGGGTGACCGCCGTCACCGACAGGTCCACCCCGGTGGTCGCCCACCCCTGCCGGGCGAGCCAGACGACGTCTCCGCCCTCGCCACAGCCCAGGTCGAGCGCGCGTCCCGCGGGCAGCGACGACGCGACGTCGGCGAGCACTGCGTTCACCCGCCCCGACCAGATCCCGTCGTGCTCGGCGTAGCGGGCCTCCCACCAGCTGCGTGCGGTCGTGTCGGTCGGCTCCCGGTGCGTGTGCATGCCGTCACTCCACCGCACGGACCGGCCGGACCCCAAGCGGTGTTGCCACCCCGGCAACGTCGCACCGTGCGTGGCGGGGCCGCGCCGCGCCTCCTGGCCGCCCGATCGTGAGCGGAAGATGTCGGGTCGCTCTCCCCGACCCGACCATTTCTGCTCACGAAGCGCCGCGCGGGCCCCCGCGCGCCCGGGCCCCGCCCGTCAGTCGGCGGGGCCGGCGTGCTCGATGCGGGCGCTCGCCGTGGCCATGTGGTCGTCCATCGCCCGCTGCACCGCGAGCACGTCCCCGGCCCGGAGCGCCTCGAGGATCGCACGGTGCTCCTCGTACGCGGCCTCGGTGGCCTGGCGGGTCCGGACACGACGGCCGACCCACACGCTGAGCATCGAGCGGAGGCTCTGCAGCAGGTCGGCGAGCACGTCGTTCCCGGCGGAGCGGGCGAGCAGCACGTGGAACCGGACGTCGGCGTCGATGAAGGCGTCCGGGTCGTCGAGCGCCTGGTGCTGCCGGTCGATGTAGGTCTGGAGCTCGTCGAGCTGCGCCGGCGTCGCACGCTGGGCGGCGAGGATCGCCGCGGTGCGTTCGAGCGACGACCGGACCTCGAGCAGCTCCCGCGTCCGGTTCGACGCGAGCATGAGCCCCCACGACAGGGTCGTCGGCAGCAGGTCCGAGGTCCCGCCCTGCAGGTACGTGCCGGAACCCGGGCGGATCTGCACGATGCCGAGGATCTCGAGCGCCGCGAGGGCCTCTCGCACGGCGGACCGGCCGACCCCGAGCCGTTCGGCCAGCACCCGCTCCGAGGGCAGCCGCGAGCCGGGTGCCAGGTCGCCGGCGGTCAGCAGGGAGACGAGCTGTCGGGCGACCTCGGAGGCGGGGGAGCCCGTCGGCACCGACTCGAGTTCGAGGCGGATGTTGAGCGGGTCGTCCGGGCTGAACGCGGGCATGCAGTGAGCGTACCGGTCGGTCAACCGGTTGCGGTGGGACTCCCTGCCGAGCCGCGGTGGGGCGGAATGGTCAACCGGTTGACAAGTTTGCAGTGACCGCGCACACTGGTCCGTGCGCACCGATGCGTCACCTCCGTCCCCGGCGCAGCAGCCGACCGGAGCACCACCCCACCCGAGCAGGAGTCATCGTGGACATCCCCGCCACGCGAGGCATCCCCACCTCGGTCGTCGAGAAGACGGCCATCCGCAAGATCGCGATCCGCATCGTGCCCTTCGTGGCGCTGATGTTCTTCATCAACTTCCTCGACCGCACCGCGATCTCCTTCGCGGCCCCGAACGGCATGGAGGCCGACCTCGGCCTGACCGCCGCACAGTTCGGGTTCGCCTCGGGCGTGTTCTTCATCGGCTACCTCGTGCTCGAGGTGCCGTCCAACCTGGCGCTGCACAAGTTCGGCGCTCGCGTCTGGCTCGCCCGCATCATGATCACGTGGGGCATCGTCTCGCTGCTCTTCACGTGGGTGCAGAACTACCCGCAGCTCGTCGGCCTGCGCTTCCTGCTCGGCATCGCCGAGGCCGGGTTCTTCCCCGGTGCGATCCTGTTCCTGTCGACCTGGGTCCCCGCCCGGCACCGCGGCAAGATGCTCGCGCTCTTCTACCTGGCGCAGCCGCTCACCAGCGTGATCGGTTCGCCGCTCGCCGGCTGGCTGATGACCCACGAGGGACTGCTCGGCGGCCTCGCGGGCTGGCGCTTCATGTTCCTCTGCGTGTCGATCCCCGCGATCATCGTCGGCATCCTGTGCCTCTTCGTGCTGAAGGACAAGCCGTCGCAGGCGAAGTGGCTCGACGAGGACGAGAAACTCTGGCTCGAGGGCGCCCTCGCGAAGGAGAACAGCCAGAAGGAGGGGAACGCGCACGGCAAGGGCGGCCTCCGAGCGGCGTTCGGCTCCGGTCGCGTCTGGATGCTCGCCGCGGTGTACTTCGGCTTCATCTACGGCCTGTACGCCCTGAGCTTCTTCCTGCCGACCATCATCGACGGCTTCCAGGAGCAGTTCGGCACCACGTTCGACCTGTTCCAGAAGGGGCTCATCACGGCGATCCCGTACGTGCCCGCCGCCGTCGTCCTCTACTTCTGGTCGCGTGACGCGTTCCGACGCGGCGTCCGGGTGTGGCACATCGCGGTCCCCGCCCTCGTCGGTGGCCTGAGCATCCCGGTGGCCCTCTACATGAACAGCCCGGCCGCCACGGTCGCCGTCATCGCGATCACCGCGTGCTCGATCTTCGCCGCGCTGCCGAACTTCTGGACCGTCCCGACGCAGTTCCTCACCGGTGCCGCAGCGGCCGCGGGCGTCGCGCTCATCAACACCGTCGGCAACCTCGGCGGGTTCGCCGCGCCGTACATCACCGGCGCCGTCAGTGAGTGGACCGGCGGGTACCAGGTGCCGATGTTCATCGTCGGGTTCTTCATGGTGCTGTCGAGCGTCCTGATGTTCGTCCTCGGCCGGACCACGAAGCGGAACGAGCGACGCGACGCCGACGCTGCCGCGCAGGCCGCGACGACCACGACCCAGGAGTCCCACGCATGACCCGCCTGTTCAACGACCCCGCGGACTTCGCGGACGAGATGGTGGACGGCTTCGTCGCCGCGAACCGCTCCCGGGTGCGGAAGGTCCACGGCGGCGTCGCCCGCTCGACCACCAGCCCCGAGGGGACCGTGGCGCTCGTCGTCGGCGGCGGGTCCGGGCACTACCCGGCGTTCGGCGGACTCGTCGGGCACGGCCTGGCAGCCGGTGCGGCGATGGGCAACCTGTTCGCCAGCCCGAGCGCCCAGCAGGTCACGTCGGTCGCGAATGCATCCGAGCACGGCGGCGGGGTGCTCCTGAGCTACGGCAACTACGCCGGCGACGTCCTCAACTTCGACGCAGCTGCACGGGCACTCACCGCGGCCGGCATCGACGTCCGCACGGTCCGCGTGACCGACGACGTCGCGAGTGCCCCGAGTGCCGAGGCCCACAAGCGCCGCGGGATCGCGGGCGACCTCTGCGTGTTCAAGGTCGCCGGAGCCGCCGCCGAGCGTGGCGACGACCTCGACACCGTCACGGCGATCGCCGAGCGGGCGAACGACCGCACCCGATCGTTCGGCGTCGCGTTCTCCGGCTGCTCGCTCCCCGGCGCGGACGAACCCCTGTTCACCGTCCCCGAGGGGCGCATGGCGATCGGCATGGGCATCCACGGCGAACGCGGCATCGACGAAGCCGACGTCCCCACCGCGTCCGGACTGGCGGACCTGCTCGTCGACAAGCTGCTCACCGAGCTGCCGTCCGGTGTCGCAGTCGACGGGGCACGCGTCGTCCCGATCCTCAACGGCCTCGGTTCCGTCAAGTACGAGGAACTCTTCGTCGTGTTCGACGCCGTGCAGCGCCGACTGACCGCGGCCGGCGCAGTCGTCGTCGAGCCCGAGGTCGGCGAACTCGTCACGAGCTTCGACATGGCCGGCGTCTCGCTGACGCTGTTCTGGCTCGACGACGAGCTCGAGGAACTCTGGGCCGCCCCGGCCGACAGTCCCGCCTACCGCAAGGGCGGTGCCGTCCCGCAGGAGCCCGTGTCCTCCGACGTCCTCGAGGCCGGCGTGGTCGTCCCGGTGACCGTCGGCACCGACGAGTCCCGGGTGTCCGCCACCCGCATCGCGACGGCGATCACGGCCGTGCGCGCGACGATCGACGCCCACGCCGACGAACTCGGCCGCATCGACGCGGTGGCCGGCGACGGCGACCACGGGATCGGCATGCAGCGCGGCTCCACCGCGGCGGACGCGGCGGCGCAGGACGCCGCAGCACGCGGCGCCGGTGCCGGCTCGGTCCTCGCGATCGCCGGTGACGCCTGGTCCGACAAGGCCGGCGGCACGTCCGGCGCGATCTGGGGTGCGGCCCTGGAGGCACTGGGTCGCGTCCTCGGGGACACCTCGCGCCCGACGGCCACCACCGTCGCCGGCGCCGTGCACGCGGCCGCCGAGGCCGTCCTCGCGTTCGGGGCCGTCCCGGGCGACAAGACCATGGTCGACGCGCTCGTCCCGTTCGACGAGGTCCTCACCGCCCGCATCGCGGCCGGCGACGACCTGGTCAACGCCTGGTCCGCCGCGTCCGCCGCCGCCACGACCGCGGCCGACGCCACCGCCGACCTGCTGCCGCGGATGGGCCGCGCCCGGACCCACGGCGAGGACGCGGTCGGCACCCCCGACGCCGGTGCGATCTCGTTCGCCCTCATCACCGCCGCGGTCCTCGCGACGCTCTCCGAGAAGTAAGGAAGACCCCATGACCGAGCAGCAGTTCCGCATCGTCGTCGGCTCCGACGACGCCGGGTTCGACTACAAGGAGATCATCAAGGCCGACCTCGCCACGGACCCGCGCGTGGTCAGCGTCACCGACGTGGGCGTCGACGCGGACGGGCACACCGCCTACCCGCACGTCGCCGTCGACGCAGCACGCATGGTCGCGAACGGCGAGGCGGACCGGGCGATCCTGATCTGCGGCACCGGACTCGGCGTCGCGATCGCCGCGAACAAGGTCCCCGGCATCCGGGCCGTCACCGCGCACGACTCGTTCAGCGTCGAGCGCTCGATCCTGTCGAACGACGCCCAGGTCCTCTGCATGGGCCAGCGCGTCGTCGGCGTCGAGGTCGCCCGGCGCATGGCGCGCGAGTGGCTCGGCTACACCTTCGACACGTCGTCCGCGAGCGCGGAGAAGGTGCAGGCAATTTGCCAGTACGACGGGTCGGCCCCGGTCGGGACCGACGCCTGATGCCCGCGTCCACGGCAGCCGCCCCGCTCACGATCGGGGTGTCGCTGAAGATGTACTTCTCCCACGCCCGGACGCTCGAGTGGGCAGCCGCCGTGGCCGACATCGCCCGGACCCACCCCACGGTGCAGTCCGGCGCCGTCGAGCTCTTCGTCATCCCGACGTTCCCCGCGCTCGTCCCGGTGCGCGAGGTGATCGGGGACGCCCCCGTGACGCTCGGCGCGCAGGACCTGGCTTGGGCGGACACCGGCGCCTTCACCGGCGAGGTGTCCGGTGCGGAGCTGCGCGAGATCGGCGTCGCGCTCGTCGAGATCGCGCACGCGGAGCGGCGCTCCCTGTTCCACGAGACGGACGAGGAGATCGCCGGGAAGGTGCACGCCGCCTTCCGCAACCGCCTGCGGCCCCTGATCTGCGTCGGGGAGACCACCCGCGCCTCCAGTGAGACCGCCGTGGCGGACGTGACCGCGCAGCTCGACCGGTTCCTGGCGACCGCGACCGCGGACGGCCTCGCCGGGCCGGTCATCGCGGCGTACGAACCCGTGTGGGCGATCGGCGCCCCGGCGCCCGCGCCCGACGAGCACATCGTCGCGGTCCTCGCCGGGATCGAGGAGCACCTCGCCTCCCGACCGGAGCTCGCCGGCTCCGTCGCGATCTACGGCGGCAGCGCCGGACCCGGCCTGCTCACCCGTGGGCAGGGGCGCATCGGCGGGCTGTTCCTCGGACGGTTCGCCCACGACCCCGCCGCGATCCGGACCATCCTCGACGAAGCCGCGCAGCTGGGGGCGACCGCATGACCTCCCTGCTCGGCCTCTCCACCTACGCCTACTTCTGGCGGATGTCCGACCGCGTGCCGGACCCGATGTCGCTCGATGACGCGATGCGGGACGCGGCGGCGCACGACGGCGTCGACCTCTTCCAGATCTGCGACCACCTGCCGCTCGACACCGCCTCGGACGACCGACTGGCCGCGATCCGGGCACTGGCCGACGAGCTCGGCCTCGCGCTCGAGGTCGGCACCCGTGGGACCCACCCGGAGCACCTCGCGCGGTACCTGCACGTCGCGCAGGCGCTCGGCGCGACCCTCGTGCGGAGCATGTGGACGAGCGGCGACGACCAGCCCGACGCCCTCGAGACCGAACGTCGACTGCGCCGGGCGCTCCCCGCGTACGAGGCAGCCGGGGTGACGCTCGCGCTCGAGACCTACGAGGTCGTCGCCACCGAGGACCTCGTCGCCGTCGTCCGGGCCGTCGGCTCCGACCACCTCGGGATCTGCCTCGACCCGGCGAACACCGTCGCGCGGCTGGAGCACCCCGCCGACGTGGTCGCCGCAGCCGCCCCGTACACCCGCAACTGGCACGTCAAGGACTCCGGGTTCACCCGCTCACCGGGCTGGGTCGGGTTCCAGTACACCGGCGTCCGCACCGGCACCGGTCTCCTCGACTACGACGCCGTCCGCGCCGCGATCCACCCCGACGCACGGGGCATCAACCGTGTGATCGAGTTCTGGCTGCCCTGGCAGGACGAGGCCCTCGGCACCACGGGCGACCCGGCACAGACCACCACCCGCATCGAGGCGGCGTGGACCGAACACACCATCGAGTACATCAGGAGCAAGGAATCATGACCGACACCGTCACCACCCCCCACACCGTCGCTGCCGGATCCGGTACGGCCGACGTCACCGTCGCCGTGATCGGTGCCGGCGGCAAGATGGGCACCCGCGTCTCGAACAACTTCACCAAGAGCGAGTACACGACGCTCTACAGCGAGGCCTCGCCCGCCGGCCAGGAGCGCATCGAGGCCCTCGGCCGGTCGCTCACCGACAGCGTCGAGGCCGCCAAGGTCGCCGACGTCGTGATCCTCGCCGTGCCGGACGTCCTGCTCGGCAGCATCTCCGAGCAGCTCGTCCCCGTCATGAAGTCGGGTGCCAGCATCCTGACCCTCGACCCGGCCGCCGCCTACGCCGGGCTGCTCGCGAAGCGCGAGGACATCCACTACGCCGTCGCGCACCCGTGCCACCCGTCGGTGTTCCTCGAGCGCACCACCAAGGAGGAGTGGGACGACACCTTCGGTGGCATCGCCGCCCCGCAGGAGGTCATCGCCGCCTTCGACGCGTCGGAGTCGCTCGGCGACGAGGGTGACGCCGCCAAGGCCGTCGCCGAGGCCGTCATCACGACCATGTACGCGCCCGTCATCCAGGTGCACTGGGTCACGGTGAAGCAGCTCGCCGTCCTCGAGCCGACGCTCGTCGAGACCATCGCCTGCATGATCGGCGACTTCCTCAACGACGCCCTCGAGGAGACCGTCACCGGTGTCGGCGTGCCCCGCGAGGCCGCCCGCGCCATGCTCTACGGCCACACCTGGATCGCGTTGACCAACGGCCTGCGCGGCTCGAACCCGTTCTCGGACGCCTGCCACATCGCGATGGGCTACGGCCGCGAGAAGCTCATCAAGGAGGACTGGAAGCAGGTCTTCGACGACAGCGAACTCGACAGCGTCATCGCCAAGATGCTCAAGATCGACGCCGTCAAGCGCTGATCACCCCTGAGACCGGAACGCCCCGCCGACCCCCTTCCGGCGGGGCGTTCCCCTCGGCCCCCACACCTCGGCGAGCGTGATCGAGGCGACTCCCGGCACCGTGAGCGCCTGCACGGCCGCGGCGAACCACGCGGCGGCGGCGGCGGAGTGCTGCTGCGGATCCGTCGCGTCCGGCACGGACTGCGGCCCGTGGCCGGCCTCGACCGACGCGTCGGTCACGGCCCGACGCGGTGACGTCGCCACCGCGTTGAACCGCGGGCGCAGCGTCACCGGCCCGACGTGGAGCGGCCTGCCGCCGGCCAGCCTGGAGGCGCTCATCGCCACCCAGCGCTGCATCCGGATCGACTCGGTCACCTGGGCACGACTGCGGTCGTGCATCTGCGGCGTCACGCTGAACGTGAGCGGGCCGTCCCAGTCGCCGAACAGCTCGATCGTGCGGTTCAGCTCGGTGAAGTGCGCGCGTGTCCCGGCCACGACGTCGAGTCCCTCGTGTGCGGCCTCCGCCTCCCGGAGCGCCCGCTGCAGCGCAGTGGTCGTCACGTGCGACGACGGGTCGAACGCGCCGATGCGCACCACCGGCCCGGACTCCAGGACCTCGTCGACCGCGGCGCGCAGCAGGGCCGGGTCGTCGGTGACGAACCGCACGTCGAGCGGCGCGCCTCGGGCGTCCCGCCGGGCGGAGGCGAGCACCGCGGCGACGTCGGGGTCGCCGAGGACGGGCTCGACGAGGATCGGCACGCCGCCGGGGAGTGCCGCGTCGTCCGGGCGCGCAGCGGCCGGGGCGGAGGCGGCCAGCAGCTGGAGGGTCGGGGGCGGGGTGACCACGGAGGTCGGGGCCGGCCCGTCGAGCGCGGCGAGGTCCGGGGCGGGGGAGGGCGCGCCTCCCGGTCGTCGCACCGCGCGCAGCGTGAGCGCCTGGTGGACGACGGCACCGGCGTCGAGCGCGACGGGGAAGGGCTCGGCCAGCGGCGTCGAGTAGGTCTTGAACGAGGCGTCGGTCCAGTTGCGCTGGTCCTCCATCTCGAACACGTCGCCGGTGAGGTCGAGCGTGCAGTCCGTGCCGCCGGTCGTCCAGGCGTACCCGGCGACGTCGGTCGCGGGTTGGTGCGGGGCGATCCACAGCGGGAACGTGTGCGCCGTGGCGGGCGCTGCCGGGTGGCGGACCGTGAACGGGGTGCCGGCGAGGGTCGGCGGGTGCAGGACGACCAGGCCGATGCGGTTGCGGCGGAACGGCGCCGTCGTGGTGGCGGTCGCGTCGACGTGCAGGGTGTCGTCGTCGATCGTGAGGTCGAGGGTGGTGCGGAGGACCTCGGCGTCGTCGAAGGCGCTCGTCACCTCGATGCGGGCGCGGGCGCGGGCCCGCGCGTGCCCGCGTTCGTCGGTCGCGTCGGCGTCGGCGTCGGCTTCGGCTTCGGCCTCGGCGGCGGCGTCGGTCGTCCGGCGGGTGACGGTGTCGTCCGCGGTGCGCCAGTCCTGGTCGCGGGTGACGAACCGGATGCCGCGCAGCACCGGCACCCCGTCGTGGCGGACGTCGGCGAGCTCGGCGCCACGGAGGGTCACACGCCACGGTCCGACGACGAGCACGTCCTCGGCGGTCGAGTCCGCCCACGCACCGTCGTCGGTCATGTCCCTTTGCTACCAGTCGGTCAACCGGTTGCGCAATGATGTGTCCAGGAGCGACGTCGCTCCGAGGACGGGGCACTGCCGCCCCGAGGACGGAGTACACGCATGGCCGGACGACTGACCGGGAAGACCGCCCTGGTGACCGGGGCCGGATCGGGGATCGGGCGGGCCATCGCGGACCGGTTCGTGGCGGAGGGGGCGCGGGTCGTGTACGCGGACCGCGACGCCGCGGCTGCCACTGCTGCTGCCGCATCTGCTTCCGCTGCTGCCGCTGCCGACTCGGCGATCGCGCTCACCGTGGACATCGCGGACGAGTCGAGCGTCGCGGCCGGCTTCGCCACCCTGGTCGCCCGCGGCGCCGTGCCGGACGTCGTCGTCGCCAACGCCGGCGTGCAGCTCTTCGGCCACGACGCCAAGGTCGCCGACGTCTCGCTCGAGACCTGGAACCGCACGCTCGCGGTGAACCTGACGGGCACCTTCCTCACCGTGAAGCACGCCGTCCGGGCGATGCTCGCGGCCGGTGGTGGCGGGTCCGTCATCGTGACGGGGTCGCCGACCGGCCTGAACGGCGAGGGCGCCGACTTCGCCGCCTACTCGTCCACGAAGGGCGGCGTCCACGCGCTCGTCCGGGCGACCGCGATGGCCTACGCCCGTGACGGCATCCGCGCCAACACCGTCGTGCCGGGCTACACCGAGACGGCGCTCGTCCAGGCGATCTCGGGCGACCCCGAGTCCCGCGCGGCGATCGTGTCCCGGACGCCGCTCGGCCGGGCGGGGACCCCGGACGACGTCACCGGGATCATGGTGTACCTCGCGAGCGACGAGTCGTCCTACGCCACCGGCGCGCTCTTCCGCGTCGACGGCGGCATGACGAGCCTGTAGCGCCGCGCCGCGCCGCCCGCGCCGCGCGCCCGCGCCCCCGTCCGCCCGCGCCCCCGGCCGCTCGATGGTGAGCAGAAATGGTCGGGTCCGCTCGACCGACCCGACCACTCCTGCTCACGAAGAGCGCACGCGCCCGGGGGTCAGGCGTGCCCGCGTGCCGCGAGCAGCGCGCCGAGCGCCGCCGCACCGCGCTCGGCATCGGCGACCGTGACCACCCGCGCTCCGCCGCCCCGGAGCCGGACGACGAGCCCCGGCCCCGAACGGACCACGTACGCCACACCCCGGCCGGAGACTCGGTAGCCCCACCCGCCCCACTGCCCGGGCGACACCTGCTCCCACCCGCACGACTCGATGCGGTCGAGCGGGACCCGCACGAGGGGGATCCGCGTCCACGTCGAGGTCAGCCGGAGGCCGCGTCGATCGACCGTGCACTCGACCCGCGCGAGCACCGCCACCGCGATCCCGGCGAGGACGAGCAGCCCGCCCGACACCGCGGCCGCGCCGATGTCGGCGGACGCGGACGCCGACGTGGTGGCCCAGGCCGCGACGACGCCGCCGACGACGAGGACCACGCCGAGCCCCGCGAACCAGGGGCTGCCGACCCGTGCACGCCAGGCGACCCGGGCGTCCGTCGGGACGTCCAACGGAGGGACGTCGTGCGCGGGGACCGGCGCTGCCGTCCGGACGAGCGCGATCGTCGGCGGCACCGCCACGGCGACACCGACCGCGAGCGTGAGGACGGCCCACCACACCGGGAACGTCGGGTCGTCGACGCGGTTCACGATCGCCTCGGCGATCCACGCGGTCGCGACGGACCCGCTCAGGAGGTTCGCCACCAGCAGCAGGGTCGCCCACGTCCGGCGGTCGCTGCGTCCGAGCGCCACCACCGCGAGTCCTGCGGCGACCAGGGCCAGCACGAGGGACCCCCAGAAGAACGGCCACGGCGACCCCCAGGCGTCGGCGACACCGTCCGCGCCGAAGTGCGTCGCCACCCGTGTCGGCAGCGCGGGTCCGAGCACGAGTGCCGTGACGACCAGCGCGACGGCCACCGCCGCGCTCGGTCCCACCACGGCCAGTCGTGCGCCGGTCCCCATCGTCCGAGTCGTCATCGTGCCCCCTTGATCATCGCGTACAGGTCGTCGAGCGGGACCCCGAGGGTCTCCGCCTGCTCACGGAGTTCCACCACCAACGACCGCAGCCGGTCGAACGACGCGTTGCCCGACCGCAGCACCGTGGCACCGCGGCCCCGGCGCAGCTCGATGAGCCCGTCGTCCTGCAGCTGGGCGTAGGCCCGCAGCACCGTGTGCATGTTGACGTCGACGGCGGCCGCGAGTTCGCGCGCGGACGGCAGCCGCTCGCCGTTCCGGAACTCGCCGCGGGCGATCGCGTGCCGGATCTGGGCGGCCACCTGGTCCGCGAGCGATGCCCGCGCTCCGGGGTCGACGGTGATCAACATGTTTGCATTGTATGCGAACAATCCAGTCCGTGCCGACAGCGGTCCGTCCGGATAGCGCGGGCTGGGTGTCCGGTCCACGTGGGCTGTCCGGCACGCGCGTACCGTCGCTAGAGAAGACGGCATCGATCCGCGTCCTCCCGACGCTCCGATGGCACCTCCTTGACCCTGAGGCCGTTCTGGACGTCGGCATCCACGAGGCCGAGGCGGAGCCGGGCTCGCGAGCAGGGAGCACGCCATGAGCAGCCAGGAACTGAGCAGCTACGAGTCGAACGCCGACGTCCAGCCGGTGCGGGTGACCACGTACCGACACCTCCGACGGGCCACACGCCGCGGTTGGGCCGTCCCCGTCGAGTCCGAGCCGTCGCTCGCCGACCTCGTCGGGGAGCGATCGCCTGGTGGTCCGGAGCGACGGTGATCCCCGCGGCGGACCGGCCGCCGGCGGAGTCCTCGACCGCGGAGGTCCGTCGGACCTCTGTCCGGGAAGTCCTCCAGAGCGGCACCGACCCCGATGAAGCACTCGAGTTCTACCGCGGCGTGTACGACGGCCACGACATGGCCTTCGCCCCCTCCTCGTCGCCGTTCGGCTTCCGGTACCGCGCCACCGGGGACGGTCGCCTGAGTCTCCGGACGTCGTCGGTGTCCGCCGCTCGGTCCGGATTCCTCGCACCCGAACGGCAGTACCTGCTGGCGTGGTCGGTCGAGGGCGGCATCGTGGTGGACGACGACGTGCTCCTCCGCGCCGGCGTGCCCGTGATGTACCCGGCCGGACGCCCCTTCCACGTCTCGGCACCGGCGGGGACGAAGCACCTCGTACACTTCGACGCGGACTTCCTCGAGGCCGTCGCGGTCGTGGGCACCGACGCCGCCCCCGTCCCCCTCGCCTTCCCCGTGACCGTGTCCGCCGAACGCCTCGCGCCGCTGCAGGCCGTGCTGCGCGAGGTCGCCCGTCCGCTGCTCGACGTCGCCGTGGTCGACGCCGACCGGGCCGCGCTCGACCTGCGGCTCGCCGAGGCGGTGCTCGGCGCCTTCCGCTCCGATGCCGACCGCCGGGGGACCGCTGCGCCCGGCGGGACGGTCGAACGTGCGAAGGCGTTCATGTACGCGCACTTCGACCGGACCATCGCCGCCACCGACATCGCCGCCGCGGCCGAGGTCAGCGTCCGGACCCTGCAGGAGGGGTTCCAACGGCGCGAGGGCAGCACCCCGATGGCGTACCTCCGCGACCTGCGCCTCGAGAAGGCCCGCCTCGGCCTGCAGCTCGCGGACCCCCGCGAGACCTCCGTGGCCACCGTCGCGCACTCCTGCGGCTTCCGGCACATGGGGCGCTTCTCGGGGTCGTACTTCTCGATGTACGGCGAGTACCCGGGGGACACCCTCCGCGGTCGGAGACGACTCATCGCCGCCGCGGATATCGTCGGGTGATGCCACCAGAGACGCGTCCCGTCGTCACCGACGACACCGAGTTCGCCGTCCGCGGCGCGGGCGCTCCCGTCCTCGTCGTGCACGGCACCCCCGGCGGGATCGACGTCGCCGAGATCATGGCGCGGTTCCTGCCGTCCGCCGACTTCCGTGTCGTCACGCTCTCACGTCCCGGGTACCTCGGCACCCGGGTCCGACCGGGCCACGACTCGCTCGACGACGAGGCCGATCGGTACGCCGAGGTCCTCGACGCGCTGGACATCGACCGCGTGGCGGTGCTCGCCTGGTCGGGCGGGGCCCCTGCCGCCTACCGGTTCGCCGTCCGCCACCCCGAGCGGGTCCGCTCCCTCGTCGTGGCGGCCGGACTGACCGGTCCCTGGACGCCCCCGGAGGTCTCCGCACCGGAGCGCCTGGTCGGCGGCACCCTCCTCGGCGCCGCGCTCGCCCGTGCCGCCGCGCGACTGGTGCCCGGCGTCGTCGTGCGCCTCGCGGTCTCGGGCGTGAGCTCCCTGCGCGGTCGACGGCTCCGCGAGCACGTCCGCGGGATCCTGCGCGACCCGGAGCGTCGCACGTTCCTGCTCGACCTCGCCCGCACCGGCAACACCGCGGGCCCGCACCGTGCCGGGTGGGAGGCCGACGTCCGGAACCTCGGCGCGGTCACCGACCTCGATCTCGGAGCCGTCCGGGCCCCGACGCTGCTGCTGCACGGTGACGCGGACGTCGACGTCCCGCCGTCCAACAGCCTCCGGGCGGCGGACGAGGTGCCGGGAGCGGAGCTCCTCGTCCTGCCCGGCGGCACCCACTTCGCGCTCTGGGACCACCCGGACGCCAGCGCCGTGCAGGAGCGGGTGCGGGCCCACCTGCGGCTCAGCCGCCCGTGACCCGCAGGACCTCGAGCAGGACGTCGAGTGCGCGATCGAGCTGCGGCAGCGTCAGCGCGCCGTAGCCCAGGACGATCCCCGCCGGTGCGCTCCCCGGCGACACCTCGTACTCCTCCACCGCGCTCACCAGCACACCGGACCGCGCCATCCGGGCGACCACGTCGCGCCCCGCCGCCCGACCCGACCATGTCAGGACCGCGTGCAGCCCGCCGTCCAGGGCACGCGCCTCCAGGCCCGCGACCGCTGCGACGCGCGTCGCGACCCGCTCGCGCCGGTGCGTGTAGTCCCGGCGCACGCGGCCGAGGTGACGGCGGAGGGCGCCCGTGCGGAGGAGGTGCGCGAGCGCGATCTGCACGGGTTCCGCCACCACGGGTCCGCGAGCGAGGCGCGAGGCGGCGACGGCCTCGTGCACCGGCCCCGGTGGCAGGACCACGTAGCTGCAGCGCAGCCGTGGATCGAGGGTCTTCGAGAACCCGCCGACGTGCACCACGACGCCCGTCGCGTCGAGTGCCGCCAGTGCCGGGACGGGGGAGCCGCGGTGCCGGAACTCCGAGTCGTAGTCGTCCTCGACCACGACCGCCCCGGTGCGCGTCGCCCAGTCGAGCAGGCGGAGCCGTCGTGCCACCGGCATCACCGAGCCGAGCGGGTACTGGTGCGTCGGCGTGACGACGACCGCGTCCACCGGGCCGATGCGGCCGAGGACGTCCACGTTGACGCCGTCGCCGTCCACCGGGACACCCACGAGGGTGGCCCCGGCGCTCGTCATCGCCCGACGTCCGGAGCGGTAGCCGGGATCCTCGACGGCGACGACCGGCGCCCGACCCAGGCGGTTCCGGAGTCCCTCGGTGACGAGCGAGAGCGCCTCGGCCGTGCCGGCGGTGACCACGACCCGGCCGATCTCCGGGGCGAACCCGCGAGCGAGGCCGAGCTGGGCAGCGATCTGCGCGCGGAGCTCCGGGAGGCCGGCCGGGTCGGACAGTGCGTTGCGGAGCGGGGCGTCCGCAGCGGCGCGCCAGGCGGCCCGCCAGTCGCGGGCGGCGATCGCCGTCACCGCGGGGATCCCGGGGCGGGCGTCGAGGAGGTCCGCGCCGGTACCCGCCGCGCTGTCGGCGTGCCCGTCCGTGCGCCCCGTTGCGTCCCGCGCCGTGTGCTCGGTGGGCCAGTGGCCCGCACCGACCCCCGCCGCCACCCGCGCCACCGCACCCTGCCGCGTCCGGATCCACCCCTCGCCGTCGAGTTGCTCGTACGCCGCGACCACCGTCCGCCGGGCCACCCCCAGCTCCGCCGCGAGGACGCGGGTCGACGGCACTGCGTCCCCGGCCACCAGCGTCCCGTCCTGCACCATCGCCCGGACGCGCGCGACGACCCCGGCGGTCTTCCCGAACTGGTCCACCTGAGCACACCCGATCTGGTCCACGAACCGGACCGGTCCTGACCCTAGCGTTGCCCGCATGCGCACCACGAGCCTCCCGTCCGACCCCGCCGACCCCGCCGTACCGTCGCTTGCCGTCCGCCGCCTCCGCGACCGCCAGTCCCACGACCCCGCCGACCTCGACGCGATCCTCGCCGAGGCGATCGTCGCGCACGTCGGCTTCGTCCGCGACGGACACCCGCTCGTCCTGCCGTTCCTCTGCGGCGTCGGCGACCTCGGCGCCGGCCCCGTCCTGCTCCTGCACGGCTCGACCGGCGGCGGTCTCTTCCTCGACGCCGGCACCGCGGGTGTCCCCGTCAGCGCCACGGTGACCCACGTCGACGGCCTGGTGTTCGCACGCTCGACCTTCGACAGCTCCGCGAACTACCGCAGCGCCGTGGTCGTCGGCAACGCCACCGTGGTGCCGGACGACCTGCGGACCGAGGCGCTCCGGCAGGTCGCCGACCACCTCATGCCCGGACGCCGCGACGAGGTCCGCGAGATGACCGCCAAGGAGGTCCGTGCCACCCAGGTCCTCCAGCTGCCCCTCGAGCACGCGAGCGTGAAGATCCGCGCCGCCGGCGTCGGCGAGGCTGTCGACGACGCCGAGGACCACGCGGTCTGGGCGGGCGTCCTTCCGCTCGCGGTCACCGCGGGGGCGCCGCTCCCGGGGGACATCTCGGGGGACGCGCCGGTCGACGAGTCGGTGCGCGCCCTGGCGGCCCGCCTCGACGACCTGGCACGGGCTCGGGAGGCGCGGATCGCCGCCGTCGTGCGGCCCACCCCCGCCTGAGCCGCGTCCGGAGCGGTGCGGGCCGGTTCTGAACGGGCTGCGAGGAACGCCCGAGCCTGTGACGAACCGCAGGAACCCGCGGCGAGTGCCCAGCGGGGCCCAGGTTCGTGACCAATACGTTATCTTCCCGAGTCGCCTCGTCATCTGCTCGGGCCGGCTCGTCCGACCCGGAAGGAACCATGGGACGCCACGCACTGCCCGCAGCCCCCGACGGCGCGGCCACCACCGAAGCCGTCGAACTGCGCCGTCCCCGCGGACGTCGTTCCGCGTTCGGCCCCGCCGTGGCCCGCTCGACCTTCGTGGAGCACGAGAAGCCGGCGCGCAGCGTGTCCCTGTCGAACACCCGCCCGGTCGCCTCGACGGCCGTCGCCGGAGCGGCCGTGCTGTCCCGGTCCGCGGCGCTCCGAGCCGAACGGGCGGTCGACCCGCGGCACGTCCGCCGGGCTGCCAACGCGAAGCGCGCAGCGGTGCTCCTCGCGCCCGCACTGGCCATCACCTCGAGCCTGACGCTCGCGGTCCCGGCGAACGCCGCGACCCCGTCGACCGACGCGCACCACGGGACGACCACCTCGCAGCACACGCAGACCTACACCGTCGCCCGGGACGTCGAGGTCCCGGTGGTGTCGACGGACGGCATGACGACGACCACGACCGTGGTGTCCTACCCGACGATCGTGACGAAGTTCGGCGTCAGCACCCAGCAGGCGGAGGACGCGATCTCGAAGATCCTCTCCGCCGGTGGCGACCGGGCGACCGTGGTCTCCACCGCCCTGCAGTACATGGGCGACCCGTACGTCGAGGGCGGCGCGAGCCACGAGGGCATCGACTGCTCCGGCTTGACGATGGTCGCGTACGCGGCCGTCGGGATCCCGCTCGTGCACTACGTCCCGACGCAGGACGCCGCCGCGACGACGATCCCGGAGTCCGAGGCGCAGCCCGGCGACCTCGTCGTGTACGACAACGAGGACCACGTCGGCATCTTCCTCGGCGACGGACTGGTGCTCCAGGCGCCGCACCCCGGCGCGGTCGTCGACATCGTGCCGATGTACTCCGCGGCGCACCACTTCGCCCGGGTGCTCCCCGCCGGCAGCTGACCGGCACCCGCGGGGCGTCGTCGTCCCGTAAACTGGAGTGATGGCCTCCGAGACCCGCACCCCCTTCGAAGAGCAGCGCTCTGCTCGTCCGCAGGTGCGTCCGCGCACCGAGGGCTGGACGCAGGCCACCGGGACCGACGGCCGGCCGCTGCTGCAGTTCGCGTCCCCGAAGCGTGGCAAGCCGCCCGTACACCTCGCCGACATGACGGTCGCCGAGCGCGAGGCAAAGGTCGTCGAGCTGGGGCTGCCGAAGTTCCGCGCCAAGCAGCTCTCGACCCACTACTTCACGCACTACACGTCCGACCCCGCGCAGATGACCGACCTGCCGGCCGCCCAGCGCGAGGAACTCGTGGCGGGCATGCTCCCGCCCCTCCTCACCGAGACCCGTCGTCTGGCGACCGACAAGGGCGACACGATCAAGTTCCTCTGGAAGCTCCACGACGGGGCGCTGGTCGAGTCGGTGCTCATGCGGTACCCGGGGCGCATCACGCTCTGCGTCTCGTCCCAGGCGGGGTGCGGGATGAACTGCCCGTTCTGCGCGACCGGGCAGGCCGGGCTGACCCGGAACATGTCCACGGCCGAGATCATCGAGCAGATCGTCCGTGCCAACGCCGCCATCGCGGCGGGGGAGCTCGGCGGTGATCCCCGCAAGGGCGGGAAGGACCGCGTCGACGCCGAGCGCGTGACGAACATCGTGTTCATGGGCATGGGGGAGCCGCTCGCGAACTACAAGCGCGTGATGGACGCCGTCCGGATCATGGTCGCGCCGCAACCGAACGGCCTCGGCATGAGCGCCCGCGGCATCACCGTGTCGACCGTGGGGCTCGTCCCCGCGATCAACAAGCTCGCCGACGAGGACATCCCCGTCACCTTCGCGCTCTCCCTGCACGCGCCCGACGACGAACTCCGCGACGAGCTCATCCCGGTGAACTCGAAGTGGAAGGCGGACGAGGCTATCGACGCCGCCCACAACTACTTCGTCAAGACGGGCCGACGTGTCTCGATCGAGTACGCGCTCATCAAGGACATGAACGACCACGCGTGGCGTGCCGACCTGCTCGCCGAGAAGCTGAACAAGCGCGGCAAGGGGTGGGTGCACGTGAACCCGATCCCGCTCAACCCGACGCCCGGCTCGGTCTGGACCTCGTCCGAGGTGCACGTGCAGGACGAGTTCGTCCGCCGACTCAACGCCGCGGGCATCCCGACGACCCTGCGCGACACCCGCGGCAAGGAGATCGACGGTGCGTGCGGGCAGTTGGCTGCGGCCGAGTAGGTCGGTCCGGTTCGGTTCGGTTCGTTCGTTCGGGAGGCACGGTGCGGGTTCGCACCGTGCCTTCCGTCGTTCCCGGCGCAGGTCGGCTCGGCCCGCACCGCGCGATCCGCGTGTTTCCGGGCCTCGCAGACCCGACACGCCCGGGATGTGGCCCGGGTTGGTGCTGCCGTTCACCTCTGCGTAAAGTAATCACTCGTTGCCGCTGAGGCGGAGAACGGAACGGCCGAGACGGTCACCTGGTCACAGACCCGGAGATCTTGTCCACCACGGTTCTTCCCCGGGCAACGAAAGCCAAAAGCCTCTCTGGCGGAACC
>NZ_MJGR01000021.1:0-69824 GCF_001865105.1 Curtobacterium sp. MCBA15_016
CGCGCCTCCCGTCCGTCCCGCGGTCTGTCCCCACAACGCGAGCCGGTCGTCCGGCTGGCGCAGCTGACGGGCCGGGCACAGCCACCCACGCCAGACTCGATCCATGAGCAGCACGGCGGACGAGGGTCCCGCGTCCCTCGTGTCCGTCGCCGGGACGGACACCGACACCGCGGTCGCCGACCTCGCCGGCATGTACGCCGGCCGCGCCTGGCACTCCGGCCGCACCGACGGCGACTACTGGTACCGCTACGTCGGGATCGGCGACGAGCGCATGAGCGTCCGACGGTCGCAGATGCACGGGTCCCTCCGCGGGGACGTCGCCGTCCAGGGCGAGGTCGTCGTGCAGTGGATCGACGCCGGCACCGCCACCGTGGACGTCGGCGGTGACGCCGTCCAGATGCAACCGGGTGTCCCGACGCTGTTCCCGATCGAGCGCCGGTTCGACGTCGAGTACCGCGACTGGGACCAGCGACTCGTGCACCTCGACCGCGACCTCGTCCTCGACGTCGCGTCCGAGCGGTACCTCGTCGACGACACCGTCGACTTCGACCGCTCCACACCGCCGACGGCCGCGGCCATCACCCGGTGGCGCGGAGCGGTCGCCACGTCGGTGCAGGCACTCCGCACCTCGGGGAGCGGTTCGCTGGCCTGGCACGAGTCGCAGCGCGCGGTGACGTCGGCGCTGCTCGACCTCTACCGGTTCCGTGCCGAGGCGGTCCCGCCGGGGTGGGGCGAGCACCGCAACGCGCGCATCCGAGCCGCCGTCGAGTACCTGCACGCCCACGCGCACGAGCCCCTCACCGTGTCGGACGTCGCCCGGGTCGCCGACCTCAGCGTCCGCGGGCTGCAGGAGGCGTTCCAGCGCACCCTCGACCGGTCGCCGATGCAGTACCTGCGCGAGGTCCGCCTCCGTCGCGCCCACGAGGACCTCCTCGCCGCCCACCTCGGTCAGGTCTCCGTTGCGGACGTCGCCGCCCGGTGGGGCTTCACGCACATGGGCCGGTTCTCGGGCGAGTACCTGCGGCGGTTCGGGGAGTACCCGAAGCAGACCCTCCGCCGCTAACCGACCTCGTCGCCGGACGGCAACGCGGTGCACCAGTCCACGGACCCGGCGTCGACGCTCGCCTCGAGCGCGCCGGAAGACGCCTCGACGATGCTCACGAGCACGCCGCCGGCCGACTTCGTCGCCACGGCGACGAACTGCCCGTTCGGGGACGGGCAGACGGCCGTGACGCTCGCGTCGTCGGGGACGGAGACGGGCAGCCTGGAGGCGCGGCTCCCCTCCACGCGCACGATGCGTTGGGCGAGCGTCCCGTCGGCACGCACGTCGCCCACCACCCGCAGGTAGCCGTCGTCGGTGAGCGGGGCGATCCGGCCGAGGTACGCCGCGTCGGTGCTGCCGGCCGGTGCCTGCAGCACGGTGCGCTTCCCGTCCGTCAGGTCGAGGCGGACGATCCCCGTGCCGGTCTCGACCACCGCCGTGGTGCCGGTACCGACGAAGCCGTGCAGGTACGTGGCGCTCCCCAGCCGGACGGGGTCGGTCCGCCCGCTCGTGTCGACGAGCACGAGGTCGTCGCTGCCGGTGCGGACGAGGGCGCTCTCCGTGCGGGGCACGTAGGCCCACTGCCCGACGCTCATCGGGACCGCCCCCGTCCTCGGCTTCCCGCTCGCGTCGATCGCGGTCGGCAGGTGGGTGCCGGTCATGTCGACGACGTAGAGCCCGACGTTGCGCGACTGACCGGTGGACGTGTCGGCGTACTCGAAGCCGAACGAGGCGCCGTCGTCGGCGGCGTGCAGGGCCGTGACGCGCCCCTCGGCGGTCGGGAGCGTCAGGTGCTCGACCGGGAGGTCCTCGTCCTGCACCCCGCCGGCGAGCGGCACGATGTCGACCGACGACCCGGCGTCCGTGCCGCTCACCACGACGAGCGACCGGCCGAGGCGGACGTACTCCGAGATGCCGGTCCCCTCGTACACCGTGGTCGCGCCCCCGGCGTCGAGGGACCGGCGGACGATGCGGTCCTCGCTCCCGGCGGCACCCGGGACCAGCGCGAGCACGTCGGTGCTGCCCGTGCGGATCGACGTGCGGAGGTCGGCGGTCGCGCGCTGCCCCGGCGCCCGGACGCCCGCGACCGAGATCTCGTACGAGCGGTCGTAGGCCAGGGGCCCGGTGAACTCGACCGCGATGGTGTTGCCGCTCGACGTCACGGTGTGCGCCGCTGCCGGACTGACCCGGACGTCCTGCGCCGACACGCGCTCGATCGCCTGGTTCGCGGTGAGGATCACGCGCTGTGCCGGGCGGGACACCAGGCCGGAGGCGTCGTACGACACGTCGCGCAGCCGTGGGCCCTGCTGCGATCCGACGACCGCCGCGGCGCTGCCGACCACGACGAACACCAGCACGGTCGCGACGAGGCGACGGCGGAAGCGGTTCCGGGGGCGTTCTCGCAGCTCAGTACTCATACGGGTCCTCGGGCTGCTCGACGCCCCGCACCGTGGCGGCGCGGATGACGATGCGGGCGTCGGCCGACTGGTCCGGGTTGGCGGCGAGCGCTCCGCGGACCCGGACCCACGCGCCCTGGCCCGGGACCGTCCCGTCGGTGTCGACCCCGATCCCGACGGGTTGGGCGTCCACCGCGCAGCAGCTGATCACGAACCGGGTGAGGGTGAAGGACCCGTCCGCGCCCGGGACGACGAAGCCCGTCAGGTCGACCCGTTTGCCGACGAGCGACGTGGTGTCGGTCGTCTGCCGGATGAGGGCGGCCCAGTCCTTGACGCCGTACTCGGAGGTGTCGACCGAGGTACTGCCGAGCAGGGACACCGCGGCCTGGGACCCGGTGGCGTTCGACAGGGTCGCCGAGTCGACGCTCCGCTGCTGCGCGGTGCGGGCGGACAGCGTCGTCGGGGGCAGGACCAGCATGGCGGCGGTGACCCCGACGGTGACGAGGGCGGCCACGCCGCTGAGGACGATCCGTGTGCGGCGAGCCGCGCCTCCTGGGCGGTGGTCGTGCCCCTCGTCGTGATCGTGCCCGTGTCCGCGCGCGGTCACCACCAGGCCGGCGATCGACGCGGGCACCGCGACGGCCGCGAGCACGACCGTGAAGACCGAGTAGCGCGGGTTGATGTACAGGTCGAGGTGCCCGGCGAGGGCGAGCCACAGCGTGCACAGCGCCACCGCGAGCACGGACCCGAGGCCCAGGGACGACGACAGGCGGGACTCAGACGAGGACATTCATCACCAACCCGACGGTCGCGGCGAACAGGACGCAGACGACGGCGAGCAGCACCAGGAAACGCGCACGGAACGTCGTCCGGAGCAGGGCGATCATCTTCACGTCGATGATCGGCCCGATGATGAGGAACGCGGTGATCGACCCGGGGAGGAACGTCGACGCGAAGGACAGCGCGAAGAAGGCGTCGACGTTCGAGCACAGGGAGACCGTCATCGCGAGGAGCATCATCGCCGCGACGGAGAGCACCGGGTTCGCGCCGATCGACACGAGCGTGGACCGGGGCACGGCGACCTGGATCGCTGCGGCGAGCCCGGCGCCGACGAACAGCGCGGGCATCATCGTCGCGGTCTCGCCGCCGAACTGCGCGGCGCTGTCCCGCCAGCGGTTCCGGGACCGCGGCGCACCGACGGCCGCTCGGCAGCGGGCCTCGAACGCGGGCAGCAGCAGCTCGGTCGGACGACGGTGCGCGGCGACGATCCAGCCGACGAGGTTCGCGATGACGAAGCCGCCGACGATGCGCACGGGCAGGATCCAGCCGGACCACCCGAACGCCTGGGCAGTGCTGATGATCACGAGCGGGTTGAGGATCGGGGCGGCGACGAGGAAGGTGACGGCCTCGGCGGGCGTGAAGCCGCGCATCATGAGGCCGCGGGCGAGTGGCACGTTCCCGCACTCGCACACCGGGAAGAGCATGCCGATCAGGGAGATCGCGGCCCGGCGCGGGATCGGGCGCTGCGGCAGGACCTTCTCGAGCGCGCCGACGGGGACCCACACCTCGACGACGATGGACAGCAGGATGCCGAGCACCACGAACGGCAGGGACTCGACGACGACGCTGATCGCGAGCGTGAGGAAGTCCTGCACGACGTCGGGCAGACCCGCGGTGCCGACGGCCGGCGAGAGCAGGCGGATCCCGAGGAGCACGGCGACGGCGAGCAGCACCAGCCCGGGGCCGGTGAGGCTCCGGGAGCGGGACGCGGCGGTGGGGCGCTGCTGCGGCGGCGTGGTCGTCGTCACCGGGCAAGGATAGGCCGCTCGCGCGCTCCTACGGTGAGCGCCGCGCGAGCTCGTCGAGGTGCCGGTCGAGCACGTCGATCGCCCAGTCGCCCGACTCCCCCGGGGCGAGCCGCACGAGGTGCATCGCGAGCCCGTCGATCAGCGCGTGCAGCCGACGGACCTCGTACTCGCGGTCGGCCGCCGGGACGCCCACGAGCTCGAGCACCTCCTCGCTCCACTCCCGCATCTCGACCACGACCAGGTCGAGCGCCGGCCGCAGTTCGGCGTCCGTGAGGGCCGCGTTCGCGAGCGCCAGGTACACCTCGAGCTCGATGACCCGCTCGTCGTCGAGGGGCAGCAGCTCGAGCAGGAGCTGGTGCGCGTGCTCGCGGGTCGGCAGCCCCTCGGGGATCGCGGCGATCCGTTCCCGGGTGCGGTCGAACACGAGCGTGATGGTGTGCTCGCGCAGGCTCGACTGCGTCGGGAAGACGTAGCGGACGGTGCTCGGCGGCAGCCCGGCCTCGGCCGCGACGTTCCGCACGCTCAACGCGCCGAGGCCGTCACGGGCGAGGACCCGCCACGCCGCCTCGGACACGGAGCGACGTCGTTCCTCGATGTCGATGCTCCTGGCCACGGGCCAATACTCGCACAGTCGTACGAGTTCGTGCTACCGTGGAGTTCGTTGTCGCACAGTCGTGCGACTTGCGGAACGAGATCGAAGGGAGACCGTCATGGCGTGGACAGTCCTCGTCCTGTCGGGCGTGCTCGAGGCAGTGTGGGCCACTGCGCTGAGCGCATCGAACGGCTTCAAGAAGGTCGTGCCGACGATCGTGTTCGTCGTCGGCATGGCACTCAGCATGGTGGGGTTGGCGTTCGCCATGAAGGAGATCCCGGTCGGCACCGCCTACGCGGTCTGGGTCGGCATCGGCGCATCGCTCACCGTGATCGTCGCGATCCTCCGCAAGCAGGAGGCCGCGTCCGTCGCCCGGGTCGCCCTCGTGCTCGGGCTCGTCGCCTGCGTCGTCGGCCTGAAGGTGGTGAGCTGAGGTGCCGTGGATCGTCCTGTTCGTCAGCGCCGCGCTCGAGACCGTGTGGGCCACCGCCCTCGGTGCGAGCGACGGCTTCACCGAGCCCCGTCCGACGATCGTCTTCGCGATCACCATCGTGGTGAGCCTCGGGGCCTTCGGGTACGTGCTCAAGCACATCCCGATCAGCACCGCCTACGCGGTGTGGACGGGGACCGGAGCGGCCCTCACGGTCCTCTGGGGCATGGCCACCGGCGCGGAGCCCGTGACCGCACTCCGCCTGCTGCTCATCGCCGGGATCGTGGGCTGCGTGGTCGGCCTGAAGCTCGTCCCGGCCCGCCCGGCCGGCCCGGCGCGCCCGGCGCGCCCGTCCGCGGCCGCGGCCCGCGCAGGCGCCGCGGCGCCGCCCGCGAAAGCGACAGAATCCCGCCCGTGAAAGGCGGCAAGGTGTCGCTTCGACGGGAGCGACCGCGCGCCGCCCCCGGCAACTGTCGCTTTCGCGGACGGGTCGGTCGCGGCCCGAGATGCGACCCGAGACGGACTGGAGGCGCGGTGCCAGCTGGCACCGCGCCTCCAGTCCGTCAAGCGGTCACGCGATCAGACGGACGCACCCGTCCACTCGTCCTCGGCGGCGACGTGGTCGCTGCCCAGGGAGCCGGCGGCCATCGCCGCGGCCACGCGGTCGGCGTGCGACGGCGGGTTCGAGGGGACGCCTTCCGGGCGGCCCTCCTCGTTGATCTTCCGCAGCTCGGGGACGATGTCCTCGGCCAGGATGTCGATCTGCTCGAGCACCGTCTTGAGCGGCAGCCCGGCGTGGTCGACGAGGAACAGCTGGCGCTGGTAGTGCCCGACGTGGTCCTTCATGGCGGCGTACCGGTCGATCACCTGCTGCGGCGAACCGACCGTGAGCGGGGTCTGCTCGGTGAAGTCCTCCATCGAGGGGCCGTGCCCGTAGACCGGGGCGTTGTCGAAGTACGGGCGGAACTCGTCGATCGCGTCCTGCGACTTCTTCCGCGCGAAGAACTGGCCACCGAGTCCCACGATCGCCTGGTCGGCGCGGCCGTGCCCGTAGTGCTCGAAGCGCTGGCGGTACAGGCCCACCATCTGCTCGGTGTGCTGGATCGGCCAGAAGATGTTGTTGTGGAGGAATCCGTCGCCGTAGTAAGCGGCCTGCTCCGCGATCTCCGGCGTGCGGATCGACCCGTGCCACACGAAGGGCGCGACACCGTCGAGCGGACGCGGGGTCGAGGTGAAGCCCTGCAGCGGCGTGCGGAACTTGCCCTGCCAGTTGACGACGTCGTTCTCCCAGAGCTGGCGGACGAGCGCGTAGTTCTCGATCGCGAGGTTGACGCCCTGGCGGATGTCCTGCCCGAACCACGGGTAGACCGGCCCGGTGTTGCCGCGGCCCATCATGAGGTCCATGCGGCCGTCGGAGATGACCTGGAGCATCGCGTACTCCTCGGCGATGCGCACCGGGTCGTTCGTGGTGATGAGGGTCGTCGACGTCGAGAGCGTGATGTGCTTCGTGCGTCCGGCGAGGTAGCCGAGCATCGTCGTCGGGCTCGACGCGACGAACGGCGGGTTGTGGTGCTCACCGGTGGCGAAGACGTCGAGTCCGGCCTGGTCGGCGTGCTCGGCGATCGTCAGGATGTCGCGGACCCGCTGGGTGTCGTCGGGGGTCCGGCCGGTGACCGGGTCGGTCGTGACGTCACTGACCGTGAAGATGCCGAACTGCATGATGCGCCGCCTTCCGCGGAGTCCCTCCGCCTGCGATTTCGATGCATTTGCATCGACTTGCTCGGTACAACGTAGCGCAGGCCGAGGCATTCCCGCCAGCGGCGACTACGCGGCGGCGTCGTCCAGCACGCGGTTCCGCAGCACCTTCGACTCCCGCCACAGCATGTACGCACCGGTCCACACGAACATGATCGCCACCAGCGCCAGGCAGGGGAAGAGGAAGACGAAGTCGAGCGTCGTCCCGATCGGCGGGGCGCCGGGCATCGCCGACCGGAGCGCCGGGAACGACAGCAGCGTGGCGCTCAGCCAGATCACGTTCGCGAACTCGAGCTTCCGCCGGAGGATCGCGCTGCCGATCGTCACGACGGCCATCAGTGTCGTGAAGAGGATCGCCATGATGTAGAACGACACGATCACGACGCTCAGGGTGTCCCGGTGCCCGTCGATCTGCATCGGGACGAGGGTGCGGTCGCTCTGCACCTCGGCGGCGCTCCGCTCGGCGTTCATCACCCACGGCCGGGCGGAGTTCGACATGTCGACCTCGAACGGCACGGCGTCCCCGGAGTCGTCGTCCTGCACGCTCAGCTGGAAGTTCGCGAACGGCTGGTCGAACGGGTACGAGGTGTCGCCGCGGTCGAGCGTCAACGTCAACGAGGTCGCGTCCACCACCGACTGCCCCGGGAACGTCACGACGCTCGTCGTCACCCCGCCGCTCGAGACCTCGATGCGGAGCGGCTGCGAGATCTCGCCGGCCTTCTCGCCCTCGAACGAGCCGTGCGGGATCGGCAGGACGTTCGCCTGCATCACCCGGTTCGAGAGGTCGACGTCCTGCACGCTCATCCGCAGGGTCATGTAGTCGCCGGACTGGCTGTTCGACCCGCTCACCGGGACGGCGGTCGTCGTCTTGAGCGCTCCGGAGAGGCCGATCACGACGTAGTAGACGGCCAGGAGGACCACCGCCACGAGCAGGATGACCGGCGCGGGGTTCCTGCGGGTGCGCTTCGCGGTCGGGGTACCTGGTGCGCCGGGTGCGTCGGTCGGGGCGTCGGTCGTGTGGGTCATCGGTTGCTCCCGGACGGTGGGTCGGTGGTGGGTCGGCTCGGGTCGGTGGCGGGGCCGCTCGGACCGGTCGGTGCGGCGGTCGGACCGGTCGGTGCGGCGGTCGGACTGGAGGCGCGGTTCCCGTCCGACGGACCGGCCCCGGTCGGCGAGGCGGTCGCCGCTGCGGCGGGGCCGCTCGTCGCCCGCCGACCGACGACGGTCGCGGCGAGCGCGAAGAGCAGCATCGCGAGGAGCGGCACCATCGCGCCGGGGAACTCCGTCGCGTTGAAGGTCGTGATCTGGTCGGCCAGCTGCGACGCCTCGGTCTCGCCCTTCGCCACGGCCGTGGTCACCGTCATCGCGTTGGACTGCGACGCCCGGTTCGACGCGAGCGAGATCTGCTGGACGGCGGTGTCCGGCGCGTTCACCGGGTCGGCGAACACCCGGACGTCAACGTCCGCCTGCTGCCCGGGGTCGAGCGGGATCATGCACGAGAACGAGCTCGTGGCGACGGTGCAGTCGAGCGGGGAGTCGTCGACCTCGACGTTCACGTTCCGGTAGACCATGCCGGTGGTGATCCGGGCCTCGAACGTGATCGCGACGGTCGCCCCGGAGGCGTTCGGGCCGAGCGTGCCCCGCATGTCGGCCGCGGTGCCGGGCACGATGCGCTGCGTGCCGAAGCGGAGGTCCATCGCGAGGGGACCGTCGTCCGTGCCGCCGCTGCCCGCGCCAGCACCGCCGCTGCCGCCCCCGCTGCCGTTGCCGTTGCCGTTGCCGGCGCTCTCCCCCGGCGCGGGCGGTGTGGCCGAGGGCGACGACGACGGGCCGGTGCTGCCGCCCGCGTCTCCCGACCCGACCCCCTGGCCGGCGCCGGAACCGCTCCCGGCTCCCGTGCTCGGGCTGCCGGGCGTGCTCGGCGCGGTCGGCGCGGTCCCGCCACCGGCGCCGCCGGGACCGCCCGTGGAACCTCCGCCCGTGCCGGGGAGGCCACCCGCGCCTCCTGGAGGGGCCGGTGTCGCGACCGTCACCGTGAAGGCGGTCGACGCGCGCGCGGACTCGACGCCCCCGTACGTCTGGGTCGCCGTCAGGGCGACCGCGCCGAGGGCGAATGCGCGCTCCGGCGTGCAGGCGAAGGAGGTGGCCCGCGTCGCGGTGGCCGTGCAGACCACGGTCTCGCCCTGCCGGACGGTCACGACCGCGTTCGGAATGACGCCGCGGCCGCGGACCTCGGGTGTGCGGTCCGTCGTCGACGTGCGGTTGCCCGGAGCGGTGATCACCGGCGCTCCGGGAGCGATCGTGCGGAGGGTGCTGCCGGACTCCACGGGCGAGACGGCCGCGGTGGTGGAGGACGCCCGCGCCGTGATGGTGAACGCCGACGCGGGGGCGGTCCCGGACCGGGCGGCGACCGTCAGCCGGAGGACGTGCCGGTCGCCGGGAGCGATCGTGCCGAGGTCGACCCCGGCGGCGAGGCCGGCGCAGTCGATCGTGGCGCCGTCGAGCTCGCACACGGGGACCTGCAGGCCGCCGGTGTCGGCGGTGAGGAGGACGCCTCGCGCCTCGCCCTCGCCGGTGTTGGCCAGTGTGACCGTCCGGATCGCCGGGAAGCCCGCGTAGAGCTGCGTCGCACCGGCCTGGGTCACGCTGAGGCCGGCGGGCGCCAGGACCGTGAACGTGCTCGTCGCCGCCGGGGAGACCTGCCCGAAGCGGTCCGTCTGCGTCGCACTGACGGTGTGCTGTCCGACCGCGAGCGGTTCGGTCGGCGTACACGACCAGTCCGGGGTCGCCGCCGGGTCGACCGTGCACAGCGGCTCGCCGTCGATCGTGGCCGTGAGGGTCGTTCCCGTCGTGTCCGCCGCACCGGCCACCTTCGTGCCGGTGATCGTCGGCTGGGTCGCGATCGACTCGTCGCCCGCGGGCGGGGCGGTGATGGTGGGGGCAGCGGGGGCCGGGGGTGCGACGACCGTGATCGAGTAGGGCGCGGCGGCCTCGAACGGGCTGATCTCGGACGAACCGGCGACGGTCCCGAGCGGCGAAGCCGGATCGATCGTCATCGTGATGGCGACCTGGTTGCCGGTCCCCCACGTGCTGGCGCCGCACGCCGCCTGCGTCCCGCCGTTCGTGGGCACGCAGGTGAACTGTCCGAGCCCGGGTGCCGGGACCGACTGCGCAGCCGTGATCGTCGTGTTGGGCGGCGCGGTGATCGTCCAGGTCCCGGTGCCGGCGGCCTGGTTCTGCACGACGGCTTGCACGGAGCTCCCGGGGACGCCGGTCGGTGGCGCGCCGACCTGGGTCATGGCGGATGCGGAGGTCGCGGGGACGAGCACCCCGGTGGCGACGAGGAGCGCCCCGAGGGCAGCGGCCACGGTGCCACGGACCCGACGTGCCCGCGTCGGGGTGTGCTCCACCCGCATGTGTTCCCCGTCCACGCCGGCTCCCGAGGCCGGCGTGTGGACGACGCTAGTCGGCCAACGGCCGTCGGGTCCGGAGGCGTTACAGGCCTGTAACCCTTGAGGATGCGATGGCTACCGGCCCGGGAGCGCCTCGGAGTCCGTCCGCGCCGCGTGGTGCATGCCGTCGGCGATCCACACGATCGTCACGACGGCCAGCACGCTCGCGCTCGACGCCATCCGGCCCGCGACGAGGATCGCACCGTGGTCGTGTGCCCCGCCCGAGATGCCGTACACGAGCGCCGCGACACCGACCAGGAACGTCACCCCGGTGGCGACGAGGAGGACCCAGGTCACCAACCGACGCGGACCACGGTGTCCGTCGCGGTCGCCGCGCGCGCCACGGTCGACCCGTGGTCCGAACGCCCGGACGGCCCCGACCCAGAAGAGCGCGATCGCGCACGCGCCGATGATGTCGCTGACCCGGTGCCAGCCGTAGACCACGGTCTGGTTCGCGACGAAGACCGCGTAGGCGGCGCCGACGATCACGACGAGCGGGCGGAACCGACGCGGCGTGACCATGAGCACGGCGAACAGGGCGGCGAGGGCGATCGTGGCGTGACCGGACGGGAACGAGTTCGGCGTGGTCGACTGGGCGATCTCCGGGCGCTCGGCGATACGCTTGACGAGCGTCGAGGTGGCCGCCGAAGCGAGCACGACGACACCGGCTCCGAGCCCCACTGCGAGCCGGCGCCGAGCGAGCGCGACGGCCGCGATCACGACCACGAGCAACAAGATCACCGGTACCGAGATGACGTTCAGGGCAGTGTCCGACGAGAACAGGTCGGATTCCCGGACCCCGCCGAGTGCGGCGTCCTCGACCCGCTGCCCCACCGGCGTCAGCACCGCCACCGCGTAGACGAGAGGCACGATCACGAACCCCAGAGCCGACAACAGTCCCCACCGCAACCGCCGTGAGACGCTCGGTCCACGCGACTCGGGTGCGCTGCGTTCGGGCGTTCGGGTCACCGGGCTGGTCCTCCTCGGGGTGCTGGTCGTCGGTGTCGTCGCACGCCTGTTCACGCGCGTGCGATTCGGACGGTCGGGGTCCGACACGATACCGTTGGGACGCCGGTCGGAGCCTGGGAACCGCGGGACAGCGACCTTCGGATCCGGCAACGCACCGACCGGCCGCGCGCGGGCGAACGCACCGGCGCGCATCGCCGGACCGACGTACACGGCGTCGGCTGCGTACGAGGAGGAAACCGAAGTGGCCATCAAGGAACCGAGCATCACCGCTTCCCCGAACCGCGGTCTCGCGCTCACCGTGGGCGCGCTGCTCCTCATCTGGGGCATCCTCGGGTTCTTCTTCGCCGCCGACGGCGACCCCGGCTTCTTCAGCCGCAAGGGCGGCATGCTCTGGAACGCGTTCGGCGTCAACCCGCCGCTGGCACTGCTGTGGGTCCTGCTCGCGGCCGTGCTGCTCATCGTCGGGCTCGGCAACACGATCGGGTCGCGGAACGCGAACGTCCTCGTGGGCGCCGTCCTCGTCGTGCTCGCGGTCTACGGCTTCGTGTTCGTGAACACCTCGGCGAACGTGTTCGCGCTCAACACGACCGACAACGTCTTCCACGCGATCGTCGGTGTCATCCTGCTCCTCACGGCGTTCGGCGCCGACAAAGAGAACCTCCGCGCGCTCCGTGCGGACACCGCTCGCGCCTGATCCAGCGCATCCCGACGCCCCGCCCGCCCCTCGTGGCCGGCGGGGCGTCGTGCGTCCGGGCCGCCGCACGCCTCGCCGTCGCGCGTCCCGGGCGTCGTGCGTCCGAGCCGGCGCACGTACTGGCCGGCGCGCGCCCTGGCCGTCGCACGCCCGGGCCGTCGCACGCCCGCGCCGTCGCGCGGGGGCGGGTCAGTCGCCGTCGTCGGCGTCCGGGGCGGGAGCGGGAGCCGCCTCGAGCTCCGTCGCCACCACCCGCGGCGCCTCGGACATGAACCGCCGGACGTCGAGATCAACGATGATGTCCTGCGGCCGCAGCGGACGCGTGAGGTACAGCCCCTCGAGCGAGGTCAGCCGTGACAGCGCCACGTACGTCTGCCCGGCGCTGAACACCCGGTTGCCGAGGTCGACCACCGCCCGGTCGTAGGTGCTGCCCTGCGACTTGTGGATCGTCACCGCCCACGCGAGCCGGAGCGGGAACTGCTGGAACTCGCCGACGGTGTCCTTCTTGAGTTCCTTCTTGTCGGCGTCGTAGGAGTACTTGAACTTCTCCCACACCGACGGCTGGACCTCGAACGACTCCCCGTCGACGTCCACCCACACGGTGTCGCGGATCGTCTGCACGACCCCCAGGGTGCCGTTCACCCAGCGCTGGTCGGGGTCATTGCGCAGGAACATCACGTGCGCGCCGGGCTTCAGCTCGAGGGCTTCGTCCGCCGGGAAGTTCCGTCCGCCGAAGTCGCCGTTGACGTCGGCCCGCGCGGTCCGCACCTTGCCGGGCAGCCGGTCGAGCGCGGCCTTGTTGATGCGCGCCACGGTGTCGTTCCGGGTCGCCAGGGTGATCGCGTCGTCCGGGGCGGGTCGGGCGCCCGCCGCGTTGAGCTGCCCGGCGACGTCGGCCGTCACGCGCCCGTGCCGCACGGCCGTCAGCATCGCGGCGAAGGCGTCGTCGCGCTGCCGGTGGACGGTCGCGAGCTCGACGATGTTGAGCTCCGCCTCGAGCCAGACCTTGGCGTCGAAGAACCACATCGAGCGGTAGTGGTCGGTGAAGTACGCGCGCTCGTCCCCGTCGCCCGGCACCGGCGGCAGCTGGTACGGGTCGCCGAACATGACCACCTGCACGCCGCCGAACGCCTCGAACTGACGCCCGCGGGCCTTGCGCAGCGAGCGGTCCATCGCGTCGAGGAGGTCGGCGTTCACCATCGAGACCTCGTCGATCACGAGGGTGTCGATCGTGTTGAGGAGCTTGCGGGTGTCCGGCCCCTGCCGGAGTTCGGCGTCGGCGATGAGCCCGATCGGCAGGCGGAAGAGCGAGTGGATCGTCTGCCCACCGACGTTCAGCGCCGCGACACCGGTCGGCGCGCAGATCACGACCTGCTTCTCGGTGTTCCACGACAGGTGGTTCAGGAGCGTCGACTTGCCCGTCCCCGCACGACCGGTGATGAACACGTGGTCGCGGGTGTGCTCGATGTACTCGAAGACGGCCCGCTGCTCGGCACTGAGCTCGACGCTCATCGGGTCGCCACCCGGTCGTCGCTGCGCGGTCCGTCGACGGCGGGCTCCGCCACGGCGCGGCGCACGCGGACCAGCACCACCACGACGACGGTCACGACGACGACGACACCGGCGACCACGAGCAGCGTGCCCGCGCGGGCCTGGTCGACGAGCGGATCCGGTCCCCACGTCCGGCCCATCGCACCGAACCACGACGCCTGCAGGAGCCCGAGCGGCCCGCGCATCGCGATGCCGAGCGACACCAGACCGGCCGCGACGACGACCGCCCCGGCGATCCGGACGAGCGCCGCGGGCATCGAAGCGCGCCGGGCACCGACCGCGATCGGTGTGAGCAGGGTGGGGACGGCGAGGAGCCCGACGAGCAGGAACCCGACGTCGATGACGGTGCGGCCCGTCGAGTCGCTGACCGACCACCGGAGTGCGTCGGTCACGAAGAACGCCCACCACGCCGCCGCCAGGAACAGGAACGCCGGGAACGGCTGCACGAGGTACCGCACCGCCTGGTTGTCGACCAGGACGCCCGTCCACTCGCGGACACCGGTGCTGCCGTCGTCGCGGGGGTGCACGGCGGCACGGATGAGCTGCACGGGTGCCGACGCCCAGACGAGCGCCGGCACGACGAGCCCGAGGAGCACGTGCGACCCGACGTTGGCGGACACGAGGAAGCGGTCGTAGGTGTGCAGCGAGCCCGAGGTCGCGACGACGAGCGAGACGATCGCGATGCCGGCGGCGACCGTCCGGCGCACGGGCCAGCGCACACCGGCGCGACGCAGGCGCACGATGCCGGCGGTGTAGGTCGCTGCGAGCAGGACAGCGGCCATCAGCCAGAACAGGTCGATGTTCCACGCCGTCAGCCATCCCCAGGCACCCGGAGCGTGCGGCAAGGCGTCGTCGGTCAGCAACTCGGCCGGCGACGGGTTCGTGGTCTTGCTCAGCGCGACCTGGTCGACGGGGGTCGCGGTGCGGCCGAGCGCCGCGGCGAACCCGCTGGCGACGCCCATCACGGCGAGCTCCGCCACGATCAGGAACCAGAACGGACGACGGCGCTCGGGGGCGGTGCCGAGCGCGCGGATCGCCCGTCGACGCTGCACGACCCCGAGCACACCCATCGCGACGATGGCCGCGATCTTCACGAGCACCAGGACCCCGTACGCGGTGAAGAGGTTCGAGAGCGCCCCGACCCGGATCTGCGCCGAGGCCACACCGGACACGGCGACGAGCACGAAGCACCCGAGCGCGATGCTCGAGTAGCGCCCGACGACGACGGCCAGTCGTTCGCCGTCGATCACCGGGCGCAACAGCACGAGCATCACGAGTCCGCCGACCCAGAGCGCGGCGCCGACCAGGTGCAGCCCGAGTGCGGTGACGGCCGCGTCGTGGCTCGCCGTGCCCGCGGCGTGCCCCTGCTGGGCGAGCGGGACGAGCCCGATCATCGCGACCCCCGCGGTCAGTGCGACCATCCCGCGGGAGCGCACGGCGAAGCACAGCACCGTGACGGCCGCGGCGACGAGGACGGTGACGAGCCAGGCGAGGCCGAGGTCCGTCCCGGTGAGGAACACCCCCATCGACTGCCCGAACTGCTCGTCGATGCTGATCCTCGAGCCGGCGACGCTGAGGAAGGTGAAGAACGTCGTCACGGCCGACGACACGGTCCAGACGCCCGCCGCACCGGCGGCCACGTCGATCGCGCGGTTCCACTCGGGCGCGGTGCGGGACAGCCCGACGGTCGCGAGTGCGAGACCACCGATCGCGGCTGCGGCGGAGAGGTCGACCACCAGTCGGGCGATCGGCAAGCCGAACCGGACGACGGCGCCGGGGTCGGCGATGAGCGCGGCGTTCGCGCCGCCCCCGATGACGAGGGCGACGAGGAGTGACACGAACCCGACGAGCAGCAGCACGGCGGGGCCGGCGATGCGCGCGATCCGATTCACCCGTCAAGCCTAGGCGCTGCCCCACCCGGCCACGGAATCGAGCGGGGCGACCTGTGGAGGGCGATCCGCGCCTCCTGGATGTGGAGGACCGACCACGGACCCATCGCAGGCCGGGAACGACGAAAGGGACGGCCGAAGCCGTCCCTTTCGTGGCGCGGGAGCAGTCTTACTTGACGGCAGCCTTGAGCTTCGAGCCGGCGCTGACCTTGACCGAGTCGCTCGCAGCGATCTCGATGGCCTCGCCGGTCTGCGGGTTGCGGCCGGTGCGGGCGGCACGGTGGGTCTTCTCGAAGGCGATCCAACCGGGGATCGTGACCTTGGTGCCGTCGGCGACCGAGCCGGAGACGACGGAGAAGAGCGCGTCGACGACGCCGTTGACGGTGGCCTGGCTCTGGCCGGACTCAGCGGCGACGGCAGCGACGAGCTCGGTGCGGTTCAGGGACTTGTCAGCCATGGATGTCCTCCTCGGACTTCTTGCAGTATCGGTCGGACGACTTCTCGTCCGGCGCCCGGAGCGGGTGCTCCGTGCCACGGTGCCGGTGGGCGCGAGACCCTGCGGAACCGGAGTCGAACGTACCAGCCACCAGGGACGAAACCTGCCGACTCGCCCGGATTTCCGGGGTTGTCGGGGTACTGGAGGGGTGGAAGTGACCGATGTGACGAAGATGTCCCCCGAAACGGCCCGGGAACGGCGAACGCCCCGCCACCACTGGGGTGACGGGGCGTCTGCGGAAGCTGGTGCTTACCAGGAGCTCTTCGTGATGCCCGGCAGCTCGCCACGGTGGGCCATGTCGCGGAAGCGGACACGGCTGATGCCGAACTCACCGAGGTGGCCACGGGGGCGACCGTCGATGGCGTCGCGGTTGCGGTAGCGGACCGGCGACGCGTCGCGCGGGAGCTTCTGCAGGCCGACGCGGGCGGCCTCACGCGACTCGTCGGAGCCGTTCGGGTCCACGAGGGCCTTCTTCAGCTCGAGACGACGCTCGGCGTAGCGCGCGATGATCTCGGCGCGCTGGTTGTTCTTCGCGATCTTGCTCTTCTTCGCCATGCTTAGCGCTCCTCACGGAAGTCGACGTGCTTGCGGATCACCGGGTCGTACTTCTTGAGCACGAGGCGGTCCGGGTTGTTGCGACGGTTCTTCTTGGTCACGTAGGTGAACCCGGTGCCCGCCGTGGAGCGGAGCTTGATGATCGGACGAACGTCCTGACCCTTCTTGGCCATCAGATCTTCTCCCCACGGGCGAGGAGATCCTTGACGACGGACTCGATGCCGCGTGCGTCGATCACCTTGATGCCCTTCGCGCTGAGCGTGAGCGTGACGTTACGACGAAGCGAGGGCACGTAGTACGTCTTCTTCTGCACGTTCGGGTCGAAGCGACGCTTCGTCCGGCGGTGCGAGTGCGAGATGTTGTGTCCGAAGCCGGGGGTGGCTCCGGTCACCTGGCACACTGCTGCCATGGTTTCCTCCTGAGGTACCGTGCGACCGGACGGCCGCACCCAAGGTCACTTGCCTGGCGCGCACGCGCTGCGTCGCCGAGCGACGGAGCGAGGGGGTTGTGCGCACCGCCCAGGCCCGCGATCCCTGTCAAAGGGGCCGTGGACACCGCGCGACCGCGGCGTACGCGACGGTCGGAGGGCTTGGAACAACTGGGCTCGCCGCGCGGACGCGGAGAACCAAGGGTCAAGAGTACGCGACGACCGGGCGTGTCGCAAACTGCCGCAGCTGCGTGGGTCGCCCTGGAGGCGCGCCCCACCTCCGGCGGGCGCGTTCGTGAGCAGAAATGGTCGGGTCACGGTCGGCCACCCGACACCTTCTGCTCACCAAGTGAGCGCGGCGCGGGCACCGGGGCGCGCCGGCGCGCGCCCGCGCTACGGCGCCTCGGCCCGCCGCGGCGCCAGCGCCTGCACCATGAGCTCGCCGAGCTCCCGCGGCGCCGTGTACATCGGCCAGTGCCCCGTCTCGAGCCCCAGGATCGCGAGCTCCTCCGTCGCCACGAGCTCCGCTGCCCACGCCTGGTGGTCGGCCACCATCGTCGCGAGGTCCGCTGCCGGGATCTCGCACGTGATCACCGTCGCCGGGATCGTGTGCCGCGCGGCGTCGGCGTAGTGGAACCGGTCGGACGGCACCGCAGCGGGCTCCGGGATCGCGCGGTGCTCGAACTCCGACCGCAGTGCCGGTGTCATCCCCCGCACGGTCGCCGGCTCCCACACGTCCCACGAGGGCAGCGGCACGACACCGTCCACCACGGGCAGCTCGTCGTTGACGCAGCCGCCCTCGGGCCCCGGGAAGGTGTCGACGTAGAGCAGGTGCGCGACGAGCGAGGGCCGCTGGTCGGCCGCCATGTACGCGATCGGCCCCGCGCCGGAGTGTCCCGCCAGCACCACGGGCTCGTCCGGCGTCGCGACGTCGTCGAGCAGCTCGACCAGGGCGGCCACCTGCTCGTCGAGCGTGTCACCGTCGCGGGTGACCGCCTCGACCGAGTGGCCCGCTGCTCGGAGCACCGGGGCCACCTCGTCCCAGGCGCTCGCGTCGAGCCAGAAGCCGGGCACCAGGATCACGTGCATGACGCGGAGACTACGCGCCGGTGCGCGCGGCCGTGCAGGACGCGCACTCCCCGAAGATGTCCACCACGTGGCTGGCGTTCGTGAACCCGTTCGCCGCCGCGACCTCCTGCGCCCACCGCTCCACCGGGTCCGCCTCGATCTCGACCGTGCGGCCGCAGTTCCGGCAGATCAGGTGGTGGTGGTGCGCGTCGGTCGTGCACGCGCGGTACAGCGATTCGCCGTCCTGCTGCAGCGAGTCGGCGTCGCCCTCGGTCGCCAGGTCGGAGAGCGCCCGGTAGACGGTCGCGAGTCCGATCGTGGAGCCGTCGTCCCGCAGGTGCTGGTGCAACGCCTGCGCGCTGACGAACCCCTCGGTGCTGGACAACGCGGTGCGCACCGCTTCGCGCTGCCACGTGTTCCGCTTCGGCTTCTGCACGGCGTTCATGCGGTCGCTCCTTCCTTCCGGCCGGCGGCGGACCGGTGGTCCGCATCGTCGGCCTGGAGGCGCGGTGCGCCTCCGTCACGCTGGTCACGGCGCACGATCCGGTCGCGTCCGCGCTTGTCCTTGCGTCCGCCGACGATCCGGCAGACCACCCAGATCACGAACGAGATCGTCGTGACGTACGGGCTGATGGGGAGCCCCCCGCCGAGGGCGAGCAGGATGCCGCCGACGACCGAGACGACGGCGAACACCGTCGACAGGACCGGGACGACGACCGGGTGGGAGCTGAGGCGCAGGGCAGCGGCCGCGGGGGTGACGAGCAGCGAGAGCACGAGCAGCGCGCCGACGATCTGCACCGACACCGCGGTCGCGAGTCCGAGCACGAGCATGAACACGAGCGCCAGCGTCCGGACCGGCACCCCGGCGGCAGCGGCCACGTCGGGGTCGACCGACGAGAACATCAGCGGGCGCCAGATCACGAGCAGCGTCACGACGACGATCGCCGCGACGACGACGAGGAACGTCAACTGCGGGTTGTCGACCGAGACGATCTGCCCGGTGAGCAGGCCGAACTTGTTCGCGGCGCGGCCCTTGTACAGCGCGAGGCAGAGGATGCCGAGGCCGAGGCCGAACGGCATGAGCACGGCGATGATCGAGTTGCGGTCCCGCGCCCTCGACCCGAGCAGCCCGATGAGCAGCGCCGCGATCACCGACCCGACGAGCGACCCGGTCACCACGTTCACCCCGAGCAGCAGCGATGCCGAGGCGCCCGCGAACGAGAGCTCCGAGATGCCGTGCACGGCGAAGGGCATGTTCCGGGCGACGACGAACGGCCCGATGAGCCCGCCGACGATGCCGAGCACCGCGCCGGCCCAGATCGAGTTCTGCACGAGCACGACGAGCTCGCCGTAGTCCTGGAAGGAGAAGACCTGCGACCAGACGTCCATCAGATCCGCCCGTCGTCCGGCGTCACGGCGTTCGGGTCCGCGTCGCAGTGGTGGTCGTGCGCGTCGTTCGCGCCCACGATGACGATCCGCCCCATCGTGCGGACGACGTCGACGGGGGTGCCGTACAGGTCGGAGAGCACGTCCGTGCGGAGGACCTCGTCGGGGGATCCGATCCGGAACCGCCCGCCGGCGATGTAGAGCACCCGGTCGACGACGTCGAGGATCGGGTTCACGTCGTGGGTGACGAACAGCACGGCAGCGTCCTGCTGCCGACGCTGCCGGTCGATGAGCTCGGTGACGCCGCGCTGGTGCCGGAGGTCGAGCGAGATGAGCGGCTCGTCGCAGAGGAGCAGCGCGGGGTCGGCGGCGATGGCCTGCCCGACGCGGGTGCGCTGCTGCTCGCCGCCGGACAGCTCGGCGATCGGAGCGTCCGCGAACGCGGTGGCGCCGACCTCGTCGAGGATGCGATCGACCCGGGACCGTTCGGCACGGCTCGCGGGCTTGATGCCCCACCTGGAGCCGGTCACGCCCTGCGCGATCATGTCCCGCGCCCGGAGCGGGGTCCCCGCGTCCATCAGGCGCTGCTGCGGGATGTACCCGATCTTGCGGTGCCCGCGCCGGACGGGCTGGCCGAGGAACGACATCGAGCCGCTCGTCAGCCGCTGCTGCCCGAGGACCGTGCGGAGGAGCGAGGTCTTGCCCGCCCCGTTCGGCCCGAGCACCGCGACGAACTCGCCCGGTGCCAGGTCGAGGTCGAGGTGCGACCAGAGTGCACGGGAGCCGTACGACAGCCCGGCGTCGCGGAGTTCGAGCACGGCGGAACCGCCACTGCCCGGGGCAGTGGCGGTCCGCTCGGTCGTCGGGTGGGAGACGGTCGTCACTTCTGGAGCGCCGCCTGCACCTGGTCGATGTTCGCCTGCTGCCACGAGACGTAATCCTCCCCCTTCGGGAGCGTCTCCGTGACACCGACGACCGGGACGCCGTTCTCGTCGGCGGCCTTCTTGACCTCCTCCGTCTCCGGGCTCGAGGTCTGGTCGTTGTAGGCGAGGAGCTTCACGGTCTTGTTCGTGAACAGCTTGAGCGTGTCGTTGAGCGCCGCCGGCGGCACGTCGTCGCCTTCCTCGATCGCCTCGGAGAAAGCGTCGGGCGTGACGTTGTCGAGGCCGATCGCGTCGAAGAGGTACCCCGGGACCGGCTCGGTGTACGCGACCTTCTCGCCGCCGTACGTCTCCTCGAGCTCGGCCGTCTTCGCCTCGAGCCCCTCGAGCTTCGTCGTCAGCGCGTCGGCGTTCTTCGTGAAGGTGTCCGCGTCCTCCTGGTCGAGGTCGCCGAGGCGCTTCGCCACGTCGTCGGCGAGCTTCACCATCGTCGGGTAGCTGTAGAACACGTGCTCGTTGAACTCGGCGTCGCCACCCTTGTCGAGACCGGAGAGCTCGACGACGTTGATCGTGTCCGCCTTCGTGCTGGACGCGTCGGCGAGGGTCGTCATGAAGTCGTCGTACCCGCCGCCGTTCTCGATGAGGAGGTCGGCCTTGGACACCGCGAGCTGTGTCGTTGCGCTCGACTCGAACGAGTGGGGGTCCTGCGACGGGTCGTCCAGGATGCTCGTGACGGAGACGTGGTCGCCGCCGATCGCCTCGACGATCGAGCCGTAGACGTTGGTGGAGGCGACGACCCGGACGGTGCCGTCGCCCGAGGCGTCACCGGAGGCGGAGGACGTCGCGCAGCCCGTCAGGGCGAGCGCGGCGGCGCCGGCGACGAGCGGCAGGGCGAGGAGACGGTTGTGCATGTCGACGAGCGTAGGGCTAGTTGATAACGGTTGTCAAAACCAGTATCAGCCGGATGACGGACGGGAGGCGCGGTGCCAGCCGGCACCGCGCCTCCAGTCCGTTGCATGGTGACGGCTACGGCTTCGTGGCCGCCTCGATCGTGTTCTCCGCGATCGTGTCGTCCTCACGCCCGGGCGTGCGGAGGTTCCACTTCTTGATCACGAAACTGAACAGGAAGTAGTAGATCACCGCGTAGCCGAGGCCGATCGGGATGAGCCAGATGGCTCCGTCCGCCTTGCCGAAGTTCAGCACGAAGTCGATCGCGCCGGCCGAGAACGAGAAGCCGTCGTGGATCCCGAGCGCGTTCACCAGCGCCAGCGAGGTACCCGTGAGGACCGCGTGGATGATGTAGAGCGGGAACGCGACGAACATGAACGAGTACTCGAGGGGCTCGGTGATGCCGGTCACGAACGAGGTGAGCGCGGCCGAGAGCATGATGCCGCCGACGAGCTTGCGGTTCTGCGGCTTGGCGTTGCGCCAGATCGCCAGGGCACCGGCCGGCAGGGCGAACATCATGATCGGGAAGAAGCCGGTCTGGAAGATGCCGGCGGTCGGATCGCCGGCGAGGAACCGGGCGATGTCGCCGTGGTAGGTCGTGCCGCCGGTGGTGAAGCTGCCGAGCTGGAACCACGGGAAGAAGTTCAGCAGCTGGTGCAGCCCGATCGGGATGAGCATGCGGTTGACGAACCCGAAGATGCCACCGCCGATGACGGCGTTGTCCGCCACGGCCTGGCCGGCAGCGGTCAGGGCGATGTCGAAGTACCGGTAGAAGAACGACATCACGACGGCGATGAGGAGACCGGCGACCGCGGTGAGGATCGGCACCAGGCGGCGCCCGGAGAAGAAGCCGAGGAAGTCGGGCATCTTCGTCCGGTGGAACTTCTCCCACAGGAACGCCGACAGGAGCCCCATCACGATGCCGCCGAGGACACCGAAGTTGATCGTGGCCTGGTTGCCGTTCGCGTCCTTCACCCCGTCGAGCACGATCGGGGACATGGCCGCGAACACCTGGTACATGACCATGTAGCCGACGACCGCGGCGAGCGCCGTGGTGCCGTCCGACTTCTTCGCCCAGCCGATCGCGATGCCGACGGCGAAGAGCAGCGGCAGCCAGGTGAAGACACCGTTGCCGGCGGCGGCGATGATCGTCGCGCCCTTCTCGAAGCCGGGGATCGCTCCGAGCATGTCGGCCTGGCCGAGGCGGAGCAGGATGCCCGCTGCCGGCATGACCGCGATCGGCAGGAGCAGGCTCCGGCCGAGGCGCTGGGCGTTGGCGAAGACGCGCGACTGCTTCTTCGGGGTCTTCTTCTCCGGCACATCCGTGGCAGTGGTGGTGCTCATCGGAGGTCCTCTCGTCGTTGGGTGGAGCTGTCGGGGTGAGTTGAGTCGTACAGTCAGCGCAGGTAACCTCGGCGGTGTCGCCAGGTCCGGTCCTGTCCGGTCATGACCAGTTCCGTAGTCTGAACCGCGACCACACGCCTGTCAACCCGGCACGCGTTTTCGTAACGAGGAGGAAACGATGGCTGACATCAAGGCCGCTGACATCATCGCCGCGCTGGGTGGCGCCGAGAACATCGACGAGGTCGAGGGCTGCATCACGCGCCTGCGCGTCGAGGTCGAGGACGGGGACCTCGTCGACAAGGACGCACTGAAGGCCGCCGGCGCGCAGGCCGTCGTCGGTGGCGGCACGGGGTGGCAGGTCATCGTCGGCCCGATCGCCGACAACCTCGCGCAGGACATCCAGGACGAGCTGTGACCGCCGTCCGGACCCCGTTCCAGGGCCCGGTCGTCTCGCTCGCCGACGTGCCGGACCCGGTGTTCGCCGGGCAGCTCGTCGGCGCCGGCGTCGCGGTGGACCCGACCGGGGTCGAGGGTGCCGTCACGGCGGTCGCACCGGTCGACGGCACGATCGTGAAGCTGCACCCGCACGCGTTCGCGCTGCAGGGTGCCGCGGGCACCGACGTGCTCGTGCACGTGGGCATCGACACCGTGAAGCTCTCGGGCGAGGGCTTCGAGCTCGTCGCGGCCGAGGGTGACACCGTCGTCGCGGGCGACCCGGTCGTCCGGTTCACCCCCTCGGTGATCTCGGCCGCCGGCTACTCGCCGATCTGCCCGGTCGTCGTGCTCGGTTCCGCGCCGGACTCGATCGCGCAGGATGCGGTCGGCACCACGGTGCGCGACGGCGACACCCTGTTCGAGGTCTGATCCGGAGCGTTCCCACGCGCTGAGCGACACCTCACGGCCGCGACGAGCCGTGAGGTGTCGCTCAGCGCGAAGAACTGCGCTCTACGCGACCGCGTGCGCCGCCGTCGCCGTGACCTCCATCTGCACCCGGTACCGGTCCGAGCGGTACCAGCTCCGCGTGTGTTCGACGGGGCGCTCCCCCGCGTACGACACCCGGTCGAACTCCAGCAGCGGCGCCCCGGTCTTCGTGCCGAGCAGGGTCGCCACGTCGTCCGCCGCCGGGTTCGCCGCGACGGTCTGCTGCGCGCGGTCGATCGGCGTGCCGTACTCGGTCGCGATGATCGAGTAGACCGACCCGGACAGGTCGTGTTCGAGCAACCCGGGGAACGCGTCCGCGACGAGCCAGGCGTCGTCGATCGACACCGGTGCCCCGTCGGCCATGCGCAGGCGCTTCACGTGGAAGGCCGCGACGTCGGGGTCGAGCCGCAGGGCCGCGGCGGTGTCGGACGGCGGGACCCGCTCCTCGCGCACGAGCACGACGGTCGTCGGCACGTGCCCCATCGCCCGCATCTCCTCGGTGAAGGACGCCAGGTGCAGCGTCGACTGCACGGGGCGGTGCGCCACGAAGGTGCCCTTGCCGCGCACGCGTTCGAGGTAGCCCTCGTTCACGAGCTGGCCGAGGGCCTCGCGCACGGTGATCCGGGACACCCCGTACTCGGCGATGAGCTGGCGTTCCGAGGGGATCGCCGCCCCGGGTGCGAGCCGGACCGTGGCGAGCTCGAGGAGGATGCGCCGCAGCTGCTGGTGCTTCGGTTCGGCACCCTCGGTGATCCGGCTCGTCATGCGGTCCTCGTGCTCCGTCGCTGGTCGTGCGGGTGGTCATGCGCGGACATGACCAGTGCCTGCCACAGTAGCGAGTCCCCCTCGGAACGCCAACGTGCATGACAAGATGACGCGCGTGACAACCGTGGTGATCGTCGACGACGAGACGCTCGTCCGCTACGGCTTCGAGCTGATCCTCGGCGCCGCACCGGACATCGACGTCGTCGCCACCACCGGGGACGTGGACGCCGTGCAGGTCATCCGGTCGCACGCGCCCGACGTCGTGCTCCTCGACGTGCGGATGCCGCGGGTGAACGGCCTCGAGGTCCTCCGCGAGCTGCAGGCCTTCCCCGAACCACCGGCGGTCGCGATGCTCACGACCTTCGACACCGACGAGTACGTCGGCCGGGCGATGGAGCTCGGCGCCGCCGGCTTCCTGCTCAAGGACACCGACCCCGAGGGCCTCGCCGAGTACGTCCGGGTCCTCGCCCGCGGCGGGGTCGTCCTGGCACCGGGCGTCGACCGGACCCGGCTGTTCGCGGCACGTCCGGCAGCTCCCGCGCCGTCCGTCAGCGAGCGCGAGCACGCGGTGCTCCGGCTCGTCGCGGACGGCGTGAGCAACCCGGACATCGGCCGACGGCTCGGCGTGAGCACCGGGACCGTCAAGGAGGACATCCGGTCGCTGCTCGCCGCGTTCGGCGTCCCGACGCGCGTCCAGCTCGCGCTGCGCGCGGCCGAGGCGGGACTCCTGGATGGCTGACACGCAGCGGTCGGGGCGCGTCCGGCGGGTGCTCGCGGCGACCGACGGGAGGCTCGACCGCCTCGTCGACGTCGGCCTGCGGTGGGCGCGCACCCACCGTGCACCGTGGTGGCTGGTCGACGCCCTGTTCATCGCCGCCGCGGTCGCGGACGCCGTGCTCGACATCTCCGGGGCGACCGCCCTCGAGACGTGGTTGTCGCTGCTCGCGGCCGCCGCCCTGTTGCTCCGTCGTCGCTTCCCCGTGCTCGCGTTCGCCCTGACGGTGCCGGGGTTGTTCGTCGGTTCCGCGGTGGTGGCTGCGAGCGTGGCGCTGTTCACCCTCGGGGAGCGCACGAGCCGCCGGTGGCTGATGCTCCTCGCCGCGCTGGTGCAGTTCGTCGGCTTCAGCGGGTTCGTCGGGCCGCCGCAGACCCTCGACGAGATCGTCGTCTCCGTCGTCTACGCGCTCATCTTCGCGCTCGGACCGCTCGCCGTCGGGCTGCTCGTGCAGACCCGTGCGCGGCTGACCGACCAGCTCGTCGAGTCCCGCCGTGCCCGCGAGGACGAACGCCGGCAGGCCGCGGCCGTCGCCCTGTCCCGCGAGCGGGCGCTGCTCGCGCGGGAGATGCACGACGTCGTCTCGCACCAGGTGACCCTGATCGCGGTGCAGGCCGGCGCGATGCAGATGGCCGGACGCGACGAGGCCGAGCGCGGGTTCGCCCGGACGATCCGGCAGCTGTGCGTGATCACCCTGCAGGAGCTCCGCGAGATGGTGCAGGTGCTCCGCGCCTCCGGCGGCACCGACCGCGAGATCGCGCCCCAGCCGGTGCTCACCGACCTCCCCCGGCTCATCGCCGAGAGCGGCCTCGAGACGAGCACGACCGTCGACCTTCCGGACACCCTCGCCCAGCCACTCCAGCGCGCGGTCTACCGGTTCGTGCAGGAGGGGCTGACGAACGTCCGCAAGCACGCCCCCGACGCCACCGTCCGGGTGAGCGGCCGGATCCACGGCGAGCACGTCCTCGTCGACGTCGTGAACGGCCCGGCGCGTTCCGAACGGCTCGAACTGCCGGGGTCCGGGCTCGGCCTGATCGGGCTCGGGGAGCGGGCCTCGCTCCTCGGCGGGAGCATGGAGTCGGGCCCGCAGCCGGACGACGGGTTCGCACTGCACCTGCGGCTGCCGGTGGAGCACGTGCCGGCCGCTCGGGCGGTCTGACGGTCATCCTCGGAGCCAGCCCGTCCTGGCCGATCGGCCATCGCGGTTCACGCCGTGGAGCGATGCCCCGGCGGGGGCGATCGGCTGGGATGGGACCGTGGCACCAGCAGCGCTCCTCGGACGACTCCGTCGATCCCCCGTCTCCGTCGCCGTGGCGGTGGTCGCGGTCGCGCTCGTCGTGACCGCACGGATGGCGCACTCCGAGCCGGACTTCCCGCACCACCCGCCCGTCGCGTGTCTCGCCCTCGTGGCGGTGGTCCTGACGACCGTCCTCGCCGAGCGTTCCCTCGGATCGATCCGGACCCTCGTGATCGGGGTCGGCGCGCCGCTGCTCGGGGTCCTCGCGACCCTCCTCACCGTCACGATCGGTTCGGCGCTGGGCGAGGCACACGCCGAGTTCGCCGTCGGACAGCCGCTCTTCGCCCCCTCCGTCGTCGCCGCCGCGTTGCTCGGGGCCGCGTCGGCGGCGATGCCCGCGCAGCGACGCTGGCGGACGCGCGCCGCCCTCTGGACCGTGGTGCTGACCCTCGTGCTCTTCGCGGGCCACGGGTCGGACCTGGCCCGCGCCCTGGCGACCCTGCTCGGGACCGCAGCCGGCGCGTGGATCGTGCGCCGCGCCTCCAGGCCCCAGAGCCGCACCACCCGCGTCACCGCACGGACGGTCGTGGTGAGCGCCCTCATCGCGCTCGGTGCCGGCACCCTGGTGACCCCGATCGTGCCGGACCCGGACGGCGTGCTGTCCCCGTTCGCCGACGCGATGCCGGACCGTTCCGTGGTCGTCGTCGGCGTGCTGCTGCTCCTGGCCGCCTGGCTCGTGCACCGCGGTCGCCGGACGGGCATCGCGCTGGCGATCGGCGTGCTCCTGACGCTCACGGTCGTGCTCGCCGACGTCTTCCTCATCGAGCCGGTCAAGGACGACGCGGTGCAGTGGCAGGGGCTCGGACTCGACGCGATCGAGTGGCAGGTCACCCTGCTCGGCGCGTGGATCGTGCCAGCCGCCGTGCTGCTCGCCGTGCTCCTCCTCCGACCGCGGCTCGTCCGGGCGCGGTTCCGGGCCGCCGGTGCACGCCGTGACGACCTCGTCGAGATGCTCCGCGACGGCGACGCCGGGACCCTCGGGCACATGGGCACCTGGCGCGGGAACGCGACCTGGACCCACCCGGACGGACGCGGCGCCGTGGCCTACCGGGTGCGCGGCGAGGTCGCCCTCGCCGTCTCGGACCCGGCGTGCGCCACCGCCGACCGCGCCGAGGTCCTCGCCGGCTTCACTGCGTTCTGCGAGCGCAACGGCTGGGTGCCCGCGTTCACGAGCGTCCACGAACCCGTCCGCGCGATCCTCGGTGCCGAGGGGTGGACCGCGCTGCCGGTGGGGGTCGAGTGCGTGCTCGACGTGACGACGTTCGACCTGCGCGGCAAGAAGCGGCAGGACCTCCGGACCGCGTCGAACCGGGCCGACCGCGAGGGTGTCCGCGACGAGTGGACCACCCTCGACGCGCTCGACGCCGGCCGTCGTGCCGAGGTCGAGGCGATCTGCACGCGGTGGGCCGCCGATCGGCGCCTGCCGGAGATGGGCTTCACGCTCGGCGGGTTCCGCGAGCTCGACGACCCGGACGTCCGGCTCATGCTCGCCGTCGACGCCGACGGGCACGTCACCGCGGTCACGAGCTGGCTGCCCGTCCACGAGCGGGGAGCGCTGACCGGCTACACGCTCGACGTCATGCGCCGCGGCGACGACGGGATGCCCGGGGTGATGGAGTTCCTCATCGCCCGGACGGCGCTCCGTGCCCGCGAGGCCGGCCTCACCACGATCAGCCTCTCCGGCACGCCGCTGGCCGCCCACGCCGGGGCCCGGTCGCTGGTCGTCCGTGGGTCGGTGCTCCTCGCCCGCGTGCTCGAGCCGGTGTACGGGTTCCGGTCGCTGCAACGCTTCAAGGAGAAGTTCGGCGCGCGGCACGAGCCCCTCTGGTTGGTCGTCCCGACGCCGTTGCACGTGCCGCGGGTCGCCCGGGCCCTGGCGTCGGCGTACGTGCCGGGCCTGCGCCCGAAGCACCTGTGGGCGCTCCGGCAGGCGCACCGTGCGGCGGCGGACGCCCGAGCGGTGGCCGAGGCCCGTGCCGCGGGTGCGGCGCGCTCGTGAGTCCGACCGAGTGGCTGCTCGCCACCCAGCTGCAGGCGCCGTCGAAGCTCGTCCCGGTGGACATCGCGTTCGCGGTGCTCGCCGTCGCGGTGCTGATTCCCGGTCTCCGGCACACCCGGTCCGGGTCCGCCTGGCGTGCCGTCCGGCTGCGCGCCGTGGTCGCCGTCGGGGCCGCCGTCGCCGTGCTCCTCGTCTGCTGGGTCCTGAGCGACGTCCTGAACCTGTTCGGCGTCGCCCTGAGTCCGGTCACGCGGATGTGGGTCGCGATCGCCACCGCCGCACTCGCCCTGGCGGTCACCGGCATCGTGCAGGGCGGTCGCGGACGCCGGGTGCTCGCCGCCGTGCTCGTCCCGGCGGCGCTGCTCGTCCCCGCACTCGGGGTGAACGTCGAGTTCGCCAAGTACCCGACCCTCGGCACCGTGGTGCAGAGCGACCCGTACCCGGCGCTCGACCTGCACGCGGCTCCGGCAGCGGCGCTCCCGGCGCACGGCGAGGTCCGGACGGTGGACATCCCCGGGACCCGCTCCGGCTTCCCGGCCCGCCCCGCCGTCGTCTACCTGCCGCCGGCCGCGCTCGTCCGGGACCCGGCACGCCTGCCGGTCGTCCTCGCGTTCGCCGGGCAGCCCGGTGCGCCGAGCGACCTGTTCACCGCCGGGCAGATGGGGACCGTGCTCGACGCCTACGCGGCCGCGCACCACGGATCGGCACCGATCGTCGTGTCCGTCGACCAGCTGTCGGCTCCCGGTCGGAACCCGATGTGCGTCGACTCGACGCTCGGGAAGTCCGCGACCTACGTCACCGAGGACGTGCCCGCCTGGATCGCAGCACACCTCCCCGCGACGCCGGACCGGCACGCCTGGGGCCTCGTCGGGTTCTCGCAGGGGGCGACCTGCGCGATGCAGTTCGTCACCGCCCACCCGGGGTCGTTCGGCGCCGCGCTGGCGATCTCCAGCGAACTGCAGCCGATCGACCAGAACCCGCGGCACAGCGCCGACCAGGCGTTCGGTGGGTCGGTGGCCCGGTGGAAGGCCGCCGCCCCGATCGCGCAGATGCGGGCGAACGGGCTCGGTGGTCACGCGCTCTGGCTCACGGCCGGGTCCGCCGACCACCAGTTCAGTCGGAACGCCCGGGCACTCGGCAGTGCGGCCCGGACGGCGGGCGCGGACACCGTGGTCGCGTTCGCGCCGGGGAGCGGGCACGACTGGAACACCGTGCAGTGGTCGCTGCGCACGGAGCTGCCGCACGAGGCCGACACCCTGTTCGGGGCCCTCGGGTGAGGCCCGTCGTGCTGGCGGTGGTCGCCCTCGTGGCGGTGCTGTTGCTGACGGTGGGGCCGGTCGCCGTGGCGCCGGTCGCCGCCGTGCTCCTGCTGCTCTGCGTGGGTGCTGCTGCACTCGCGACCGGGGACGACGGCTCGGGTGATCGTCGTCGCGAATATTGACATGTTGCGTGTTTGACATTGCCGTTCGGTCGCTGTCACGATGTGGCCTGCTCCATGGAGGGGCAGAGACAAGGGGAATGATGCAGAACACGAAGACGACGATCCTCGTCGGCCTCGGGCTGTCGATCGGCCTGGTCACCGGGACCGCCTCGACGGCGTCGGCCACGCCGTTCGAGGTCATGGGATCGGGGCCCGTGGCCGGCGGGGTGAGCATCGCCGACTCCGGAGACGGTTCGACCGGAGCGACCACGGGTGTCGGCACCCGGAACGACGGCGGGGGCGGGAGCTTCTGGCAGTGGGGTGTCGGCAAGGACGACACGTGGTCGAACTACTTCCGCGAGAAGCGGTGCCACGGCGCGACGGCTGTCGGGAAGAAGTCCAAACGAGTGTCGAACGTCCCGGGCGGCAAGTACGCGATGGCGAAGACGCCGAAGGCGAGCAGCGGGAACAAGGCGTACTACCACAACTGCTGATCGTGCCGTTCCCGGGAGGTGCGGCATGACGATCCGATCGGTGACGCTCGCCTACGTCGTCCCGCCGGTCCTCGCTCTGGTCCTGGCGTTCATCGGGGTGACGCAGGTCGGCGAAGCAGGACTCATCGGCGCGTCGTCGACGGTCACCGCCACCGCCGGTCCCGAGACCGGCTCGAACCAGCGTGTCGCTGCGGCACTCGACCGCGTGGCACGCGTTGCGGACGCGACCATCGTCCGCGTCGTGGCAGACCGGGCGGCACCCACCACACGACGCGTGGCGCTCGTCACCGATGCTCCGGCGAGTCGCGGTGAACGGTGGCTCCAGGACGGCTACGCGGACTTCTCGAGGTCGATGACCACGCACGTGCGGCCGATGCAGGACCTCGACCAGTTCGACCCGACCGGGACCTACGACGTCTTCGGCGACGACCGAGCTCGACGAGCGGCCGTGCAAGCGCTCACCGAGGTCGGCTACGCGGTGACGTCCGAACGGGTCCCCCTGCTCCAGCGGGTCGGGGTCGTCGACGGTGTCGATCGGACAGCCGGACTCATCGTCACCCTGACGCTCGGGTGCTCGACGCTGTGCGTGATGGGGACCAGCGGGTCTCTCCGTCGGAGCGCAGTCCGGAGGTTGCACGGTCGCAGCACGGCGTCGATCGTGCGCTCAGAGCTCGCGGAAGCCCGGACGTCCGTGCTCGCCATCGTGATCGCTGCCCCCTGCGCGGCGATCTGGCTCTGGATGCACAACGGGCTGGCGGACGTGACGACGTTCGGTACGGCGTTCGTCATCCTCTGCGGAGCACTCCTCGCTCCGGTCGCGGTCGCCCACGCGCTCGGCACGATCGGAGCCTGTCGGGTGCCGATGGTCGATGCGCTCCGGGGTGCCCGGCCCGCCGGGGCGCTCCTGGTCGTCGTGCATGCCGCACGGCTCCCGGCGCTCCTCGTCCTGGTCGCTGCATCATTCGACCTCGTCGGCGCCGTCGCGGTCGTCCGATCGGGCAGCGCCGAACGCGACCTCCGAGCAGCAGGAGAGACGATGCAACTCTGGGTCACTCCAGACCCACGCCCGGTGGACACGCAGCCCTACTGGGACCGGATCGGGGCGTTCGCAGGTCGGGCGCTCGACCGCGGGGACGCACTGCTCGCGGCGCCGGTCGAGGTGTCCACCGGACAGGGCGGGGCGACCGCACCCGCGCTGTTCGTCGACGCTGGCTACCTGGACCGACAGGACGTGCGCGCGGAGGACGGCACGCGTCTCGCCGCTGATGCCCCGGGCGTCTCCGTCTGGCTCCCCGCGCACAGCACCATCGGTGCCGGCCGACTCGTGCAGGCGCTCTCCGGGTGGGAACTCCGGGACGCTCCCGCTGCCACGCGCGCACACATCACCGTCGGCCGGCTCGCAGCACAAGAGGTGTACTCCTACCCCGGCGATTCCACGTCGCGCACGTGGCTCGACGACGCGGTCCTGGTCGTCGTACCGGATCCCGCTGCAGCCTTCTCCGCAGACCAACTCGGCTCGTGGTTGTCGAGCGGGGATGTCGTGTTCGGGTCGCGCTCGGCTGCGGAGCGCGCGATCCGGACGTCTGACGTCGGCCGCGAGTTCAGTGCTGTCGTCGACGTGGGCCAGGTGGCCGCGGAAGCAGCTCGGCAGGCAGCGCGCACGGTCGGGATCGGGGTCGCCGGCGTGGTGAGCGCCGTCATCGTCAGTGCGGTGCTCGCCGGACTCGGTGCGGCCGCACACCGACGGCGGTACGGCCGCGCGCACTTCGCGAGGATCGCGGCAGGAACGTCCTTCTTGCGGGCGAACGCCAGCCTCTTGGTGATCGAGGTCGTGCTCGTCACTGTCGCCACCGTGGCCGCGATCAACACCTGGTGGGACCTCCACCCGGACGGGGCCGGTATGCGATCCGCACTCGACCCGGTCGCGCAGACTGCGGGGGTCGCCGTCGCCTTCGCGGCCGGGATGCTCGTGCTGGTCGGCACGGTCAGCGCCACGGCGATCGCGACGACAGCGAAGACCGTTGCACGAACACGAGGGAACGGATCCTGATGATCGAAGTACGCAGTGCCAGCAAGCGCCGCGGGCGACGTGTGCTCTGGCAGGATCTGACGTTCGACGTCGGTCGTGGTGAGATCGTGGCCCTGGTGGGACCGAGCGGCTCCGGCAAGTCGACGCTCCTCGACTGCATCGGCCACATCGACACGTTCGATGCCGGATCGATCCGGATCGACGGCGTCACGGTCGGCGGTGGTGGTCGGAGCGCACGGCTCGTCCGCCGACGACATCTGGGGTACCTCTTCCAGGACTTCGGGCTGGTACCCGACATGACCGTCCAGGCCAACATCGACATCGCACGGGTGCCGGCCCGCGAGCACCGTGGCACACCGGTCCGGACCGCAGCGGCGTTGGAACGGGTCGGACTCGCTGGGCGGGCGACGGATCGTGCGCACGAACTCAGCGGCGGCGAACAGCAGCGCGTGGCCCTTGCACGCCTGCTGGTCAAGCAGCCGGACGTGATCCTGGCCGACGAACCGACGAGTGCGCTCGACGGGACGAACGCGTCGATGGTGCTCGACCTGCTCGACGAGTTCGCGGCTTCGGGCGCCGCGGTGGTCATCGCGACGCATGCGGCCGAGGTGGAGGCACGAGCGACGACGACGCTCTCGCTGTTCGGCCCCGACCGGTGACGGGGCCGGTGCGGGTCAGGCGTTCGCGACGAGCCAGGCCCGCTGCGTCCGCGACAGCGCCCGGTCCGCCCAGACCTGCCGCTCGACACCGTCCGGCAGCGTCGACGACGTCGAGCCCTGCCACACCAGCTGCAGCCCCGCGCGGTCGAGCACGGCCGCCGAGGCTGGGTTGTTCGTCAGCACCCGCCCGGTGACCGCGACGTCGGGAGCGACGTCCGCCGCGGCAGCCACCGCAGCGAGCGCGATCTCCGTCGCGTAGCCGTTGCCCCACGCCGCCGGTGCCAACCGGTAGCCGAGGTTCCACACCCCGGCCGCGGTCATGTCCACGCCGCCGACGCCGACGAACGCGTGGTCGGCCGCGGCGCGGACGGCCCACGAACCGAGCCCGTGTCGTGCCCGACCGCCGATCTTGCGCTGGACGAGGTCGACCGTCGAGGCCCGCACCGCGTGCCGTCCCGCGGGGAGGTGGGTCCACGTCCGGGCGTCGGAGAAGACCGCGTGCACGTCGTCGATGTCCGCCGGCGACAGCGGGGTGAGCAGGAGGCGATCCGTTCGGATCTCCTGCGAGGGCATCAGGAGCTGGTGGACCATGCCTCGATCATCCCGCCGCCCACCGACATCCGTCTGAACACCACGCGACGAATGCGGGAGTCCGCAAGCAGGGATTTTCAGCCAAGACGTCTATTTCACTGTACAGTGAAAACATGCCGATCACTGAAAAGACCCTCGTGCAGGCCCTTCGGCGCGCACTGCCTCCAGGGTCGATCGACATCATCTCGCGTGACGGTGTCGCTCCGGTGGCGGTGCTCCCCGACGGCTCCGAGGTGGCCCTCGTGCTGCGCTGGGCCGGAGCAGGGTTCCCACGGGACGTCGCCCGGGCGTTCGAGAACGAGCCGCTGTCCCCGTCGGCAGACGCAGGGGTCGACGCACATCACGAGGTCGTCTTCGCGCAGTCCGTCTCCGAAGGATCACGACGGGTCATCGACGCCGTCGGTGCGTCCTGGGTCGCACTCGACGGGTCGGCGTCCCTGCACATCGGGACCGTCTGGGTGGAGCGCGCTCCCGCCCCCGGGCTCGTCGCCGAGGAGGTCGGGTTCCGCTGGTCAGCTGCGCGGGCGGACGTCGCGGAGGCGTTGTTCGCGATCGTGGCAGACGGCAGTCGGTGGGGCGACGGACGGACACGGGTCCCCGAGGTGGAGAGTCTCGCGACGCTCTCAGACCGATCGCTCGGTTCGGTCTCGAACGCCCTGAGCGGTTTCGACCAGAACGGATGGACCGGACCCGGACCGGAACCGAGGAGTCGTGCGCTCGTCGACGGGTCGGGCATGCTCGACTCCTGGTCGGAGTGGAGTCGCCGACAGCCACGGAACTGGATCTCCTTCCACACCCTCGACCGCGACCCCGCGAGGGTCGAGCGGGTCTTGCTCACGACGTTCGGGACGGACCTCGTCCTCACCGGCGCTTCGGGCAGCGAGCGTCTCCGTCCGTTCCTCACCGGGGCGAGGAGCGTGAGCGCGTACGTGGTCGATGCGGACGACGACCACATCCGCGACCTCGGCGAGCGGGCGGGCATGCTGCCTGCTCCGACGGGGCAGGTCCGGGTCGCGGTGGCACCGCGCGCGATCGCGAACACGACGCGGGTCGCTGCGGACGTCCGGATCGCCTCCCCGGCCCGCATCTACGCCGATCTCCTGACCGGGTCGGAGCGGGAGCGGGAAGCTGCGGACATCATCCGCGACTCCGCACTGGGGAAGTTGCCGTGAGCGCCGACGCGTCGCGAGACCACGCCGCGCGGGCGCTCGCTGAGGAGGCGCTCGCCGCACTCCTCCGGGCAGCCGGTCCCAGATCGACCGAACTGGTCCTCATCGGCGGCCTCGTTCCCGAGTACCTCGTCGAGACCACGGATCCGCACCAGGGAACCAACGACGTCGATCTCCTGCTCGACCTCGGGTTGGAGTACGACCGGGACGAGCACGACTACGGCTGGCTGGAGCGTGCGCTCGTCGCTGCCGGCTTCGTCCCCGCGTCACCGAACGTCGGGTGGCGATGGGTCGCCGAGGTCCGCGGTCACCCCGTGCTCGTGGAGTTCCTCGCCGACGTCGCCGACAACCTCGACCGTGAGATCGCTCTGCCGGGTGCATCCGTCCTCGGCGCGAAGAACCTCCGCGGACCCGGGCCCGCACTCCGAGACGCGCACGATGCCGTCGTGCACGGTCACCCGGTACGGATGACCGACATCGGGGGCTACCTGTCGGCGAAAGGTGCCGCCGCGTACTGGCGGGGCGCGGAGAAGGACCTGTACGACTTCGCGTGGGTGCTGGTGAACGCCGCGAGGATGGACGCCGACCGCGCTGCGAACGCCGTCACGGCGGTCCTCGACGCTGGTGTCGACCGCGATCGGTTCGGCGCCGTGTTGGGAGCATGCGCCTCGTTCGAGACAGCGGCCAGCATCGGTGCGGTCGTGTTCGCGAGCGCTTCGATCGCCGCGGGCGACCAACGCGACCACGACGCGCTCGCGCTCGACGCGGTCCTGGCCGTGCGGATGTTCCGAGCGGGCCTGTTGCGCGCTGCCGAGGAGCGTGACGGCTAGTCGAGCAGCAGCGCCGGCTCCTCGAGCACCGAGGCCACGTCGTGCACGAAGCGCGACGCCACGTCGCCGTCGACGACCCGGTGGTCGAACGAGGCGCCGATCGTCGTCACCATGCGCGACCGGACCTCGCCGTCGACGACCCAGGGCTTCGGCTTGATCGTGCCCATCGCCACGATCGCGACCTCGCCCGGGTTGAGGATCGGGGTGCCGGTGTCCATGCCGAACACGCCGATGTTCGTGATCGACACCGTGCCGTTCGCCATCTGCGCCGGGGTGGTCTTGCCGTCGCGGGCGGTCAGGGTGAGCTGCTCGAGGGCCTGGGCGAGCTCGAGCAGGGACATGTCCTGCGCGTCCTTGATGTTCGGCACGATGAGGCCGCGCGGGGTGGCCGCGGCGATGCCGAGGTTCACGAAGTGGTGGACGATGATCTCGCGGTCGGTCCAGGTGGAGTTCACCGAACGGTTGCGGCGGACCGCCCAGATCACGGCCTTCGCCACGAGGAGCAGCGGCGACACCTTCACGCCCGCGAACGTCGGCGAGGACTTCAGCCGCTTGACGAACTCCATCGTGCGGGTGGCGTCGACGTCGACGAACAGCGAGACGTGCGGTGCGGTGAACGCCGACGTGGTCATCGCGGTCGCGATGGCCTTGCGGACGCCCTTGACCGGGATCGTCTCGCTGCGGACGTCGCCCCACTCGGGGGTCTCGATGTTGCGGAAGACGCTGGCCTGCTTCGCGTGCCGGATGACGTCGTCGCGGGTGACCTCGCCCGCGAGGCCGGTCGCGACGATCTCGCTCAGCTCGACGCCGAGGTCCTTCGCGAGCTTCCGGATCGGGGGCTTCGCGAGGACGTTCGTCGCCACACCGTGCTTGCGCGCGGAGCCGGACCCGAGGGCGGAGATCGCCTCGGCGGTGGTCTCCTCGCCGGGGTCGGTGGCGGCTTCGGCCGCTGCAGCGGCGTCGGCACTGGAGGCGCGGCTCGCCTCGGCCGCGAGCGCTGCGGCCCGGCGGGCGCCCGGCTTCCGGCGGGACGGCGACGAGGTCGCGGAGCCGTAGCCGACGAGGACGGCGCCGGAGGACTCGTCCGTGCCGACGACGGAGGCGTCGACGGCGACCGGCTGGGCAGGCGCGGCTGCGGGCTGCGCGGGAGCGGCGGCGGGCGCCGCGGCGGCCATCGGCGGGGTCGGCGCGCTCACCGGCGCGGGTGCGGCGGGGGTCTGCGTGACCGGGGCGGCGGGAGCGGCCGGTGCCGGCGGGGTGGCGGTGACGTCCGGCGAGGTCGGGACGCTCTGGTCGACGTGTGCCGCGCCTCCTGGGCCGGCGACCGGCGCACCGGACGCGACCTGCGCGTCGGACTCCACGCGGATGATCGGCTTGCCGACCTCGACGGTGTCGCCCTCGGAGACGAGCAGGCCGGTGACGGTGCCGGAGAACGGCGACGGGAGCTCGACGAGGGACTTCGCCGTCTCGATCTCGACGAGGACCTGGTCGACGGTGATCTCGTCACCGATCGCGACGCGCCACTGCACGATCTCGGCCTCGGTGAGGCCTTCACCCACGTCGGGCAGGGGGAATTCGGCGACGGCCACTACGGCTCCTTCGGCGTTCTGGTCGAGCTCGGACAGGGAGGTCAGTAGGCGAGGGCGCGGTCGACGGCCTCGAGGACGCGGTCGGCGTCCGGCAGGTGCAGGTGCTCCAGCTTCGACACCGGGAACGGGACGTCGAACCCGGAGACGCGGAGCGGGGGTGCCTGCATCGTGTAGAACGCCTTCTCGGCGACGGTCGCGGCGATCTCGCTGCCGACGCTGACGAAGCCGGAGGCCTCTTGCGCGATGACGAGACGACCGGTCTTCCGGACCGACGCCAGGAGCGGCTCCCAGTCGATCGGCGAGATCGAGCGGAGGTCGATGACCTCGCAGCTCGTGCCCTCGCCCTCGGCGATCTCCGCCGCCTGCATGAGCGTGGCGACCATCGCGCCGTGGCCGACGAGGGTGACCTCGGTGCCGGTGCGGGCGACGCGCGTCGTGTGCATCGGGACGTGCCCGTCGACGAGGTCCACCTGGCCCTTCGGCCAGTAGCGCGACTTCGGCTCGAGGAAGACGACCGGGTCCTTCGAGGCCACTGCTTCCTGGATCATCCAGTAGGCGTCGTTCGGCGTACTCGGGCTGACCACGCGGAGACCCGGGGTGTGCGCGAAGTACGCCTCGGGCGACTCCTGGTGGTGCTCCACGGCGCCGATGTGGCCGCCGTAGGGGATGCGGATGACGACGGGCAGCGACATGTGCGCCGGCAGCCGGTTCGCCATCTTCGCGAGCTGCGAGGTGATCTGGTCGAAGCCCGGCCAGACGAAGCCGTCGAACTGGATCTCGACGACCGGGCGGTAGCCGCGCAGGGCCAGGCCGATCGCGGTGCCGATGATGCCGGCCTCGGCGAGCGGGGTGTCCCGCACGCGCTCGGGGCCGAACTTCTCCTGCAGGCCCTCGGTGATGCGGAACACACCGCCGAGTGCGCCGATGTCCTCGCCCATCAGCAGGACCTTGTCGTCCGCCTGCATCGCGGCGGCGAGCCCGGCGTTGAGCGCCTTGGCCATCGTCAGGGTCGGGGTGGGGTCGCTCGGGACCTCGCCGGCACCCGGGTGGGAGCGCAGGGTGTAGTCGAAGAGCTGCTCGGTGGTGCTCATGCGTGGGCGCCCCCTTCGAAGCCGGCCTCGTACTGTTCGAGCCAGGCCTTCTGCTCGGCGATCAGCGGGTGCGGCTCGCGGTAGACGTTGTCGAACATGACGTCGACGGACGGCGGTGTCAGGGCCACGGTGCGGCGGCGGACGTCGGCGGCGATGTCCTCGCCCTCTTCGTCGAACGCGGCGAACTGCTCGTCGGTCGCGCCCTTGGAGCGCAGGTACGCCTCGGACCGGACGATCGGGTCGCGGCGGACCCAGTCCTCGAGCTCGCCCTCGGCGCGGTAGCGGCTCGGGTCGTCGGAGCTGGTGTGCGCGCCGATGCGGTACGTGTCGGCCTCGATGAACGCCGGGCCCTGGCCGCTGCGGGCGTGGTCGGTGGCGACGACCGAGGCCGTGTAGGAGGCGAGGATGTCGTTGCCGTCGATGAGGACGCTCGGGATCCCGAAGCCGCGCGGACGGTCGACGAGCGGGGTCGGCGACTGGACCGACACCGGTACCGAGATCGCCCAGTGGTTGTTCTGCAGGAAGAAGACGACGGGGGCCTTCGTCGAGGCCGAGAACACGTACGCCTCGTTCACGTCGCCCTGACTCGTCGCGCCGTCGCCGAAGTAGACGATCGAGCACGCGTCGCGGTCGGGGTCACCCGTGCCGACGTCGCCGTCGAGCTTCTGCCCGAGCGCGTAGCCGGTGGCGTGCAGGGTCTGCGAGCCGATCACCAGGGTGGAGATGTGGGTGTTGCCGCGCTCGTCCGGGTCCCACCCGCCGTGCGTCTGGCCGCGGTACATCGCGATGATCTCCATCGGCTCGACGCCGCGGTGCATCGTGACCGCGTGCTCGCGGTAGGACGGGAAGACGTGGTCCTGCGCGCGGAGGGCGAAGGCGGAGCCGGTCTGTGCGGCTTCCTGCCCGTGACTCGGCACCCAGAGGCCGAGCTGACCGGTGCGCTGGAGGTTGTGACCGGCGTGGTCGAACCGACGGGTGAGGACCATGCGACGGTGCATCGCCAGCAGGGTCTCGTCCGGGATCGCCCGCGCGGCGGCGGCGAACTCGGCGTTCTCGTCGGTCTCCACGAACCGGCCCTCGGGGTCGAGGAGCCGGACGGTGGTCGTCGCGGGGGCCGCGGCGCGGAATGACATGCGGGCCAGCGTAGCGGCAGCGACTACTCGGCTGCCTGGAGGTCCCCCACAAGCGACCGTGCTGTTTCGAGGAGCGTTCCCACAGCCTCGTGCTCCCCGATCGAGATGCGGATGCCCTCGTTCCCGAAGGCCCGGACGATGATGCCGGCCTGCTCGAAGCGCTCCGTCGCGTGCGCCGTCAGCTCGCCGGTCGGCAGCCACACGAAGTTGCCCTGGGCGTCGGGTGCGTCCCAGCCCTGCTCGCGGAGCGACGTGACGACGTGGTCCCGCAGGACGGCGATCTCGGACACGCGCTCGAGCAGTTCGGACTCGCGCTCGAGGCTCGCGAGCGCCGCCGCCTGGCCCTGCGCCGTGACCGAGAGCGGGATGGCGCAGGCGCGTACGGCATCGAGCACGTACGCCGGGCCGAGGGCGTACCCGACACGGAGTCCGGCCAGCCCGTACGCCTTCGAGAAGGTGCGGAGCACGACGAGGTTCGGGTACCGCTTGAGCAGCGGGGCGCCACGGACGGCGGTCGGCTCGGTGACGAACTCGGCGTAGGCCTCGTCGAGGACCACGAGCACGGTGGCGGGCACCTGGGCCATGAACGCCTCGAACTCGGTGCCGGTCACGATCGGGCCGGTCGGGTTGTTCGGCGTGCAGACGATCACGAGGCGGGTGCGCTCCGTGACCGCGGCGGCCATCGCGTCGAGGTCGTGACCGCCGTCGGGGCGGTTCGGCACCTGCACGCTCGTGGCACCCGCGACCGTGACGACGCCCGGGTAGGCCTCGAAGGAGCGCCACGCGTAGACGATCTCGTCGCCGGGGCCGGAGGTGGCCTTGGCGAGTTCGTGGAGGATCGCGACGCTGCCGGGGGCGACGTGGACCTCGTCGACGGTGGTGCCGAAGCGGTTCGCGAGCACGGCCCGGACGGCGAGGGCGGTGGCGTCGGGGTAGCGGTTGAACGCGGTCTGCGCCTGCACGGCCTCGACGACGCCGGGCAGCGGCGGGAACGGGTTCTCGTTGCTCGACAGCTTGAAGGCGTCGGCCGCGGCCTGGCGCCCCTGCTTGTAGGCGGGGAGAACGGCGATCTCGGGCCGGATGTGCACGCGCTCGTCAGTCACGGGATCAGGCTACCGGCCCGTCCGCGGGTACCGGAGGGCATCATGGACGCATGCGATTCCTCGTCCGCCTCGTCGTCAACGCCGTCGCCCTCTGGCTCACCACGCTGATCGTCAGCGGCGTCTCCGTCACGCCCTTCGGCGACGGCGGCACCACGGCCACCGTGCTCACCTACCTGCTCGTGGCGTTCGTGTTCGGCCTCGTGAACGCGGTCATCGGCACGCTCATGCGGATCGTGGCCTTCCCGATCTACATCCTCACGCTCGGGCTCATCTCGTTCGTCGTGAACGCGATCCTGCTGCTCATCGTCGCCGGGATCTCGGACGCCTTCGGCTTCGGGCTGCACGTCGACTCGTTCGGCTGGGGCATCGTCGGCGCCTTCGTGCTCGCGGTGTTCGCGTGGCTGATCGGGCTGTTCGTGCGGCCGGTGCTGAACCGCCCGCGCGCGTGACGCTGGCCGACGACCCGTCGGCGAGCACCCCGTCGGGGTGGGCCGACGACCGGACCGGCACCGCGCCTCCCGACAGCAGCAGCGTCGCGGACGGACGCTCCCTGCGCCATGATGTCCCCATGACCCCGGACGCCGACGCCCCCTTCCGGGTCTCGTTCGTCTGCAGCGGCAACATCTGCCGCTCCCCCATGGCCGGCATCGTCTTCGCCCAGCTCGCGGCGGACGCCGGCATGGCCGACCGGTTCCAGGTCGAGTCCGCCGGCACCGGCGACTGGCACGTCGGCGAGCCCGCCGACGAGCGCACGATCGCAGCACTCGCAGCGCGCGGATACGATGGCAGCAGGCATCGCGCCCGTCAGTTCGATCCGGACCGGTTCCCGGACCTCGATCTGGTGGTCGCACTCGACCGCTCCCACGAACGCATCCTGCGCTCGTGGGCACCGACCATGGACGACGCCGCGAAGGTGACGCTCCTGCTGCGGTACGACGACGCCTGGCCCCAGCAGACCGACGTACCGGATCCGTACTACGCGGACCGGCACGAGTTCGACCGAGTGCTCTCGACCGTCGAACGGGCCTGCCGGGCGCTCTTCCGCCAACTCGAGCCGGCAGTCCGTCAGGGAGCCCCATGACCCCCCTTCCCCCGCAGCCGATCAGCCCGCTCGACGGGCGCTACTACCCGATCGTGCACACGGTGGGCGAGCACCTCTCCGAGGCCGGGCTCAACCGCGCGCGCATCGTGGTCGAGGTCGAGTGGCTCATCTTCCTGACCGACCACGCGATGTTCACCACGTCGCCGCTCAGCGTCGACGACAAGGCCGCGCTCCGCCGGGTCGTGGAGACCTTCGGCCAGGAGCAGATCGCCGAGCTCGCCGAGATCGAGGCCACGACGCGGCACGACGTCAAGGCGGTCGAGTACTTCGTCCGTCGTCGTCTGTCCGAGCTCGGGCTCGACGCGATCGCCGAGCTCACGCACTTCGCCGCGACGAGCGAGGACGTCAACAACCTCTCGTACGCGTTGACCGTCCGCGACACCGTCGACCAGGTGTGGCTGCCGGCCTACCGCGCCGTCGTGGCGAGGCTCCGCGAGCTCGCCGACGAGCTGAAGAGCGTCCCGATGCTCTCGCACACGCACGGGCAGCCGGCGACGCCGACGACGCTCGGCAAGGAACTCGCGGTCGTCGTCTACCGCCTCGAGCGCGTGCTGTCCCAGATCGAGGGCGGCGAGTACCTCGGCAAGTTCTCCGGCGCGACCGGCACGTTCTCGGCGCACCTCGCGGCCGACCCCGAGGCCGACTGGCCCGCACTCTCCCGCGAGTTCGTCGAGGGTCTCGGGCTCACCTGGAACCCCCTCACGACGCAGATCGAGTCGCACGACTGGCAGGCCGAGCTGTACGACCGGGTGCGCCACGCGAACCGGATCCTGCACAACCTCGCGACCGACGTGTGGACCTACATCTCGATGGGGTACTTCACGCAGATCCCGGTGGCGGGTGCCACGGGCTCGTCGACGATGCCGCACAAGATCAACCCGATCCGGTTCGAGAACGCCGAGGCGAACCTCGAGATCTCGTCGGCGCTGTTCTCCACACTGTCCGAGACGCTCGTGACGTCGCGGCTCCAGCGTGACCTCACCGACTCGACCACGCAGCGGAACATCGGCGTCGCGTTCGGGCACTCGCTGCTCGCGCTCGACAACCTGCGCCGTGGCCTGGGCGAGATCGCCGTGAACGAGGTGCGTCTCGCCGAGGACCTCGACCGCAACTGGGAGGTGCTCGCCGAGGCCATCCAGACGGTCATCCGCGCCGAGGTCACGGCCGGGCAGTCGAACATCGAGGACCCGTACGCGATGCTCAAGGAGCTCACGCGCGGGAAGCGCATCGGGCAGGCGGAGCTCGTCGCGTTCGTGAACGGCCTGGACATCTCGTCCGGCGCGAAGGCCCGGCTGACGAACCTCACCCCGGCGACCTACACGGGCCTCGCCGACGAGCTCGTCAACCACCTCGACGTGTAGCGCGCCGCGTCGCGCGCCGCGTCGCGCGTTTCGTGAGCAGAAATGGTCGGGTCCCGAGCAGGGACCCGACCATTTCTGCTCACCAAGTGCGGCCTGGAGGCGCGGGTCGGCCCCGCCGGCAGCGTCACCGCCTCAGGTGGTGACGTCCAGGGCTTCGGCGACCAGCGCCTCCAGGACCGTCCGGACCACGGGGCGGACCGCACGGTCCGGCCGGACGAGCGCCTCGATCCGCCGCCCTGCGCGGACGTCGGCGAGCTCGGCGAGGTGGAAGCGACCGGACGCCCGCGTCCCCGAGGTGTACCGCGGCACGAGCGCCACCCCGTGTCCGGCGGCGATGAGGTTCTCGATGACGGGCAGGTGGATCGTCCGGAAGCCGACGCTCGGCGGTGTGTCCGTCGCCGCCGCCATGGCCGTGAGCACCCGGTCGATCGGGTAGCCCTCCGGCACCCCGATCCAGGACTCCCCGACGACGTCGTCGATGCGGACCCGCTCGCGGGCGGCCAGCCGGTGGTCGAGCGGGAGCGCGACGTCGAGCGGCTCGCGGAGGAGCGGGACGGTCTCGAGCGCCTCCCGGCCGGCCGGTGGGGCGCCGTCCGGCCGGTGCCCGATGACGACGTCGTGGTCGGCGGCGAGGGGGCCGAACGCGTCCTCGCTGACATCGACGTCGACGAGCACCAGGTCGATGCCGGGGTGCTCGCGCATCCGGGTGAGCAGGCCGGGCAGCAGGAGTTCCGCGGCCGACGGGAACACGGCGAGGTCCACCCGCCCGGTCGCGCCGCCGAGGTGCTCCTGCCACGCCGCGTCCACCGTGGCGATCGCCGTCGCGACGCCGCTCGCCAGCCCGGCGAGCACCCGGCCGTGCTCGGTGAGCCGGACCCCGCGGCCGACCCGTTCGACGAGGGGGACGCCGACCTGGCGCTGCAGGGTCTGGAGCTGCTGCGAGACGGCGCTGGGCGTGCGGTGCGTGGCCTCGGCGACGGCGGTGACGCTCCCCCGCTCGGCGAGTTCGCGGAGGACGGCGAGGAGCTGCACGTCGAAGCCGACCATGCAGGGAGCCTACAACGTCAGTGCGGAACTCTTCGCTGGTGCTGAACGGTGCGGCTGGGTCACGATCGACCCGTGCGCACCCGTGACCGTCTCCTCGCCGTGGTCGTCGCCGTCGTGTGGGGTCTCAACTTCCCCGCGACGGCCCTCGCCCTCGAGCACTTCCCGCCGTTCCTGCTCGCCGCGCTGCGGTTCACGCTGCTCGCGGTCCCGACCGTGCTGCTCGTCCCGCGCCCGAGGATCCCGTTCGGCCGGCTCCTGCTGGTCGGCTTCGGGCTCGGCGTCCTGCAGTTCGCGTTCCTGTACCTCGGCATGGCCGCGGGGCTCCCGTCCGGGTTGGCGTCGCTCGTCCTGCAGGCGTCGGCGCCGTTCACGGTGGTGCTCGCCGGGGTGTTCCTGCGCGAGCGGCTCACCGGCCGGCAGGTGATCGGGGTCACGATCGCGGTGGCGGCGCTGGCGGCGATCGCCGTGCACCGGGCGCAGGCGGCCGCGCTGCTGCCCGTCGTGCTCGCGCTGTGCGGGGCCCTCGGGTGGGCGATCGGCAACGTCGCGACCCGTCGGGCCGGGGCGGCCAACCCGCTGCACCTGACGCTGTGGTGGTCGATCGTGCCGCCGGTGCCGATGGCCGTCCTGTCGTTCGTCGTCGAGGGGCCGTCGCGCATCGGGAACGCGCTCGGGACGGCGTTCACCGCAGAGGCGCTTCCGGCCGACCTCGGGCTGCTCTACATCGTGCTGGTGGCGACCCTCGTCGGGTACGGCATCTGGTCGCGGCTGCTGGCGGCGTACCCGTCGAGCACCGTCGCGCCGTTCTCGATGCTCGTGCCCGTGGTCGGGGTGTTCGCCTCGTGGGTGGCGTTCGGGGAGGTGCCGGACGCGGTGGAGGTCGCGGCCGGGGTCGTCGTGGTGGCCGCCGTGCTGTGGTCGTCCCGGCCCGCGCGGGCCCGCCCGGCACGGGTCCGCCCGACACGGGCCCGCCCTGCGCGGGTCCGCCCGGCGTCGTCACCGGTCGAGATCGCACCACACGCCGCGGACGCTCCGCCGAGGTCGCACGACGTGCCGCCCGCCGACGGCCGGGGCGGCAGTTCGAGCGACCTCGGCGACCCGCCCCCGCCGGCACCGGCACCGACACCGACGCCGGCGCCGGCGCTCAGCCCCGGTGCTGCCGACGCTCCGCGATGATCCCGGCGAGTGCGCCGCGCAGGTGCGGGTAGCGGAACTCGTACCCGGCCTCGACCAGGCGCGTCGGCACCACCCACCGGCTCTTCAGCACGAGCTCGGTCTCGGTCCGGATCGCGAACGACCCGAGCTCGAGCATCCACCGCCACGTCGGGATCCCGAAGCGTCGCCCGACGGCGTCCCGGATGGTGGCCATCACGGTGCGGTTGTCCGACGGGTTCGGGCTGGACACGTTGACCGCGCCGTCGATGTCCTCGTGGTCGCGGACGAAGCGGATCGCCCCGAGGACGTCCGCGATGTGCACCCAGCTGAACCGCTGCCGGCCCCGGGTGTGGCGGTTCACGTGGTACGTGCCGGCACGGAGCCGGGAGCGCGTCGGGAACCACGGGCCGTCGTACTGCGGCCCACCGAGTCCCGCCTGCGCCAGCCGGAGCAACGGCACGAGGGCGCTGCCGTCGCCGAACACGATCGCCATCCGGAGCGCCACGCGGCGGGTGCCGGGCAGGTCGACCGCGGACAGGGCGTCCTCCCACGCGGTCGCCACGGACACCGAGAACCCCTCGCCGAGTTCCCCGGTCGCCTCGTCCTGGGGCCGGTCGTCGGCGTGCCGGTAGATCGTCGCCGTCGAGGCGTTCACCCACAGCGGCGGCGGGTGCTCGCTCGTGCGGATCGCCTCGGCCAGTTCGAGCGTGGTGTCGACCCGGGAGCGGATGATCTCCGCCCGGTTCCGGCGCCCGTACCGGCAGTTGACGCTCTTGCCGGCCATGTTCACGACGAGTGCGGCCCCGTCCACGAGCTCCCGGATCCGCATGGTGTTGCCCCACACGGCGTCCCCGGTGCGGCCGATCGTGACGACCTCGTAGCCCTCGTCGCGGAAGGCGTCCTGCAGGTACTGCCCGACGAAACCGCTCGCCCCCGCGATCACGGCGCGGCCCTTGTGGTCGCTCATCTCATCCCCGTCCTGTGTCCGGCGCGATCTCGTACCGGAACGCCCCCTCGTACCGGTACAGCGTGCCGACCAGCGGGACGGAGAGCACCAGGGACACGCGCTGCTGGTCGGCATCGTCATCGAATCGTTCCACGAGCGTCACACGCGGTGCGATGCGGCTCGGGAGGCGCACCTCGCGTCCCAGCGCACGGAACGACACACGGGTGGAGACCAGGCGCAGGGCGCCAGCGTCCGGGCCGTGCGCGTCGACCTCCGCCCGGAGCATGGCGCTGACGCGCCCACGGCGACCGAGGTGGTCGACGAGCCCGTCGGGTCCGGCGGTGATGGCGTCGACCATCGTGCGGGTGCCGGAGCGGAAGCGGAAGGTGCGGTGCGCGCGGACGGCGATCCGACCCTCCTGGACCGCCCGCCCGCGACCGACGCGAGCCGGGCGGTTCTCGACCGTGAAGGGAACGTCCCGCTCCCAGACCGGGAACATGACGGCGTCGCGGGCGAACCACGCGAGCACCGGCCAGAGCCAGCGGCGGGGTGTGCCGACGACGTCGAAGACGCCCTCGCCGCGGCCGACGTGTCCGGGCGGGATCGCACCGAAGTACGTCGACAGTCGCGGGTGCAACCGGGCCAGCACGTCGGGCGGTGTGGACAGCTCGTAGGGCGACCGGGTCACGTCCCGATCCTGGCATGTCGTCGGTGCGGATCCCTACGATGATGCGCATGGGACACGACCACGGAGCAGGGCACCCGCACGGGCACGCGTCCGAGCGCGCACTGCTCATCGCGTTCTGCATCTCGGCGACGATCCTGCTGGCCGAGGTCGTCGGTGCCGTCGTGACCGGATCGCTCGCCCTGCTCGTCGACGCCGGGCACATGGTCGTCGACACCGGCGGGCTCGGCATCGGCCTCGTGGCGACGCGGCTCGCACGACGCTCGCCGACCGCGCAGCGCACGTGGGGCTTCCAGCGTGCCGAGGTGCTCGGGGCCACGGCGCAGGCGGCGATCCTGCTCGCCGTCGGCGTCTACGTGATCATCTCGGCGATCCAGCGGCTGTTCGTGCCGGCCGAGATCCACTCCGGGCCGCTGCTCGTGTTCGGGGTCATCGGCCTCGTCGGCAACCTCGTGGCGTACGCCGTGCTGCTGCGGGCCTCCGGCGAGGGGTTCACCTCGCGGGCTGCCCGGCTCGAGGTCCTCAACGACACCCTGGGCTCCGTCGCGGTCATCGCCGCCGCGGTGGTCCTCATGGTGACCGGTTGGGAGCGTGCGGACTCGGTCGCGGCGATCCTGATCGGGCTGCTCATCCTGCCGCGGGCGATCCGGCTGCTGCGCGAGACCGCCAATGTGCTGCTCGAGTCGACGCCCCCGGGGCTCGACCTCGACGACGTCCGGGGGCACATCCTCGAGCTCGACCACGTCATCGCCGTGCACGACCTGCACGCGACCCTCGTGGCGACCGGGGTGCCCAACCTGACCGCACACGTGGTGGTGGACGACGAGTGCTTCTCGACGGCGCACGCCCCGCGGATCCTCGACGAGCTGCAGCAGTGCGTGGCGGAGCACTTCGACGTCCCCGTGGAGCACTCGACGTTCCAGCTGGAGCCGGCGTCGCACCGGCGGCACGAGCACGAGGTGCACGCCTAGGCGGTGCCCGGCGCGCCACCGTCGCCCGGGGACGAGGTCAGCAGCCGCCGTCGCTCGTGGGGAACGCCGTGATCACGCGGTCGGTGGTGGCCGACACGATCACGCGGACGAACGGCTCGGCCGCGGGGCGAGACCCGTCGTCGAACCGCACGGGAGCGGCGAAGCAGACCTTGCCGTCGCCGGCGTCCTGCGGGTACCCGGTCGCCGGTGCCTCGAGGGCGGACTGCACCGCGGTGAGCATCGCGTCGTCCCAGTCCCGGGAGCCGTGGCCGGTCACGACGTCCTCCCAGTCCGCGGTGTGGCGGACGCGGATGTGCTCGTAGCCCTGGCCGGAGTTCCCGCACTGCAGCACGACCGTGCCGAGCGCATCGGTGTCGTACCGGGCCACGGTCTCGCGGGTGCTCCGGTCGCAGCGGTCGAGGACGGCGTCGCCGGGCAGGTCCGGGCCGGTGCGGGTGATCGTCACCGTGCCGTCCTTCGTCGCGTCCCCGCCGGCGGTCGCGCTCGGGACGACGCTGGCCGCCGTGCCCCCGAGCACCGGGTCGTCCGCACCGCGCTGCGCCGTCAGTGCGACGCCACCGGCCACGAGGCCGGCGGCCAGCACGGCGGCGACCCCGGTGATGACGGAACGGTTGCGCTTCTGGGACACGCGCCCAGTATGCCGGACGGGTGTCGCGCCTCCTGGACCGGCCGCGGGAGGCAGTCGAACCACGTTCCCGACATCGCGCCGCGCCCCAGCGGTGGTGCGATGTCGGAAACGTGGTTCGACGTGGCCGAACGCGCAGCATGGCCGAACGCTCAACGCGGACGCGGACCAGCGCTCAGGCCCGCGCCGCCAGGCGGGTGCCGGCGACGACGGCCAGCACGACCACGAACACGACGTACCCGAGCAGCACGGGCAGCGTCGGCAGCACGAGGAGCGCAGCCCCGACCGCCACCACCGGCACGGTCAGCCCGGCGTAGGCGATGAGGAAGGTCGCGGCGAGGACACCGCCGCGACGTTCCGGGCCGACGAGGGCGCCGGCGCTGCCGATCGACGCGCGGAACAGCAGCCCGACGCCGGCTCCCGCGACGACCCCGCCGCCGATGAACCCGGCCACCTGCAGCACCACCGCGGCACCGGCCAGGACGACCAGACCACCGACGAGCAGGACCATCCCGAGGCGGATCTGCGCCCGCTGCGACAGCCGGGCGAAGACGATCTGCGACACCGCGCTCGCGGCGAACACCCCGAACGTCGTGGCTCCGGCGGCGAGCCGGTCGGTCACGTGGAAGGTCGTCCCGAGGAAGGTCGGCGCGACCGAGGTGAAGAGTCCCTGCACCGCGAGCGCGGCGAACGCGGCGGTGCCGGCGGTCCAGAACGCTCCGGCCTGCCCCTCCGGCGCCTGCAGTCGCTGCGGGCGGTAGGGCACGGGCGACGTGGGACGGTCGACGGTCTCCGGGGCGGCGAGCACCACCACGAACGCGACGGCCAGCGCCACGACGAACACGACGTACGGCACCATGAGCGGCTGCCCGACGAACTCCGCGAGCGCTCCTCCGACGAGGGCTCCGAGCGACAGCCCGCCGAGGTTCACGACCCCCGCGACCACGCCCGCCCCGTCGGCCGACGACTGCGAGCCCGTCGCCCGGACCCGCAGCTCGCCGAGGTGCGCGGTCGCCGTCGCCGTCAGGAGCCCGACCCCGAGGCCGGTCACGAGCCGGGCGACGATGAGGCCGCTGACGTCGTTCCAGAGCAGGAAGAGCACCGCTGCGACGAGCTCGAGCGCCACCGACACGAGGATGAGCGGACGCCGTCCGTGCACGTCGCTGAGGTGTCCGGCGAGGTACAGGGACCCGACGACGCCCACGCCGTACGCCGCGAAGACCACGGTCGTCGTGAAGGTCGGGAAGCCGTCGCGTGCCTGGTAGATGACGTAGAGCGGTGCGGGCACGGTCGCGAACGCCATCACCGCGAGGAACGCGAACGCCACGGCCCAGAACCCGACGCCGTGCCGACGGCGCGTGTGCGCTCGTCGTCCACGCGGGGCGGCGACGCGCTCGCTCGCGGTGGCGACGGTCGACGACGTGGGAGCGGATGCGGTGGCGGTTGACATGCTCCGATCGTGCCGCCGAACACCCATCGAGTCCAACGGATGCTCTTGATGTCGTCCATCGACCTGATCGATACTGAGCCGGTGGAGACCCGCCTGCTCGAACAGTTCGTCACCGTCGCCGCCGAGGGCAGCGTCACCCGCGCCGCCGAACGGCTCTGGGCGGCGCAGTCCACGGTGTCCGCGGGGATCGCGTCACTCGAGCGGAGCTTCGGGGTCCGGCTGTTCGACCGCACCGGACGGCACCTCGTGCTGACGACCGCTGGCGAGGACCTGCTCCCCCACGCCCGCGCCGTGCTGGAGTCCCTCGACCGGATGCACGACCTCGCGACCGTCGACGACGCCGACCTGCGGGGACGGGTCCGGCTCGGCATCTTCACGAGCATGGACATCGTCGACCTCACGGGCGTGCTGCGACGGTTCCGGCAGCGGCACCCGCTGGTCGCGGTGGAGCTCATGACCTCGCCCTCCGGGACGACCGGGCTCGTGCAGGACCTGGTCGCCGGGCGGCTCGACATCGCCTACACGGGCCTCCCGGCGGTCCCGGCCGGGGTCGAGATGGCGCCGCTCCGGGAGATGCCGTTCCGGGTCTTCACCGCCGCCGACCACCGGTTCGCCGGTCGTCGTTCGGTCTCGCTCGCGGAGCTCGCCGACGAGCCGTTCATCGACACCGCGCAGGGCTTCGGCAACCGGATCATCCTCGACACCGCGCTGGAGCGGCTCGGGATCCGGCGGCGGATCGTCGCGGAGATGAACGACATGCCCGCAGTGATCCGGTTCGCGTCGGCCGGCCTCGGCGTCGGCGTCGTCCCGGACTCCGGGGTGCGCCACGACGGTGCGGTGCTCGAACTCGAGGACGAGGTCGCCCCCCTGCGCATCGGACTCGCGATGCGGACGAGTCCGGAGCCGAACCGAGCGGTGCGCGCGCTGGCGCGCGACATCGTGGCGGCGCGCGTCGACGTCGCTGCGCAGCCGGGCTGAGCGGCCGGATCCCGGTCGTACCCCACCGACGGACTGGAGGCGCGGGTCGTCCCCGCCACGCGCCTCCAGGCCGTCAGTCCCCCCAGATCTCCCCGACGATCGCACCCAGCAGGTTGTCGGTCGGGAAGTTGGCCTGGTCGATCTCCAACCAGGTGTCGCCGCGGACGTAGCGGGTTCTGCTCCAGTCCGTGCCGTACTGCGGATCGGGCCTGGTCTGCCGGCAGATCCGGATGCCGTCGGACTCCTCGCACGTCGGCGACCACCCCTCGTAGTAGCTGCGCTCTCCGTTCGCGAGCTCCTCCGGCGTGCCGTGGCCCATCGTCACGGCGAGCCCCGTGATGTCCGCAGCCGGATCACGCCACAGGCAGTACAGGTCGGTCTCCGGCAGTCCCGAGCCGGTATCCACCACCGGCGGAGGCGTCGCTTCAGCGGGCAGCCCTTCCGCGACCGGGAGCACCCGCTGCAAGGGGACGTCGCCGAAGAAACGGTCGTAGTCGGACGCCGGGACGAGTGCACGGCAGTCGGTCGGGATCGTCGCTGCTGTGTTGACCGGGGTCGGGCGCGGTGTCGGGCGCTGGGTGATCGGCGCGGACGTCGGGGTCGTCGCGGAGGGCGACGGCTCCGGCTGCTGCGTCCAGGTGGGTGCGGCGACGGGCGTCTCCTGCTGGGACAGCGACAGGGCCACGGCACCGGTCGCGGTCCCGATCGCCAGCAGGCCGATGACGCCGAGCGCGATGCCCGGGCGGAACCGACGCCGCTTCGGACGGGGGGTGGCACGTTCGAGGACGTTCTGCTTCATCGAGACGAGCATGCGTTGCAGGTCGTCTCCCTCGGGGGGCTCAGTGTTCATCGTGCATCACCACCTTCTTGAGTCGGCGTCGGGAGCGGGAGACCCGCTGGGTGACCGCACCGACGCTGAGGCCCAGCATCTCGGCGGCCTCGGCGTAGGAGTGCCCCTCGAGGAGGCACAGTTCGCAGATGCGTCGGTCGGTCTCGGGGAGCGCGGCGATCTCGTCGCGGACCCAGCGGAGGCGCTCACGGGCCTCGGCGTGGTCCTCGGGTGCGGCGAGCTGCTCCGGGAGCTCGTCGGCGCGACGGCGGGCCTGCTTCCGGCCGGTGTTGAACGCGTGGTTCCGGCAGACGACGAGCAGCCACGGGAGCATCGTGTCCGCGGGGAGCTCGAGGGTCTCGGCACGCTGCCAGAGCGTCAGGAAGGCGTCCTGCACGATCTCCTCGACGTCCTGGCGGTCATCGACGAGTGCCCAGGCGTAGCGGGTGAGGGTCGCGGCGTACCGGTCGAACGCCCGGGCGAGCGCGCTCTTGTCGCCCCGTGCCATCGCACGGACGATCGCCTCGTCCGTGTCGGTGCCGGTCGTCACGTCCACATCCCACCTCCTTCACTCCAGAGGTGTCGGCTGCACGCGCGATCGTGACAGGACCGTGGCGAAAACGTGATCCCGGGCGTGTCGGTCGCCCGAGCGGGTCAGGCGTCGAGCAGGTGCGCGATGCCGGCGACCGAGCGCTTCGCCGCAGCCGAGGTCGACAGGTACCCGACGAGGACGATCCCCGCTCCGATCCCGACGACGATCCACCACATCGCGTGCGTGGCCACCGCGAACCCGGCGCCGACGGTCGCGACCGCACTCGCGCCGGTCACGGTGCCGGCGAGTGCGACCCCGAGCGACACCCCGGTCTGCCGGCTCGTGGACGCGACGGCCGCAGCGGACCCGGACTGCGCGCGGGGCATGCCCGAGACGGCCGTGTTCGTGATCGGCGCGTTCACCATGCCGAACCCGAACCCGAACAGCACGAAGGCGACGACGAGCACCCACATCGGTGTCGTGGCGTCGATCGTCGTGAGGATCGCCCCGGCGCCGCCGACGCCGATGCCGGCGAGGACGAGCGGGACCCGGGTGCCGATCGAGCCGACGAGCCGCCCGGACAGCGGCGAGACGAGCATCGTCGCGACCGCCGCGGGCAGCGTCCACAGGCCGGCCTGGAACGGCGACATGCCCCGGACCTCCTGCAGGTAGAGCGCGTTGAGGAAGAGGAACGCCCCGTTGGCGCCGAACGCGCCGATCGCGGTGACGACCGCGGCCGAGAACGGGATGCTCCGGAAGAACCGGACGTCGATGAGCGGTTCGCGGCGACGGCGCTCGACGGCGACGAGCACGACGAGGGACGCCGCGGCGAGGACGAACAGCCCGAGAGCGGCCGGTGACGTCCAGCCGAGCCGCGGCCCCTCGATGAGCCCGCCGACGAGCGTCGCCAGGAGCACGATGACGAGCACCTGGCCGACGGGGTCGAGCCGTCGGGGCTTCGGCGACTTCGACTCGGGGACGAACAGGAACGTCAGCACGATCGCCGCGATGCCGATCGGCACGTTGATCCAGAAGATCGCGCGCCAGCCGACGGTGTCGGTCAGCGCGCCGCCGACCAGCGGACCGAGCCCCATCGACACACCGACGACGGCACCCCAGACGCCGACGGCACGGGCACGCTCCTTCGCGTCGTCGAAGGTGGCCGTGATGATCGACATCGCGACCGGGTTCATCATCGAACCGCCCACCGCCTGGACCATGCGGAAGACGACGAGCCAGCCCACCCCGGGCGCGAGCGAGCAGAGCAGCGATCCGACCGTGAAGAGCGCGAGCCCGATCTGGAAGGTGGCGCGGCGGCCGATGCGGTCGGCGGTGGAGCCGGAGAGCAGCAGCAGGCTGGCGAGGACGAGCGTGTAGGCGTCGATCGTCCACTGCAGCCCGGAGATCGAGCTGCCGAGTTCCCGCCCGATCGAGGGCAGTGCGACGTTCACCACGGTGGCGTCCATCGAGACGATGAAGAGGCTCATGCAGCAGACCGCGAGGATGAGGTACCGGTGCCGGTACCGCTGCGGCAGGCCCGGGTCGCCCTGGAAGGGCCGCCGTGACGGCACCGCGGGGGCGGTCTCCGACTCAGTGGAAGTCGTTGCCGTCTCCTTCACCCGGGGTCTTGTGACCACCGAGCATGTCGTTGTCGTCCTGGTCGCTCGTCGACGCGAGCTGCAGCATCGCGAGGACGACCACGACGACGATGAACGCGATGCCGAGGAAGATCGCGGCGAGCTGGAGCTCACGCGTGGCGAGCAGCACGACGAGCCCGGTGAAGACCGCGACGATCGCGGAGATCCCGAGGAGCTCGACCGGGCGCAGGCGGTCGCGACGGCTGGGGGTGGTCATGCGTGTGGTGCTCCGTCCGGGGTTGCGGCCGGGGCCGCCGTTCCCCACTTGTGCGAGAGGCCGGCGATCACGTGGAAGACCGCGGTGATGGCGAGGTAGGCGCCGAGCAGGCCGACGAGGACGATCGAGGCGTCCAGCGTGCCGGTGACCCGCTCGACACCGCCGAGCTCCTGCGAGTAGTCGGGCGGCGTCACCAGGAAGGCGACGGCGAGCAGCAGCGTCAGGCCGCCGACGGTCGTCCAGTCGCGCGCGAACGGCGAACGCCCACGGGCGCGGAGCCCCTGCGTGAGCTCGAGCGCCCCCGTGAGGACGGCGAAGGCGACGACGACCGCGATGAACGCCGGCAGGCCGAGGCCGTTGCACGCGAACGCGGCGCCCGCGGCGACGAGGGTGATCACCGCCTGCAGGAGGGTCGTCCGGCGCGACCGTCCGTCCGCAGGGAGCCGCGTCGTGCCCGCGAGCAGCAGCACGAGTCCGTCCGCCGCCGCGAACCCACCGAACAGCAGCAGGCCGTAGCCCGCCGCGTGGTTGGACGAGAAGGTGATGACGATGGCCACGATCGCGGCTGGCACGGCCCGGAGGACGGGGATCGGCCAGTACCGCGCGCGCTGGCCGGAGTCGTCCACGGAGTCGGACACGAGACCTCTTTCGGGCATGCGGATCGTGGTTCGATCCTACCGCCGCACGGTGCAGCGGCCGACCGCGCGGGGCGATCGGCCGCTGAGGATGCTCGAACCAGCAGGCGTCAGCGAGGGGTCAGCGGGGCGTCGACCCGACCTCGTCCTCCGCCGCACGTCGGCGCGCACGCCGCCGCGCGAGCCACCAGCACGTCGCCCCGGCCGCCACACCGACGGCGGCCACCGCCGCGACCACGCCGAGGTCCTCCGTGCCGGTGTAGGCGAGCGCTCCGGTCCGGGCCGGCCCGGCGTCCCCGCCGTCTCCACCGTTCCCGACGGGACGGGCCCCGCGGTCGTCGGGCGCCCGGTCGCGCGGACCCGTGTCAGCGTCCCCGCCGTCACCCGGCCCGTCGGGGCCGCCGTCGCCGCCGTCACCACCGCCGTCGCCGCCGAGGACCACCACGATCCCGACGCCCGGCGAGGGGTCGCCGCCGTCCGGATCGCTCGGCGACGTCGCGGTCGCGACGTTCACCACGTCCGACCCGTCCCCGGAGTACGCCGGGTCGAGCTGCGCCCGGATCCGGAACGACACGGTCTCCCCCGCGGCGAGCGCGGCACCGGAGCGGCAGGTCACGTCCTGCCCCTCGGCCGTGCAGTCGTCCGGCGACCCGACGAACCGCATCGCGCTCGGCAGCTCGTCGACCGCCCCGACGTCCTCGGCGGTGCCCGGGCCCCGGTTGCGGGCGGTGATCGTGTACTCGACCTCGTCACCGGGCTCGACCGCGGTCGAGGGGGACACGGACTTGTCCGTCTCGACGTGCGCGTCCACCCGGGCGGCGACCGTTGTGCTCGCCGCCGAGGTGTTGTCGTCCTCGTTCGTGTCGGCCGTCCGGGGCGCCGGTCGGACCGTGGCGACGCTCTCGAGCGTGCCCTCGGCGTCGTCGGCGGTGCGGCCGCGGATCGTCACCGTGGCCGTCCCGTCGCGCGGCAGGCCGAGATCGGTGGCGACGTCGCCGGTGCCCGATTCGGTCCCGCACGACGACCCAGCGGCCGCCGAGCAGGTCCACGTGACGTCGCGCAGGGTGTCGGGCACGTCGACCTCGAGCGCGCTCGGGTCCGACGCGTTCACGCCGGCGTTCCGTGCGGTCACCGTGTACTCGACGTCGGCACCCGCCGGGACGCTCGGCGCGAGGTCGTGCGTGACGGCGACGTCCGTCGGCGTCCAGACGCGCAGGGCGTCGACCTCGTGCACGTTGACGTGGCTGCCCGTCGCCCCCGCGAACCCGAGGCGGAGCGTGCTCGGCAGCGGTGCCTGGCCGTCGCCGTGCAGGGGGACCCGGTCGAGCACGGTCCGCATCCGGTCCCCGTCCTGCAGCCGGACGGTGACCGCGAGTTCCCCGGCGTCCCCGGGGAGCAGGGTCACGCGGACCTTCCGGAGCGTCGCCCCGGCGGTCTCCGTGCCACCGGGAGCGGGGGCAGCGCCGACCCAGCGGTAGCCGAGCACCCCGTCGCCGGAGCCGCGGATCGACACGGTGTCCGGCCGCGCCCCGGGACCGGAGTAGTTGATCGGCGTCGAGAAGTTGCCGTAGTGGTCGACCGCGATGCCCGCGAAGCCGCCGGGCACCCCGGGCAGGTCGCAGGAGAGGCCACCGCCCTGGGACGTCTCGCGTCGGCAGGCGTACCCGAGCCCGGCCCCGAACGACCCGACGCCCTGCTCGGCGGCGCCGTCCGCGAGGAACAGCAGCAGGCCGTCGGCACCCGGGTCGTCCACGTCGCGGTACATCGCGTAGCTGAACTCGATCTCGAGCCCGAGGTCGGACGGGAACGTGTCCTGCATCGACCACGCCCCCGCCTGGTCCTTGACGTCGTCGGTCAGCCGGAGCCGACCGTCGACGATCGCCGCGTCGCCGTGCAGGGCGCCGCCGGCAGCGGTGGCGAACTGGTTCTCGTAGGGGAAGGCGAGCTCGTCGGCCGAGGAGGCCGACGGCACGAGGCCGGGTGCCGCGAGGACACCGAGCGCGGTCAGGACGGACGCGACGGCCGCGACGCGGCGGAGCCGGCGTGACCTGGCGGGCGGTCGACCGCCCGGCGGGGTGTTGGGAGCTGTCATGCCCCGATCGTCGCGACCGGAGGGTCCCCGTCAGGCGGGCGTCGGCCGATCTGTGGAACGCGTCCCCGCGCCTCCTGGCTGTGGAGGAAGAGTCCGGCTCAACGCAGCCAGACGGTGGTCTCCCCGGGGAGCACCCCGTCGCCGAGCGGACCGGACGAGACGACGACCTCGCCGGCGGGCAGCTCCACCGGCTCGGTCCCGAAGTTCGTGACGGAACGCCACCCGTCGTGCCGCGCGAACGCCACGACCCCGTCCGGCGCCTCGATCCACGCGAGGTCCTCGCCCCGCTGCAGGTCCCGTCGGGCGGCGGTCGCCGCGCGGTACAGGGAGAGGGTCGACCCGGGGTCGCCGTCCTCCGCCTCGACCGAGGACGCCCCGAAGTCGGCCGGCTGCGGCAGGTGCGGTGCGACCACCCCGAACCCGAACGACGGCCCGGACGTGGTCCACGGGATCGGCACGCGACACCCGTCCCGCCCCTTCACGGTGTGCCCGGTGCGGATCCACTTCGGATCTTGCAGCGCCTCGTGCGGGATCGCCGCGGCCTCCTGCAGCCCGAGCTCCTCGCCCTGGTAGACGTACGACGAACCGGGCAGCGCCAGCATCAGCAGCGTCGCCGCCCGCGCCCGCCGGAGCCCCCGTGCACGATCGAGCGACGGTGTCGTGCCGTCGGTCATGAGCCACGCGTCGGTGTCCGTGCCGTCCGGCAGGCCGTACCGGGTCGCGTGCCGGACGACGTCGTGGTTCGACAGCACCCACGTGCTCGACGCGCCGGACTGCGCCGACGCCGACAGGTTCCGGTCGATGATGCCCCGGAACGCCGCGTCGTCGAACGGCGCCTCGAGCAGGTCGAAGTTGAAGGCCTGCCCGAGCTCGGTCGGCCGGGCGTAGAGCACGCGGCGCGGCGCGGGCGCCCAGGCCTCCGCCACGGCGGCTCGCGGCGGGTCGTACTCGTCGAGCACCCGGCGCCACGCCGCGAAGATCTCGTGCACCTCGTCGCGGTCGTAGAGCGGGTCGGAGCCGTCCAGCGGCAGGTGGTGCTCGTCGGACGGACGGTACGGGGTCGACAGGTCCTTCGCCAGGCCGTGCGCGACGTCCACCCGGAAGCCGTCGACCCCGCGGTCGGACCAGAAGCGCAGCGTGTCCTCGAAGTCGGCACGGACCTCCGGGTTCGACCAGTCGAGGTCCGGCTGCTCGGGCGCGAACAGGTGCAGGTACCACTGGCCGTCGGGCACGCGGGTCCAGGCGCTGCCGCCGAAGTTCGACACCCAGTCGCTCGGCGGGAGCGACCCGTCGGCACCGGCACCGTCCCGGAACACGTACCGAGCGCGCTCGGGCGAACCGGGGCCCGCGGCGAGCGCGGCACGGAACCACGCGTGCTCGTCCGAGGTGTGGTTCGGGACGATGTCCGCGATCAGCCGGATGTCGTGCTCGTGGAGCGCACGGACCAGTGCGTCGAAGTCGTCGAGCGTGCCCAGGCGATCGTCGACGTCCCGGTAGTCGGCGACGTCGTAGCCCCCGTCCGCCAGTGGGGAGGGGAAGAACGGCGACAGCCAGACCGCGTCGACGCCGAGCGACGCCAGGTAGGGCACGCGACTCGTCACGCCCCCGAGGTCGCCGAGCCCGTCGGCGTCCGTGTCCGCGAAGCTCCGCGGGTAGACCTGGTAGACGACGGCGTTCCGCCACCAGTCCGGGTCGGTCGTGCGGGGCGTGCTGGCCGGCGTCCGAAGCGTGCTCACGTCGCCAACGTACCGACGATCCACCGGACCGGGAATAGGGGTCCACGCGCACGCATTGGTTGTCGATGACACCTTTCCGTCACAGAACCAGTAAGGATCCCCGATGACGAACGTCCTCGCCCTCGTCGGCAGCCTCCGCGCCGAGTCCATCAACCGCAAGCTCGCCGAGGCGGCTGCGCACCACGCCCCGGAGGGCATCGAGCTGTCGACCTTCGACGGCATCGTCGACCTGCCCTTCTACAACGAGGACATCGACGGCGACACCCCGCCCGCCTCGGCCGTCGCCTTCCGCGACGCGGTCGCCGCCGCCGACGCCGTCCTGCTCGTCACCCCCGAGTACAACGGCACCATCCCGGCCGTCCTGAAGAACGCGCTGGACTGGGGTTCGCGTCCGTTCGGCGCCTCGCCGCTGTCCGGCAAGCCGCTCGCCGTCATCGGCTCGGCCTTCGGCCAGTTCGGCGGCGTCTGGGCGCACGACGACGCCCGCAAGGTCGCCGGGATCGCCGGCGCGAAGGTCCTCGAGGACGTGAAGGTCGCCATCCCGCAGTCGGTGGTCCGGTTCGCCGAGACCCACCCGCGCGAGGACGCCGAGGTCACCACGCTCGTCCAGGGCGCCCTCACCGCGCTCGCCGAGGCGACCGAGGAGCAGGCCGCAGCCTGACGACGTCACGTACGTGACGACGGACGGGAGGCGCGGTGCCGGCCCGCACCGCGCCTCCCGTCCGTCCACGGGTGCGGGAGACCGCATCCCGTGAGATCCCTAGACGCTCTAGCAACGAGACGGGCTACCCTGAACGCCATGTCCACGCAGGAGATCACGGAAGCGTCCGGGTACTGGTTCCCCGATGACGACGCGACCCAGCGGGGCGTCACCGTCCTGAACGCCCTCCGCCGGTACCGCGCCGCCGAGACCGCGATGCGTCGACGCACCCGCGACTCGATGGGCATGGGCGAGACCGACCTGCTCGCGGTGCGCTTCCTGCTGCAGGCGCAGCGCGCCGGGCGGACCGTGAAGCCGAAGGACCTGGCGGCGTACCTCAAGATCTCGTCGGCCTCGACGACGATCCTCATCGACCGCCTCGTGAAGTCGAACCACGTCCGCCGCGACCCGCACCCGACCGACCGCCGCGCGCTCGTGATCACCCCGACCACCGAGACCGACGAAGAGGTCCGTGCGACCCTCGGCATCATGCACCGTCGGATGATGGGCATCGCCGAGGGACTCTCCCCCGAGGACGCCCGCGTCGTCGCCGTGTTCCTCGAGCAGATGCGCTCCGCCGTCGACCAGGTCGACCCCGCCGTCACGCACTGATCGGACCACGGGGGACGCGTCCTCTGAGCGGACGTCCTGCCGCACCGCGTAGACCGGTCTGGTACCGGTCACCAACGCGGAAGGAACCGATCATGCACGCATCGGACAAGCTCGCCAAGAACCTCCAGGCGGTCCTCGTGGACCTCATCGACCTGCACCTGCAGGGCAAGCAGGCCCACTGGAACATCCTCGGGACCAACTTCCGAGACCTCCACCTCCAGCTCGACGAGATCGTCGACGCCGCACGTGAGTTCGCCGACGACACCGCCGAGCGCATGCGCGCCCTGTACGCGGTCCCGGACGGCCGCTCGAGCACCGTCGCGGCGTCGAGCCACCTCGACCAGTTCCCCGAGGGCGAGATCACCACGCACGACGCCATCGACCAGGTGACGCTCCGCCTCTACCAGGCGACCGGCACCATGCGCGACGTCCACGACGAGGTCGACGAGGAAGACCCGACGACGGCCGACCTGCTGCACGGCTTCATCGAGCGCCTCGAGCAGCTCGCGTGGATGGTCTCGGCCGAGAACCGCGCACCGAGCACACCGCTCGCCTCGGCCACCACGCCCGCGGTCGCGGACGCCTCGGCGCACGCGTAGCGGCCACCAGGTGGACCTCGGGATCCAGGGCAAGACCGCCCTGGTCTTCGGCGCGGACTCCGGCATCGGCTGGAACACGGCTCGCATCCTCCTCGCGGAGGGTGCGACCGTGGTCGTGTCGGACCTCGACCAGTCGCAGCTCGACAACAGCGCCGACCAGCTCGAGGCGCCGTACGGCAGGCTGCACGCCTTCGCCGCGGACGTCACGAGCGCCGCGAGCCTGGCCGACCTGCACACCAGGGTGCGCGACGCCGTCGGCGAGATCGACATCCTCGTGCAGTCCTCCGGCGTCACGGGCGCCCAGGGCCTGTTCCACGAGATCGACGAACAGGGATGGCTCGACACCATCGACGTCGACCTGATGGGGCCGGTGCGGATCACGCGTGAGTTCATCGGCGACCTGCGCCAGGGCGGCTGGGGTCGCATCGTCTACCTCGTGTCCGAGGACGCGTCGCAGCCGTACGACGACGAGCTCCCCTACTGTGCGGCCAAGGCCGGGGTGCTGTCCTTCGCGAAGGGCCTCTCCCGCACCTACGCGACGGAGGGCCTGCTCGTGAACACCGTGTCGCCGGCGTTCATCCACACGCCGATGACCGACGCGATGATGAAGAAGCGTGCCGAGGAGACCGGCCAGACCTTCGACGAGGCGATCGCGTCGTTCCTCGACGACGAGCGCCCGTACATGGAGCTGCAGCGTCGCGGCGAGCCGGAGGAGGTCGCGAACGTCATCGCGTTCCTCTGCTCCGACCTCGCCAGCTTCGTGAACGGCTCGAACTACCGGGTCGACTCCGGCTCGGTCGCAACGATCTAGGAGACGCCATGACCGACTTCCGCTACCTCGTCGTCGGCGGCGGGATGGTCGCCGACGCCGCTGCCCGCGGTGTCCGCGAACTCGATGCCGACGGCTCGATCGGCATCATCAGCGAGGACGTCGACCGGCCGTACGCCCGGCCGGCGCTCTCGAAGAAGCTGTGGACCGACCCGGACTTCAGCTGGGACGAGAAGGTCGACCTGCACACCGAGGAGACCGGCGCGACGTTCGTGCTCGGCACCGCGGTGACGGCGATCGACCGCGCGGCGAAGACCGTCACGACCTCGGACGGGCACACCCACGGCTACGAGCGACTGCTCCTCGCGACCGGCGGCAAGCCCCGCGGGCTCCCCGGGCTGTCGCCGTCCGACCGGGTGCTCGACTACCGGAGCGCCACCGACTACCGACGCCTCCGCGAGCTCGCCGACGCCGGGGCCCACGTGGCCGTCGTCGGTGGCGGGTACATCGGCACCGAGATCGCGGCCGGCGTCGTGCAGAACGGCGCCCGGGTGACGCTCGTCGACCCGGACGAGGTCGTCGGCGGCCGGATGTTCCCGGAGGACCTCGCCCGGGCGTTCCAGCAGCGCTTCGTCGACCACGGCGTGGAGCTCCGCCTTGGGCGCCGGGTGGACCACGGGTCCGAGCACGCGGGTGGCGTCACGCTGACCCTCGACGACGGGTCCGAGGTGACCGCCGACGCGGTCGTGGTCGGACTCGGCATCGAACCGGCGACCCGGCTCGCCGCCGACGCCGGGCTCACCGTCCGGGACGGCATCGTCGTCTCCTCGACGCTCCTCACCGACGACGACTCGGTGTTCGCCGCCGGCGACGTCGCCGAGTACCCCGACCGGATCCTCGGCACGCGCCGGGTCGAGCACGTCGACAACGCGCAGCAGCAGGGCCGGCAGGCGGGGCGCAACCTCGCCGACGCCGACGAGACCTACGACCACACGCCGATGTTCTACTCCGACGTCTTCGACATGGGGTACGAGGCGGTCGGGCAGGTCACCACGAAGCTGCGCACCGTCGAGGACTGGCAGGACCCGACGGTCACCGGCGTCGTGTACTACCTCGACGACGACGACCTCGTGCGCGGCGTCCTGCTCTGGAACGTCTGGGACAAGACCGACGAGGCCCGCAAGGTCCTCGCCGAGGCCCACGCGCTCACGCCGGACATGCTGATCGGGCGCATCACGCCGTAGCGTCGCGTCCACCCTGGAGGCGCGGTGCCGGCTGACGAGACCGGCACCGCGCCTCCTGTGGGTCGCGTCCGTCCGCGGGCCGGTCCGCGGGATCAGCCCGCCTCGCGGGTCTCCGGAGCCACCTCGTCGACGATCTCGCGGCGATCCGCCGGGTCGACCGGCAGGTCGTCGCCGTCCGCCATGGCGACCGCGTGCGCGGACTTCGCCGCCTCGAGCGTCTCGTCGTCGTTCTTCGCCATGCCGAGCAGTTCGACGAAGCGCGACTTGACGAGCATCCAGGCTTCGCGCGGGCCGAGCCGCGACAGGTCCGACGCCGTCGAGTCGTCGCGGACGCGCTGCAGCGAGGACACGCCGCGGTCGGGGAGCCGGCCGGCGACGTGGTCCACCGCGAGCCGCGCAACCGCGTCCGCCTGTGCGTGCATCACCGAGTGCGCGCCGTCGACGACCTCACGCAGCACCGCGTACGGGAACACCCGGGCGAGCCGACGCACCCAGTCCCGCGGGACCATCGCGTCGTGCTCGCCGCGCACGATGAGCGTCCGTGCCTGCACGTGGGCGGCGCGCTCCTCGATCGGGAAGGCGATCATCCGCGGCAGCACCTTCGAGAACCAGTGCCAGCCGCACAGGGCGTACGCCGTGATGCCGTGCCAGCGGACGGCCGCCGGCTCGTGCAGCGTGGACCGGAGGAACCGGAACGCCGACTGCCGGACCGTGCGCGCGTGCGAGTCGACCACCGGGCTGATGAGCACCAGGTCGGAGATGTCCGGACGACGCGCTGCCACCTCGGTCACGACCTGGGTGCCCATCGAGTGGCCGACGAGGACCGGGTCGACGAGCCGGAGGTCGTCGATGACCTTCTCGACCGCGTCGGCGTACCGCTCGATCGAGACCTTCCCGCGGAAGCGCGGGACACCGGCGAACCCGGGCAGGTCGAGGGCGTGCACGGGGCCGTTCTCGTTGAGGTGCGGGGCGAGCCGCTCGTAGTAGGTGGCGGCGATGCCGAGCCCCGCGACGAGCAGGAAGGCGCGGTCGCCGGGTTCACCGACGGAGCTGACGCGCACGTACGTGCTGTCGACCGCGACCCGGTCGACCTCGACCGTGACGTCGGCGTTCTCGGCCTCGCCCAGTCGCTTCGCGGGGTCCGGTGTCGCGTCCGTGTGCTCGTCGTCCACTTCGGTCTCCTCGGGTCGGGCGTCGCTCCTCGGTTCGGGCGATCGCCCACGATACCCGCGGCGCCGCCGATCCCGCCGTCGGCGCCCCGTCAGCCGCTGAAGGTGTTCGCGGGGAACCCGTGCACCCGCGTCGGCACCGCGAGGACGGCACCGGAGTGCGGGTGCGCGACGAGCTGCTCCTCCGTGAGGTTCTCCCGCGCCGAGGCGACGAACAGCGTCGACATGTCCGGGCCGCCGAACGCCACCGACGTCACGTTCGGCACCGGGAGCTCGACGGTCTCGAGGTGCGACCCGTCCGGACCGTACCGCTCGACCCGACCGCCGCCGCCGTAGACCGCGCTCCACGAGCAGCCCTCGTCGTCGCGGACGAGTCCGTCGTGGGCGGACCCGACGACGAACGGCTCCAGCTCGCCGAGCTCCCCGTCGGGGCCGTACGACCCGCGGTAGATCGTCGACGCGCTCGTGTCCGTGACGTACATGACCGTGCCGTCCTCCGACCACTCGATGCCGTTCGTCACGCCGAAGCCGCCGCGGAGGAGTCTCGTGGTGCCGTCCGGCTCGATCGAGTACAGGGCACCGTCCGGCTCCCCCGTGGTGAGGTTCATGCTGCCCACGAGGAACCGGCCGAACGGGTCGCACTTGCCCTCGTTGAACCGGAGGCCGGCCGTGGCGTGCTCGACGCGGGCGATCTCGCGCTCGACGACGCCCTGGGCGTCCGTCACGACGACGGAGTCGCCGAGGGCCGCGACGAAGCCACCGCCCGCGCGGGGCTGGAAGCTCGCGAGCGGGGGCGGCAGCTGCACGGTGGACGTGGTCGTGCCGTGGGCGTCCGCGGTGGTGAGGGTGCCGAGGGTGATGTCGACCCACCGCAGCTCGTTCGTCCCGGGGTCCCACACGATGCTCTCCGCGAGGACGGCTCCGGCGTCGGAGAAGACGGTCACGGGTCCGGTCGTCGCGCTGCTGCTCATGACACCGGTCTACCGGTGCCGCCTCCGCGCGCGTCCACCGTGTCCGTGTCAGAGGCGGGCGTAGCGGGCGCGGAAGAAGCTGAAGACGCCGAACGCGAGGAACCCGATGCCGATCGCGACGAGCACGAACACCCCGCCCGGCATCGAGCGCAGCGCGTCGAACGCACCGTCGAGCCCGGTCGCCTGGTCGGGGTCGCTCCGGAAGCCCGCGACCGCGATGAGCACGCCGACGACCACCACGGCGATCCCCTTGAGCACGTACCCCACGACGCCGAGCACGGTGACGACACTGTCGAGGGGCTGCCGCGGGCGCACCAACTGCTTCCAGAACGAGCGCCGGCAGCCGATCACCACGAGGCCGACGCCGATCGCGACGGCGACCGCGGCGACGAGCAGCAGGAGGAACACGCCGCCGGGGGTCGCGAGGGCCGTCGCCGCAGCGCTCCGCGACGACCCGCTCGAACTCGTGCCGGCTCCGACCGCGTAGGACGCTGCCGAGTACGCGATGAGCCCGTAGACCACGGCCTTGCCGACGTTCTTCAACCGGTTGCCCCAGGCACGGGCGCTGTCCGTCCGCCCGCCGACCACGGCCTCGACCACGAGCCGGATCGTCAGCGCCGCGCAGCCGACGGCCACGATCCACAGGAGGACGACCCCGCCGGGGACCGCGGCGAGCTGCTGCAGCGCCCCCGACTGGTCGGTCTCACTGCCCGAGGACGCGTTGCCGACACCGAGCAGGATCGCCAGGTAGCCGATCAGCAGGTGCACGATGCCGCTGCCGACGAACCCGGCGCGCGCCGTCAGCTCGAACCACCGGCTGTCGGCCACGCGCTTCGCTCCACGACCGGTCTTCCGGGCCGCCTGTTCCGCCTGTTCACTCACGCCATCGAGCGTGCCCGACGGAACGGGCCCTGTCCGGCAGGGGCGGTGACACCCGGCCGTCTGGCAGACGGGAGGCGCGGTGCGGGCCCGCACCGCGCCTCCCGTCCCTGCGTGGCGGCGACGTCAGTCGCCCTTCACGTTGACGACCTGCCGCAGCGTGTGCCGGATCGACACGAGCTCCGAGGCGTCGGCCATGACCTGGTCGATCGGCTTGTACGCCGCCGGGATCTCGTCGAGGAACGCGTCCGTGTCGCGGTACTCGATGCCGACCATCGCCTCGCGCAGCTGGTCGTGCGTGAACGTCCGCCGGGCGGCGCTCCGCGAGAACAGCCGACCGGCACCGTGCGGCGACGACTCGAGCGACGGCTTGTTGCCGAGGCCCTCGACGACGTACGACGCGGTGCCCATCGACCCCGGGATCAGACCGGGCTGCCCCGCCCTCGCCTGGATCGCACCCTTCCGGGACACCCACACCGACTTCCCCCAGTGCGTCTCGCGCTGTGTGAAGTTGTGGTGGCAGTTGATCCGCTCCCGCTCGTCGACCGGCGTGCCGACGACCTCGGACAGCTGCCGCACGACGCGGTCCATCATCTCCTCGCGGTTGAGGAGCGCGAAGTGCTGCGCCCACCGCAGCTCGGCGATGTACCGGTCGAACTCCGGGGTCCCCTCGACCAGGTACGCCAGGTCGGGGTCGGGCAGCTCGATCCACCAGCGCTGCATTGCCTTCTTGGCGACCGCGATGTGCCGCTGGGCGATCTTGTTGCCGACGCCCCGCGACCCGGAGTGCAGGAACAGCCAGACGCGGTCCGCCTCGTCGAGCGACACCTCGATGAAGTGGTTGCCGGACCCGAGCGTGCCGAGCTGGTTGCGCCAGCCACCGTGCGCTCCGGCGGGGTCGAACCCGGCGGCCTCGGCCATCGTCTCGAGCTCCGCGATCCGGGGCTCGGCCGTGGCGACGATCTTCCGGTTCGACGCACCAGCCGACAGCGGGATCGCCCGCTCGATCTGCTCGCGCAGCTCCTGCAGGTCGTCGGGCAGGTCGGCCTCGGTGAACTGGGTCCGGACCGCGATCATGCCGCAGCCGATGTCCACGCCGACGGCTGCCGGCATGACCGCGCCGAGGGTCGGGATGACCGACCCGACGGTGGCGCCGAGGCCCAGGTGGGCGTCCGGCATGAGGGCCAGGTGCGGGAACACGAACGGCATGCGAGCGGTCGTGCGGGCCTGCTGCTCGGTGTTGTCCTCGAGCATCGAGGCCCAGCTCAGCAGCCGGTCGGTGATCTTCTCCATTGCTTCGTCTCGCTTTCGTGACGGTCTTCGGTGACGGTCCGGAGCGGGGTCCTGCTGCCGTCCGGCACCACGAGGCGTGGCGTTCGGAGGGCAGCGTCGTGGAGAGGACGCCCCGGGCCGGGTGGGCACGGGGCGTCGGGTGACGTCGCGTGCCTACGCGGGATAGCGGTCGGACTGCTGCTGGTTGCGCTGTTCGGGCAGCACGAGGAGCGTGTCGAGCTGGAGCTCGACTCGCTGTTCGTGGTGCTGCACGGTGCGCACGCGCGGTCCTTCCGGTGGTGCCCGGGACGGGCGGTCCTGCCGATGGGCAGGAGGACGACAGTAGTGCGACACGCCCGGGGTGCACAAGTCACCCCGGGCGTGTCGCCGGTTCTCCACAGCCTGGAGGAACGGCGGGCGTCCTCCACAGCGGGGTACGCCCGCCTGATGGTCGGGCCCAGGGCGCGGGCAGGCTGGGAGCATGACCGAGCGGACCCGAGACACCCCTGACGTGATCGACGACGAGGAGCGCACAGACGGCTACGCACCGCTCCGGTCCTACGGCGCGATCGGCGACGGTCGGACGGTGGCGCTCGTCGCACGGGACGGCCGGATCGACTGGCTGCCCATCCCCTCGATGGACTCGCCGCCGGTCTTCGCGAGCATCCTCGACGCCGAGCACGGCGGACACATCGCCCTCCGGCCGGTCGACGCCGACGCCGAGGTCGCGCGCGAGTACCTGCCGGGCACGAACGTGCTCGTCACCACCTGGACCACGGCATCGGGCTCCGTGACCGTGACCGACGCGATGGTGACCGGCGTCGCGGGACGCCTGCCCTGGGCCGAGGTCGCCCGGTGCGTGCAGGGTGTCGACGGCACGGTCGAGATGGAGTGGGCGGTGGTGCCGGGGACCCTGCTCAACACGTCCGAACCGAGACGTCTCGACACCGCGAACGGCGCCGTGATCGGCATCGACGGCATCACGATCGCCATCGTCGAGCAGGGCTTCGAGCCCGTGCACGACGACGGGCCCCGGTTCTCCGGCCGCTTCACCACGGCCGAGGGGTCGAAGCACATCCTGACCATCGTCGGGACCCACGACGAGCCGATCTTCATGCCCCGGCCGGAGAGCGCGCTCCAGGCGATGGACCGGACGATCGACAACTGGGCGACCTGGTCGGAGGAGTTCTCGTACGACGGGCCGTGGGCCGAGCCGGTGCAGCGGAGCGCCCTCGCCCTCAAGCTGCTCATCTTCTCGCCGACCGGCGCGATCGCAGCGGCTCCGACGACGAGCCTGCCCGAGGATCGCACCGGCGGCAAGAACTGGGACTACCGGTTCGCCTGGGTGCGCGACCTGTCGTACACGGTGCACGCGCTGACCCGCTTCGGGCTGCGCGAGGAGACCCACGCCGCGGTGTCCTGGGTGATGCGCACGATCGCCGAGCACGACGAGGACATGCCGATCTTCTACGAGCTCGACGGCTCGAAGAGCGACGGCGTCGAGGAGCGCGACGTCCCCGGCTGGAACGGCATCGGCCCCGTGACCATCGGGAACCGCGCCGGCGACCAGCTGCAGCTCGGGGTGTGGGGCGACGTCTTCGAGATCCTGCGCCAGTACGTCCGCGCCGGCAACGTCCTCGACCGGAAGACCGCGGCCGTCCTGCAGGAGCTCGCCGACGACGCCTGCCACCGGTGGGAGGAGCCGGACTCGGGCATGTGGGAGCTCCAGGACACGCAGCACTACGTCTCGAGCAAGATCGGCTGCTGGCAGGCGCTCGACGCCGCGGCCGAGCTGCACGAGGCCGGGATGATCGACGGGCCGCGCGACAAGTGGATCGAGAACCGCGAGCTCATCGAGCAGTGGGTCGCCGAGCACGGGTGGGACGAGGAACGCGGGTACTACGTGATGTACCCGGGCTCCGACAAGCTCGACACGTCGATCCTGCTGCACGCGATGAGCGCCTTCGACCGGGGTCCCCGCATGGAGTCGACCATCCGGGCGATCGAGGAGCAGCTGCAGCACGGCCCGCTCGTGTACCGGTACTCGGGCATGGAGTCCGAGGAGTCGCCGTTCGTGGCGTGCTCGTTCTGGCTCGCTGCCGCGATGGCCTGCGTCGGACGGGTCGACGACGCCCGCGACCTCATGGACGAGATGGTGGAGCAGGCGAACGACGTCGGCATGTTCAGCGAGATGATCAGCGAGGACGGCACGTTCATGGGCAACATCCCGCAGGGGCTGTCGCACCTGGCGCTCATCCAGGCAGCGCTCACGATCGAGGAGGTCGCTGGCGAGGAGCGCTCCGGGGAGTGATCATGGAGGGGTCATGAACGACGTCGATGCACGCATGGACCGGTTGCGACGGGCCGCCCGCTACCGGTACCAGCAGCTCGTGGACAGCGAGATCGAACGCGGCTCCCTCGACCCCGACGAGGTGCGCGAGGAGCGTCGGCTCCTGAAGGCCGCCGACGTCGCGGCGCACGCTCGGGCCCAGATCGAGGAGGCCGAGCGTCGGGGTGTCTTCGAGGGCAACCCGTACCACGGCAAGCGGCTCCCGGGGAACGACGGACGCCACGACCCCGACTGGTGGATCAAGGCGAAGATCGAGCGCGAGGAGATCACCGGGATCGCCCCGCCCGCCCTGGCGCTGCGGAAGGAGGACGCCGAGCTCGACGAGCACCTCGACGCCCTCTCCGCCGAGGCCGACGTCCGTGCCGTGCTCGACGACTTCAACGCCCGCGTGAAGGAGGCCCGCCGGCAGCTCCTCGGTGGGCCGCCGGTGGTGACGCCGCTCCGAGACGTCGAGACCGAGGTCGCCGGCTGGCGAGCGCGTCGGCAGGAGCGACTGGCGACCGAGGCGCAGGTGGCCGCGGACCGGGCCGCTGCCGAGGCGGACCGACCACGGCGGTGGTGGCGCCGACGTCGGTGAGGTGATCCGCGCCTCCTGGACCGCCCCCGGACACGGGAACGACCGCAGCACCGCGCTCGTGGCGCGGTGCTGCGGTCGTCCCTGGCGTGGAAGCGTTACTTGATCTTGGCGGTG